>JAAESQ010001296.1 GCA_024229275.1 bacterium | reverse complement strand
CGGCTGGACGTACGACAAGATCGGCAATCGCCTCACGGAGACCCGTGACGGGCAGACCGACACCTACGTCTACCTGCCGAACCTCGCCGGCGGGAACTCCGCGCAGCTGGCGGAGATCCAGCTCGACGCCGGCGGCACGAAGACCTACGCCTACGACGCCGCGGGCAACCAGACCCAGGTCGTCGACCAAGGTGACGTGATCGACTGGACCTACGACGATGCCAGCCGGCTGACCCGGATCGAGCGAGCGTCGGCGCCTGCAACGTCGGTCTTCCGCTACGACGGTCGCAGCTTCCTCCGCAGCTCTGCTGGCCGGGCACCCGTCACAGAAGGCGATCCGCTGTTTTGTGATGGTTTCGAGAGCGGTGATCTTTCGGCTTGGGGTGGCGGCGGCGCATCGCAGTGCCAGACGACAGCGACGACCGGGCCCACCTACAGCTCCGAAGGTACGCTGCAGGCGCTATCCAAGTCGGGTGAAGCCTCTCTGGAGGCACGCTACGTCTTCTACTTCGGTCCTCGTCCAGTCGCGACTTCGGAGCTGAGGGGTGGCTCGTTTTCGCTTAGTAGCTACTTGAGTGTTGATCAGCTTGGTACGCCAATTCTGGCGACTGACGGAGTGGCATCAGCACTATGGGAGGGTGGGTTCACGCCGTTTGGAAAAGATTACGGCGGCACACGACCGGCGGCTGTGTTCTTGCGCTTTCCCGGCCAATGGCTGGACTCCACGTGGCAAGAGAGCGCCCCCGGCTCCGGAACATATTACAATGTACATAGATGGTATAGGAATGACACCGGAAGCTATACAAAACCAGACCCCCTGCTTCAATTGTTTAGGTTTCGCGACTATGCCTATGTCGCCACAAACCCGGTGAATTTCGTCGACCGACAGGGTTTATTGGCACAAAAGATTCCACCGCCCCATCTCTACGACCCACCGTCTGAGACCACGTTCGATTGTGTAAGCAGAATAAGAGACGAAGTTCGAGCCACGGCACAATTTGGCACTCGGTATCAACACTGTATTGCGAATTGCTTGATCACAGATCAGTGCCCTGGGGCTAGCCGGTTGGCAGCAATCGTGGCAAGTCTGTTAAAGGAAGTAGGAGATGTCTTCAGGTGTGTCGTGCAACGGAGAGGCGGTAACTGCGATAGCGCCTTTCAGCCGGCAGACTTCCGGGATAATAGCAAGGGTAGAGGTCCCGTCTTTTGCAGGAATCCTGTGCCTTGTGACCAGCTCTGCAAGAAGCTCAGGAATGTGGACGAGCCAGCCTCTGGGCCATTTGGTTTCTTGGCTCCAGGGCTATGACATCACATCGATCTTCAATGAATGAGGTTTGGCGTGTGAGTTTGTTTAGTCGCAGTCGGATGGCAATACCTGTTTTGCTCAGTGCCGTTCTGTTTTTTTGCTGTTACCACTCGGAGCGAGAGATTGAGGGCGAGGGCCCAGTTGCGAATGTAAGTTTTATAGATGAAAGGGAGATCTTCATTACTGCCAGGAGAGATGCCTCCCTGCAAGATCTTGTCAATCTAGATGTCTTTACTGGGTTCTGGCCTCAGATGACCTTCAAAGAAGCACGAGAGGTATTCGGCGAGCCTGCCGATGTTGGAGTCGAGCGACGAACGGACACGTACTTTGTCTATAGGGTTAATAAAGCAAGGGTGGAAATCGTCAAGCGAAGAGTCAGCAGCGAAGGGAATGTCTGGACATCTTGGGTGCTTCGGGCGATTCCAGACAACTCGGAACCGGACTCTGTTCTCCTGCCTACAGCAATGAAGTACGTTCCCGAGGATGTGAGAGAAGTAAGCGTGATTCTAATAGCTGGCGAGAATGGCGAGAGCAAAGCCAGTGTGGATCTTGAGTCTGGCAGGATCACAAGAATCTTCTGGCTCAGGTAGCGCGTCGCAGCGACCGCGACCTCATGACCGCGGAGACCTCGGAAGTCTCGGGCACTCAGACCATCGCCTACAACGAGCACGGCCAGCTGACCCAGCAGACCGACGCCCGCAGCGTGGTGGTGGACCGCACCGTCGACGACCTCGACCGGGTAAGCTTCGTGAACTACCCCGACGACAGCCTCGACATCACCTACACCTACGACGACCCCGGCGTCGATTTCTCCCTCAGCCGGCTGACCGCGATCAGCCGCGACAGCGCCAGCGTCGACTACGCCTACGACCGCCTCGGCCGAGCGCTGCAGGACGGCCATCGCGATGGACAAGACCGCGTTGGCACACCTGCCGGCTCTGGCCCCCCATCTACCTCGAGCGCGAGGAGATCCTCGAGGCGCCGCTTCCCGACGACGCCCCCGAGACCACGGCCGGAGTTGAGCAGGGCACCCAGGGGGTGCGTCAGGTGCTGAAGGAGTAGCGCTTGCTCGCGGGTAATCGGTGAGCCGGTCGCCAGGAGCCCTT
>JAAESQ010001295.1 GCA_024229275.1 bacterium | reverse complement strand
CGGCACCCCGAACAGGTCGAGGATACGCAGCTCCTCACAAGGCGCACGCAGGAGAAGTCCATGATCGCTAACCCTCTGAAACGGCAGCGCGCGATCCGGGGGGCGCGAATCGCCGCTGTGGTCTTGCTACTCCTGATGCCCTTGGTGTGGCTGACCTCTCACAGGAGAACGCTGAAACAGGTTCGATTCGACGGTGACAAAGTTCGCGAAACACGAATGATGCGCCATCAGGCAATCGCAGGGTCTCCGGCCGGACTGTTTAGCCAGGAAGTCGAATGCCAACAGGAACTTATTGATCATTACATCGGACTCTACATCCGAAGGCATGGCCGGCCCGAGCAGATCGCAAAAGCGCGAATTTGCCTGGAGATTCTCGCTGATGCGAAAGTCGTTGAGCCAGCGTTGGGATTGTTGCGGGTGAGTGAGGAAGAAACGGCGGACTCAGCTGGCAGTGATTCTTCACAAGACTTAGACTACGTTGACGATATCATTTCGCTTTTAGTGAACATTGGTGATGCCGGTACATACGAACTCGAGCGTGGTTTGCGCGATCGAGATCCTATGTTGAGCTTGGTCTCGGCGAGAGTGCTTGCTCTGCGGAGTTCTCCACTGGCGGTAGAGACCCTGCTTCTGCATACCGAGGATCCGATCGACGGAGTGCGTATCGCCGTCACAACACGTCTGCGAGAGATAATCTCGAGTGGTCATCTGACGCGGTACGAGAGTATGGAGCTGCTTGAAAACCTCGCAAAAGATGAGAATTCCATGGTCCGCCGTAATGTGGTTCGGAGCCTGCGCGTGTTGGCAGGCAGGAGGCCGCGGGAACTTGCCACAGTACTCAGCTTGGACTCCGATCCGCGAGTTTCGCAATCGGCAAGATATCTTCTTGACGCAGGGAATCCACAACTCTGACAACGGGCTTTGCTATTGGCCAGTGGTGTACGGGCTAGAATTGATGGATGGCAGATGATCAATCCGTTTTGAATGACCTACCGTTGGTGCGTTTCCTCACTGAATCGGCACGCGAGCGAGTTATTGCGGCCGGCTTCGCACGTTCCCTCAGTAAGAACGAGGCACTCTTCCACGAAGGCGATCCAGCGCTTGCGATGTATGCCGTGGTTGAAGGCCAGATCAAATTGGTGCGTTACACCCCGCGTGGCAAGGAACTCTTGCTTCATGTCGTCCATCCCGGACAGACCTTTGCCGAAGCAGCGATGTTTGGAGAAGGAACCTATCCAGCCAACGCGGTCGCGGTGGCCAAAAGTAGGTTGTGGTGTTGGCCGCAAGACAAGCTGCGTGACATGGCAAGGGCAGAACCAGACCTCGGACTAGCAATGGCGGGTTCGGTAGCCCTCTGGACGCGCCGTCTGGCGTTGAAGCTAGAGTTGCTGACACAGCGCAGAGTCGAAGAACGACTGGCGATCTACCTGCTGTCACGCGTAGGTGATCTCGAACTTGTCCCCGGGACGGTGGTGGCGCTGAAGGAGGCACGCAATCTGATTGCAGCTCAGTGCGGAACTGCACCGGAGGTACTGTCGAGGACATTGAAACGGATGGAGGAGGACGGCGTCATCGAAGCGAGTCCAAATACCGTGAGAATTCTCAATCCCAAAAGACTCAGGGGCATGGCAGAGTGGATTGACTGAATGATGAAAGCTGAAAGCGGAAAGATGAAAGAGGAAGCGAGGTCCGCCTAGTCGCGGCAGCAGTGGCTTGAGAGGGCGAGAGTAGTATCTGCTGAAGCGAACACGGATTTGTTCGGGAGGACGAATCGGGCAACGTCGAACATTGGCGGTCGACTCAGTTAGTGAAAGAAGCTGATGAATTGATTGCTATGCTCTTGACCGGTGTGAAGACGCTCAATCGCAGACGGTCAGAGGACTGACGCTTCGTTCCCAAACCAAAGGTTTTTGTCTCCAGTACTTTGCCACCGAGACTTTGGTTGAGTGGGCCCCTGTCCGTTCTCATCTTTCATCTTTCCGCTTTCATCATTCTCCCAACGCGCCCTGCGCGTTGTCCACCAGGACTTCTACGCTCGTCAATGCTCGTTCCAGTTTGGCCGTGAGCGGTAGTATCGAACGCCTTCGTTTTTTGTGGAGTTCGACGGATTGCCAGACCGTTCGGTCTTCATCTGTGAGCATTTCTTCTCGGAGCTGCACGCCATGGCGCTCGAGGATGGGGCAGATGCGATCGCGATTTTTCCACAACTTGGAGCGGATCGTCTTGTAGGCGTGCTCGCACACCGCTTTGCGCTTGGCGAAACTAAAGACGTTGGTGAAGAACATTCCATAGTCCTCAGGACTGGGCTCAAACACCAGAACATCTTTGTCTTTGTAGCGAGTTTCATATGCAGCAAGGCCTGCACCCATGCGCGAATGAATGATTGTCCGTAGGGTCTGTGACATGACAGTCGGAAGACCTCTGTCTACGAGGCGACCACGTTTCATCACTCCTTGCTCAACCGTCTGGGCTGTGTCGACCGGCACGATTGGGTTGATACACAAAAGCAGGTCGATGTCCTGTTCGAGAGCTACCGAGGCGTGCACGGTCTTGAGTAGCACACCATCGACGAAGGACCGTCCGTCGATCTCGACCGGGGGATAGAGCCCGGGCAGCGCGCTACTGGCTTGAACCGCTGTCGAAATCGGGACGTGGTCAAAACCGACATCGCCGAAGCGTATCGCTTGACCGGAGTCGAGGTCTGTTGCGATGACAAACAACTTGCTGGAAAGCTCGCGGAAATCATCTGTTCGGCCCGGTCTGCTGAGGACCTTCGCCAGGTATGCGCGCATTGGCTCGTTGTCGAAGATTCCGACCGGCAGAGCGCGGCCTAGACGCATCAACGAACTGAGCAAACGTCGTTCACTGGGAATCGTCGCTGCCTCCCACACAGCTTCGCCAAGGAGACGAGGGACCTTCAATCCGCTGCGAACGATACGTCCCAGAGCCGGTCTGAGAAAAGTTGCAGGGGAGAACGGATGTTCGCCGGGGTCATGTTTGATGATGGCACGACAGAGTTGATCGGATTGAAGGCCGTTAGCGAGGCATGCGGCGATGAAGGCGCCTGCGCTGACGCCGACATAAACCGGAATGCGATTGAAGTCGATTCCGTCTAGGGCTTCATCGAGCGCACGGAGAGCACCAAGCTCGTATACCGAACCTTGGGGTCCACCGCCAGCCAGCGCCAAGCCGATGGTATCGGTTGCGTGGCTACTACAGATCATTGCAACCTACTCGGTCTTCTTGTCGGGTTCTTTTTCGCCTGCCGACTCATCCGCCAGCTCATCTTCCTGTTCAGGCAGTGGCTCATCCACCGGCTCGGGCAGTACCTTGTCCAACTCGATCGCCGCGAGGGACTCTTCGAGATCTTCCAATCGTCCCCGAAGACGCCCCATCTCCTCGCGTGCGCGACGAACTGGACCGATACGGTCGATTGAAGCTTGCACCAGTCGATCCATGCGAGTCTGGAACTGTTCGACTCCTGTTGAGACGGCCTGCTCGCCAATACGGATCAACTCATGAAGCAGCTCGTTGGGGAGGATGGTGGTTCCTCGCCGGCCCTCTTCCGAGATGACCTGTGTGAGAGTCTGAGAGGTGACGTCGTCGGAGGTCTTGTTGTCAATGACCCGTATTTCCTGACCGTTACGAATCCACAAGGCGAGCTCGTCGAGCGAGACATAGCGGCTCTCCTCGGTGTCGTAGAGCTTGCGGCTTCCGTAGCGCTTGATCAGGCGAATCATTGGGTCTCCTTCAGGCCAGAGAAGTGCACTGGAAAGGACTTGCCGCTTTGCGGCGTCCATAGCTCGAACATACCGCGCTGCGGCAAACTTGTCAAGAGTTCGGACTCGTTCCGCATAATGCTTGAAAACAAAGATATAGGATCGATTGCTCGTCCTCAAGAGGCTCCATTTCAACGGCTTGTTGAGATGAGATCTGTTGGTTCTGTGAGCCCTGGATGCAGGATTGCCGCGGTGCGGCATGCTCTAAATAAAGTGCGTTTACCGTTCGAGTGATCAGAGTTCTGTTGGGGTTTCTGAGGCAGAAGTCGGCCCACGTTGAATCAACCTGAATTGTGCGATGTTGCTCCAACCGAGCAGACCACACATGAGGATCAACCAGAGGTTTCTGGTTAGGATCGCCCATACTGCGGCAGCTGCGAGGACGAAAAGAGACAGGCCGAGAGCGAGGACCCGCCCACGGGCTCCAGCGGCAGCTTCCGCACCGACCATCACCAGCTGGCCTCCGTCGAGTGGGAAAATTGGAAGCAGGTTGAGCAAACCCCAGCCGAGATTGACCCACACGAGATAGGCAAGTAATGCACCGATCAGCTCACTCGACGGCACTCCGAAGGCCACTCGAATCAGAAGCAGAAGCAGGCCTACTGAAATCCCAATCGCTGGGCCGGCCGCGGTCACCACAGCTCTTGGGCCTCTGCGGAGTTGGACAGGGGCCGCCCACGATGTTGTGCCGCCAAAAGCATGAAGCGCGATGCTGGGCTGCAGCCCATAGGACCTTGCTGCAAAGGCATGACCGAGCTCATGGATCAAGATACCCACCAGAACCGAAGCAATCCACATCAGAAGGCGAGGCAAGCCTTCCGATCGAGGTCCGATGAAGACAGCCGTGACAAGTATCCAGAACTCGGCGCGGACCGGAAACCCAAATAGACGAAATTGAATCATGGACCGGGCTGCCGGGCAGATGGGGGTTGAAGAGTGGAGCCCTGCAAGAGATGATTGTTTGGATCTCGGGTTTCCCCGACGCTGGAAACTCGAATGGCTGCTTGATCACCTACTGGACACCGATTCTCACAGAGCCCACAGCCGGTGCACAAATCAGGTTCAATCCAAGGTTGTTGCAGTGCGACTCGCCCGCCGTCTGGTCGAATTCGCTCGACGTGCTCGAAACGAATTGCCTTGGGGGACGTTGGGCACATTTCTTCACAAACAATGCATGGAATGTCCATCGCCCAGGGGAGGCAGCGACCACGGTCGAAGAAGGCGGTCCCGACCTTGACCTCGGCTGGCCCGTCAATTGCCTGCTTCGCTCTTGGATCGAGTAGCTTGATGGCGTCAGTAGGGCAGACTTCACCGCAGCGAATGCAACTCGGCTCACACCACCCCGTTTGCATCAGCATGATCGGAGTGAAGAGACCTTCCACGCCGCTTCGGCCAAGATCAGTCGCAATGACCCCGGTTGGGCATGAGGCTGTGCACGCGCCGCAGTTAATGCACCGGGCCAGAAATGCATCCTCAGCGATGGCGCCTGGGGGACGGATGACATCATGCGCCCGGGCCGACCTACTCCCGCTCGCAGCTTTCATCACTGGCGCTATGACACCGGCAGCAGCGACGCCGAGAATCATTCTGCGTCGGCTGATGTCGATTTTGGGCTCACGATTTGTCGAAGTCACGACCGGCAAAGCGAGGCCATAGCTTAGGCTGTCTTCAGCGCACGAATCGAGACAGTTGAGGCATACATGACACTCGCTGACGCGATGGTTACCGAGAGGTTCGTCACCGCCCTGACATGCCATGAGACAGAGATTGCAGTCAGTGCAATCGCTTTCTATCCGGCGGAGCCTGAACGGTGCAACCCGCGCGATGATCCCGAGCATGGCGCCCAGAGGACACACCGCACGACAGAAGACCCGTGGCATCCAGGCGGAGGTCAGCAAGATCGCGGCCAACAGCGAGAATGCAAACCAACCTCCCGGCGATGGCACACCGAGCCACAGAGGACGGATGCCGGTGGCAAATGCGCGATGAAGCAGAGGAATGGGATCTAGCCAGCCGAACTGCACGACACCAAGAAGAGCCCAGACCGAGAACACCGTCAGCAGCATGTATTTGACGCTGAACCAGCCGCGATATCGATTGCGATCCCTCCGTTGGCGCTTTACAGGTCCGGAGAGCCAGGAAACAAGTTGCTGCAACGTGCCGAGCGGACACAACCAGCCGCAGAAAACTCGCCCTAGGATTGCAGTCACAACGATGACCACGAATCCGATCCAGGTCCAATGGGGAACCGTCCAGTCGGCTAGAGCTACGCCCACGGCAGACAGTGGATCGATTGAAAGCAGAATCGACGCGACTCGGCCGGGTACGAACGAGCGATCCATTCCATAGAGCAGGACAAGGAACGCGAGAAGGAAGAAAGACTGTGAAGCGATGCGCCAATGGCGGGGGCGAATGCGCATGAGCTCAGACCCTTCTCATGATGGACTCGTAGTCTGTGGTGCCGAGACCGAGCCTCTGAGCGATTGGCAGATGCTGCAATTGATCGACGGTGAGGTCCAGCAACGAAGCGCCCCAACTGTCGCCTGCGACTGAATCGGTCGTGACTGCTACGGTGTCCAGCTGCCGCACTTGTTCTAGAGATCCGCCGGTAGGACCTCCGGAGACGAGAATTCGGGTCGCGTCGATGACGGTAAGAGTCGGGCGGAAGGCGGCGGCGAGTTCTGCACAGATCAACGGCAACCGCTGGTGCATGCTGGCGCGGTTGCCGACGACCGCTCCAATCCAGTTCTTCATGCCGATGGTCGCCCTACTGAGCGAGTGATGCTTGACCACCGGAACATTGATTACTCTGTCAGCCGCAGCAAGAGGTGCGAGAACCTTCCATGGACCAAGAGCCGTTCCTCCAAGGTCTAGGTTGACGGTCTTCGAGTTGTCCTGATGCATTACTTTCGCGCCTTCCTGCTCCGCTGCGGCGCGAATTCCTGAGCGCGCAAAGCAGCGTTCGGGCTTGTTGCAGGTGTTGTCGACAACCGTCACAGTTGCCGCGCCGGCGGCGAAACAGAGTTTCACGAGTTCGGCGACCAACTCGGGGTTTGTATTGGCGGCCTGCTCTGGCCTTCGGTCCCACGCGCAGTTGGGTTTGATGGCGACGTTCTCCCCGGAATGAACGAAGCTCTCGATGCCCTGCAACGCTTTGAGAGCACGGTGCAGGTTTTCTCGTGGGCCCGATCCCTGTGCAACCGCGAGAGCGGGTGCAGGATCGAGTCCGGCAAGCCAGTTGGGCGGTTGACCAGCGACTTCGTCAACTCGCCGCTCGTGCCGCCCGGCACGTCCGATCAGGTTCGGAGCTATCGCGGCTACTGCAAGCGTAGTGGCCAGCGGAGGTCCCCAACGTCGCAGTAGTTGGCGACGGCTAATATCGTCAGGTTCTTGAATCTCCTGAGGCGCGTTCTTGATGTCGTCGTTCATGCCCAAACCCCTCACTGGGGAATGGTAGCAGGAAGGGGAGAATGATGAATGCAGAAAGATGAATGATGAAGGAAGGCTATGCGGGGCGAACGGGACGAACGGCAGGCAACGCCACACCCGCTGAAACGACCCCTTTGAACCACCAAGTGCACTAAGCACGCTAAGGAGACACAAAGAAAGCAGGATTGGGCGATTCTTTGAATCGCCATGTGTGTTCTCTGTTTGCAAGGGTGTTCATGTGGCATACGGCTTGTGCCAGTAGCTGCACATATGGGTTTCCTCGAACACAAGGAACTCCCCCTCCAGCGGCTCAGCGAGCCGCCCTTTTTTGTCTTCCTTCGTGTTCTTCGTGTTCTTCGTGGTTCAAATCTTCACGAGCCTGCCATTTCTGAAGCGCCGTATTTCGATGACGATGGCGATGACGATGACGATGACGATGACGATGCGCCTGCCGAAGAGGTCCCTGCCACGATCGACTCGCAGGGATGGATCGTCGAACCAGCAGGCATGATTGACACCGGCGAGGGCGTCTCGATGACGATCACGAACACAGGGGACACGTTCCGTCAACCGGTAGTCGCCGATCTCTTCGATGGGGACCCGTCCCGTCTTCCCTTGCGGGATGGCGCCGTCGACCTCCGCCAAGCCGGCGTCCTATCCGACACCGACGATGCTCACTTCGGATTGGCTTGGCCCGAGCCGGACGGCGAGGACTCGCAGGCCACCGCTCCGGAGCTCGCCCCGGGTGACTCGATTCAGATTGAACTGATGCCGGGAACCTATGTGATCTTCGATCACTTGCCCGGTCCCTACGAAGCGGGAGAGTTCGCGACACTGGTGGTTGTGTCCTT
>JAAESQ010001294.1 GCA_024229275.1 bacterium | reverse complement strand
TTCCGGGTTCCTGTGCACCGCGTCGGGACGGACCTTCTGAGCAAATCGATCCACCAGGTCCTTGCGCCCCTGGATCGGCGTGTGCGGCGTGTGATAGGCGAAGTAGAGAAAAAACGGCTCGTCTTTCGCGCTGTCGATGAACTCGACCGCCTTGTCGGTCAGGTAATCGGTGACGTAGTCGCTCCCCGATTCGCCCTCCGAGTTAGAACCCTTCGGCAGGTAATAGCCTTTGGCCTCCCTGGGTTTGGGGATCTGCACGTCGAAACCGTGATGCCCCGGATCGAAATCGGCGAGGTTGCCGGTTCGTGGCGCCAGGTGCCACTTGCCGACCTGCGCCGTCGTGTACCCGGCCTGGTCGAGCGCTTCGGCAATCGTGACGTAGCGATGTTCGAGATGCTTCGTCCAGTCCGGTACCCGCAACCTCGCCCAAGGCCGGTTCTGCCCCGCGATGAAATCGGTCAAGTGCAGCCGGGCTGGGTACATCCCGGTCATGATCGACGCCCTGGTGGGCGAGCAGACGGTGCAAGCCGCGTAGGCACCGGTGAACTTCGTGCCCGCCGCGGCCAGCCTGTCGAGATTCGGCGTCTCATAAAAGTCACTTCCGAAACACCCCAGCCCCGTCCATCCAAGATCGTCGGCCAGGAGAAACACGACGTTGGGCCGAGTCTCGCTCTCGTCGGCCGCAACCGTGCGAGGATTCACAAACAAGAAGAGTGAAACGGAAACGAGTAACGCGAGACAGCGTAGTATTCTCACTTGACGGCTCCTTATTCAAAAATACGGATTGCCCCCACCGTAGGTCAGGCTCTGCCTGGGCTGCTAAAAACCGGCTGAATGGTGGGTAAAACTGGGATTGTTGATGTGGGCGACTTTTGTTCCATTATCGCCATTCATTTTGCCTTGCGCAGATCGGACTGGCAAGCGGTTCTGGAAAACAAGGGATAGGAGAGTCGTCATGGAAGGCAAGCGCTACAAGAGTCCAATGCGGAAGTTGCTTCGTTTCTTCAAGAAAAGCCGGGATGGGTGGAAATGCAAGTGTCGGGAGGCCAAGGTGCAGGTCAAGCGACTGGGCAATCGAGTGCGGTCGCTCGATAAGAGCCGAAACCGGTGGAAAGAACAAGCCATGGGACGGCGAGAGGAACTGAGGCAACTGCGACGGGAGTTGGAGAAACAAAAACGCCTCGCCTGCTGACTTGCCGCCGACGGCGATCCCGGATTCGGACGCATTCGCCGAGTTTGTCCGACCGCTCGCTCGGCACCATTATTCGGCGGGCGCGGTGGGACTGTTTGTGCAACTTGTGTTGTCGGCGGCAACCAGCGGCCGCGCCGCTGCGGCCGTCTTGAAACTGCTCGTGCCGTTGCTGCCCGGCCCCGACCAGACACCGGGCGCCAATACGGGCCGCCTTTGGCTGTTGCGTTTGGGATTGCATGTGTCACGCGACAGTAAGTTAGGCCGTTAATAGCGACACTAAGTTTGTCCGTTAGTAGCGACACTAAGTTTGTCCGTTTTGGTGTCGGTAATATTTGGTTTCTGGCATAGGATGCGGCTTTTTGAAAGTGTTTCGATTTACGTAGCAAGGAGGTGGTTATGCCCAAGCCAATTCCGACTCCGACTCGTACAGCGATTTTTTCGCCGCTGGCAGGCGAGAAAGGTCTCCCAGCAGGTGGCGGAGGAGTTTGATATTTCGGTGCGGAGCGTGAGACGGCTTTTTGCCCGGTTCGGCGAGTTGGGTAAAAACGGTATCGCGCCGGACTACGAGCAGTGTGGAGCCAATCATCCCGACAAGACGCCCGAGGTCCTGCGAGTGAAAGCCCTTCAAGTGCGCCACGAGCATCCGACTTGGGGAGCGCCGCTGGTGCGAGTTATGATGCAGCGCGAGAGGCCGCAACGAGAATGGCCTTCGGCGCGGACGATTCAGCGCTGGTTCCGGCAGGCGGGTCTTGCTCCTGCACGGGCCGGACGACGACCTGCCTGCAACACCGACCGAGCCGAGCAGCCGCATCAGATTTGGCAGATGGACGCCAAAGAGAAGATGACGTTGGCCACGGGATCCCAGGCTTCCTGGCTGCGCGTTGTCGACGAGTTCAGCGGGGCCGTGCTGGGGACGTTTACTTTTGCCCAAGGGAGCTTTACGGCACTCGGTCCGTGGGTGGTTCAAGACAAGCTGCGGGCCGTTTTTGCCCGCTGGGGAAGGCCTGACGCGTTTCGCGTGGACAACGGAGCACCATGGGGATCGCGAGGTGATCTTCCTACCGACTTGGCCTTGTGGTTGATCGGCCTGGAGATTGATATGATCTGGAATCCGCCCCGCAAACCTCAGTGCAATGGCGTCGTGGAACGCTCGCAAGGGGTGGGAGCAGCCTGGACCGAACCGCACACGTGCAACTCGGCTCGAGAACTGCAAGCCAGGTTGCGGAAGATGGACCGCATCCAACGAGAGGAATACCCTCACCTTGCCGGCAAGAGCCGCATGGCAGCCTATCCAAAATTGAAACACGCGCCACGAAGCTACAGTCTCGCGTGGGAAAAGAAGCATTGGAACTTCCGCCAAGTCACCGAACATCTGGCGGGTTACGGAATTAGACGACGCGTCGATCGCGGCGGCAAGGTTTCGATTTACGAACGTCCCTACTACGTAGGCGTGCATTACGCGGGCGAGAGAGTGAATGTCTGCTTTGATCCCGAGGAGTTGCAGTGGATATTCTTGCGCGAAGACGGAACGGAAATCCGAAGCCGCCCGGCCCAGGAGATCACGCGCGCACGGATCCGCCGCCTCGACGTGACCAATCGCCGAAGCGGCCACTTGCGTCGCCCGAAATGACGCTGAGACAGCACTTCGCGTATTGAGCAAACTCGACATCGTCATTATGATTACCAAAACGGACAAACTTAGTGTCGCTATTAACGGCCTAACTTACTGTCGCGTGACATTCGCCC
>JAAESQ010001293.1 GCA_024229275.1 bacterium | reverse complement strand
TTCGAGGCGATTCGTTGGCGAGCGGCGCTGGCGCAGCTGATGGATGTTGAGAAGCACTATCAGCGCAAGGAGAATCTGCTCTTCTCGTGCCTCGAACGCCACGGTGTGACTGGACCCTCAAAGGTCATGTGGGGCAAGGACGACGAGGTGAGAGAACAACTCAAAGCGCTCGACGAGGTACTGGCTGTCGAGGGCCTCAGCGCTGACGAGATGGATGCCGTTGTCCCGACTCTGGTCGAGCCGACACTGGCTGCCGTGGAGGAGATGATCAGCAAGGAGGAACGCATCCTCTTTCCGATGTCCCAAGAGCGACTGACGGATGACGAGTGGGGTGAAATTTGGAGTGAGTCACCTCGCTATGGGTTCTGCATTGTTGAGCCGCTTGACGGATACACGCCGCCACTCTCAAAAGATCCCGGCAAGGTGGCGCGGTTGGAGCGCGATGCTGCGGTCGTGCTGCCTACAGGTGCGCTGAGCCTTGAGCAGCTCAAGGGTTTGTTTGCCGCTCTTCCGGTCGACCTGACGTTTGTCGATGCCGACGATCGGGTTCGCTACTTCTCCGAGGGCGGCGCGCGTGTCTTTGAGCGCAGCAAGGCGATTCTTGGCCGTAAGGTGCAGCACTGCCACCCTCCGAAGAGCGTACACATGGTCGAAGAGATCGTCGCAAGCTTCCGCTCCGGGGAACAGGACGTCGCAGAGTTTTGGATTCAGATGGGCGGAAAGTTTGTTCACATCAGGTATTTCGCCGTCCGAGACGCGGATCGAACGTATCTTGGCACGCTCGAGGTTACTCAGGATGTGACCCCTCTACGCGCTCTTGAGGGTGAACGGCGACTGCTGCAATGGGAAGGGAACTCCGCATGACAGATCCTGTGGCCATCACGCCCGAAACGAAGGTGGCGGAGCTGCTCGAGGCTTACCCCGAACTCGAGGATGTGTTGGTCGCGATAGCGCCCATGTTTGCCAAGCTCAAGAACCCGGTGTTACGACGGACGATCGCTCGGGTGACGACGCTTGAACGAGCCGCATCTGTGGCCGGTCTTTCACCGCGCGATCTGGTAGGACAGTTGCGAGAAGCAGTAGGCCTTTCGGTGGAACACACCGGATCGGAGTCTGACGCCCAAAAAGTTGATTTCGATCCGGCAGATCTCCCGGAGTGGGTAGATCCAGAACGCGTTCAGTGGACCGTCGATGCTGACGAACTCCTTGAGATCGGAGGGCAGCCGGTGGCTGAAGTCCAGAAAAGGGCGATGGCGCTTGAGGCCGGAAATATTGGCCTCGTCACGTGTTCCTTTCGCCCTGCGCCACTACTGGATCTCCTCGAGAACAAGGGATTTAGGACGGCTGTCACTCGATCAGAATCTGGATTCTCGGTCTATGTTGGATTGTCTCTGGAGCTCGCTGAAAGCGACAAGGACGTCGTTTGAGAACGAGAGTAGACTCCCTGTGGCTCTTTAGTCTCGGACTGCACCGGGTTGAGACGACAGAGGATGGAGCCGGAGGGTCTGATGGGGGCACGAGATTTTACACCGCTGATGAAAGAGATCGCTGAGGAACTTCACCAGCGGTCGCCGCGCTGCGTGGCCTTGAACCGGACCGCAGCTGAGCACTTAGTCGACGGGGGCAGCCACACACTGCGGCTGGTGCGTCCCGTTCCACCGCGAATCGTAGCCGCGAGTGGCGCATGGATCGAAGATGAGGACGGACACCGGATTCTCGATTTCTGGCAGGGGCATCTCGCCAACGTGCTCGGCAACAATCCTGAGGTCGTCACCTCGGTGCTCGCCGAGGCATACGCCAAAGGGTTTGGTCTTCAGACCGGTGCAGTCGATCGGCTTCAGTCCGAGGTTGCTGAGATTCTCTGCCGTCAAACCGGTTCAGATTACATTCGTTTCACAACAAGCGGAACTCTCGCCAACTTGCACGCTGTATTGCTCGCAGGCGCCTTCACCGGTCGCGACTTGGTGATGAAGGTTGGGGGAGGCTGGCACGGTGCTCATCCGTGGTCATTGAAGGGTGTGAGTTTCTCATCCGAGGGGGAAGGCGGCTTCTCCAAGGTTGAGAGTGAGGGCATTCCAGCCTCAATCACAGACGCGGTGGTGGTGACCGGGTTCAATGATCCGCAGCGTCTCGCCGACGACTTCGCGCGTTATGGTGACCGCCTGGCGTGCTTCGTCGTCGAACCGGTGGTCGGTGCAGGTGGTTCGATCCCTGCGACTCGGGAGTATCTCAAGCTTGCGCGTGAGCTCGCAACCCGACACGGTGTGCTCTTGATACTTGATGAAGTAATCACCGGCTTCCGTTTCCGGGCCGGGGACGCCAGCTCACTATGGGGTATCAAACCGGATTTGTTGATTCTTGGCAAGGCGATTGGTGGTGGTATGCCGGTAGCAGCAGTGGCTGGGCGTGCTGACGTTTTGGAACTATCAGGCCAGAGTACGGGATGTCGAGTTGGCTTCTCTGGTGGAACCTACTGCGGGCACCCGTCGTCGATGCTGGCTGCCAAGACGATGATGAACCACCTCGTTGAGCATGAAGATGAGATCTATCCTCGCCTGGCGCGTCTCGGCGCCAGGATGCGAGAGGTGATTGAAGCAGCATTTACAGAAGAGGGCATTCTCGCGCGCTGCACAGGGCATCGGCAGGATGTTTTACCGGGGAGCTCAGTCGCGATGATCAGTTTTCCGCGGCGGGAAGATTCGATGCTTGAGACTCCGGAAGCGGTCTATGATCCGGCCGTGTGTGACACCGAGCTCAACCTCAAGGTGCTGCCGGCGGCTCTCCTGCTTGAGGACGTCAACCTCGTTCACTCCCATGGCGCCGTTTCGAGCGCTCACATAGATGCGGATTTGGATTTCTTGGGACGAGCATGTTCGAACGTCGCGCAGAAGCTGAGGCCCTTTTTCTAGTCACTCAACCTTTCGCGTTGATGCAGTGCGAAGGATCACTGGTCCTGGTGTCATCAAACCTCTCGACGCGCCCGAAGGTGATACGCTCACTTATTGGGAGCGTGATATGAGGCCTGATATGGCGCGATATTCATTTATGACCCTGGTTGCAGCAATCATCTGTGTCCATTTGGCGGTGACACCGATCGTCGCTGCTGATGATTTGGCGACTCCCGTCGTCGTTGCTGTCGACACGAGTCGGTCCCTGTCAACACAGGAGCTGGCTGCGACCGCTGCTGTGGCGAACGAAGTCGTAGTCGACCTCCCGGCCGGGAGTCCGGTTGGACTGATGGCGTTCGACGACGAACCGAATTGGATTGTCGCTCCAGAAGGAAGCGCGTCTGAAGTGAGTGTGGCACTTTCCTCCCTCTCACCTTCGGGTAGTTTCACACTGCTCAACGATGCCCTGTTCTCAGCTGCCCGCGCGTTGCCCGATGGTGGTGTAGTGCTCCTGATTACGGATGGTCGAGATGAGAACTCCGCTACAACGGTCGAAGACGTTGCAGGGCTGTGCTCCACGAACCATGTTCGTATCGTTGCGCTCAGTGTCGGCAGGCAAGTAGATGAACTGGCGCTGCGGCGTCTAGCTCTACTCACAGACGGTGCGTATCTTGGACGGTCTGACCGTGCTGGATCAGCGGAAATAGGTGGCGCCGTGGAAGCTGCACGCCGGGCCTGCGCTGCTGACGTCGCAGCCGCTGAGACTGCTGCTCTTTCCGTTGTAGATGAAGCCTTAGCGGTTTCAAGTGCGGGAGGTGGAGATGCCGTTCCTGCAACCGTCGTTCGCGAGGCACCATGGTGGCTCTTCCCCCTTCTCGTAGTGCTTACAATCGCAGTTTTGGCGACGCCGATTCTCCTGTGGTACTGGCGCCGGGGTCAGATGGCAACGGTAGCCGTAGGTGAAAAGGACTGGGACACAGATCCGGCTTTCGTGCCGGTCTCAGCAGACGGTGTAGCTGATCTGCTCGATTCCTCAGATGAGATGCCGCCCGGAGCACCCATGGCGGAAGAGCCAGATGAACTGATGCTCGATCCCTCAGCCTACGAGCGCCTTCCGTTCGAGGGCGACATCGACAAGACCAGTGTGCTAGATGAA
Source organism: bacterium (assembly GCA_024229275.1). GTDB lineage: Bacteria > Acidobacteriota > Thermoanaerobaculia > Thermoanaerobaculales > Sulfomarinibacteraceae > JAAESQ01. The sequence continues at coordinate 2,772 of JAAESQ010001293.1, read as the reverse complement.
AGGCACGTCCTGATCCTGAAATTGAAGGGGCAGCCGCCACGAACTTTCAGGTTGCAGGACGATCGAGCATTTGCGGTTGGTCGCGCACCAAGCGTCAACACCCTGACGCTCGAGGAAAAGACTCTCAGTGGTCAGCATTTCAAAGTCGTGCCTCACGAGGGTGGCTATGTCGCGGTCGATCTGGAATCCACCAATGGAACTCTGGTCAATGGCCAGAAGATTCGCGCACGCCGACTTGAGTCCGGAGATCGGATCCGAGCCGGCGAGGTGGAGTGCGAGTTTAGGATCATGCTCAAACCGCTGGGGTAGCAGCCCGCACCGCATTGGCCCGGAGAGGAGAGAACACTGCCGAAGGTTCTTCTGGGCCAATGCGGCACAGGCTGCTATTGATGAGGAGGTAGCCCCCTGAGCATTTCTACGCCACGTACGCGGCGGTGATTCATGAAATGACAAAGCCGCCGAAAGGTTGTCATCCTGAGCACTGCGACGCCGCGTTCGCGGCGGTAACTCAAGGAAAGACAAAGCCGTAGATATTTTGTCATCCCGAGCGTAGTCGAGGGATCTCCCGTTCCAGTAATGATCGCTTTAATTGCGGCGAATCACTCGACTGCATACTGCTGATCTCAAGGGGAGATCCTTCGGCTCGCAGGCTCGCTCAGGATGACAATTCGAGGCGGGCATGTGTCATTGAGAGCCGGTCTCGAAAGTCATCACGATGCGATCTACCTCAAATACCCAAACCAAAGATCACACGCCATCTGTCTCTAGCAGACTGCAGAGCAGGAGCCCTACATTGAAACAGTTTCTCTAAATAGTCAGCATATTAGGAAAGGACACGTCCAGTCTGGGCCTGTCGATGCTATCCTCTTTCCGTCATAGGAAAGAACACTTTGAAGCTAGGACCCAGGTCTCTGGCGGCACCGAGGAGGGCATCGTGAAGGTCAAAGGCAACATCCTCAAAGCGCGGATCGCATTTGTTGGTCAGCATTTTGGTGAGGACGCGTGGGCGAATGTCTTGGCTGCGATGTCCGACGACGACGAAAAACAACTGAGCGGAATCATCACCAACAGTGGATGGTATCCATTTGATGTGGCCGCACGACTCGACGAGGCCATTGTCAAGGTCTTGGGGAGCGGACGAACCCAGGTCTTCGAGGACATCGGCAAAGCCTCAGCTCGTGCGAATCTCGGTAGTGTACACAAGGGAATGCTCACTCCCGGCGACCCCGCTGCGTTCATGGCCAAGGCCGACATGATCTATCGCTTCTACTACGACACGGGCAACCGGGAATACGAGCCAACCGGTCCCAAGTCGGGAGTGCTCACTACCCACGGCGCTGAGACCTTCTCAGCTGCCGACTGCGCGACCGTTGTCGGGTGGTATCGCGAGGCACTTAAAATGTGTGGCGCGACCAATGTGATGTTCAAAGAAGAGACATGCCGCGCCAAGGGTGGTGAATACTGCCGCTACACGGCGAGTTGGAGTTAAGGTCCCTTCGGGACCGAATGATGAATGCGGAAAGATGAATGATGAAATTGGAATCCGCTCAGCCCTCGCTGCAGTGGCTAGGAAGTAACAAGGCTTTCCCAATGGCACACGCCCTCCGAATTGTCACCCTGAGCACTTCTACGCCGCGCTCGCGGCAGTAACTCAAGGGAAGACAAAGCCATAGATATTTTGTCATCCTGAGCGTAGTCGAGGGATCTCCCGCTCCAGATGGCGGACTGTATGTTGCTGTATTCAAACAGTTTGCCTAATTCGGCGGGAGATGTTTCGACTCGCTTCGCTCGCTCAACATGACCACCTTTCAGCGCCATTGTCGTTCGATGAGATTTCGCCGCGAATAGCGGCCTAGAAGTGCTCAGGGAATAGAACGTTCAACGGCGGTGCCTGGTACGTGGTTCTTGAGGGGTAAGGTCATTTCAACATCGTGGCTCGTTGAAACCTCAAAACTATGTACCTGGCTCCGCACGGGAAGACCGCTGGGGAAATTCACCGTTCGGCGGAACGTGCCTGGCTTGGTTTTTCGTTCCGCAAGGCCCTGATATCGATGTGCTGACCACTATCGAAAAACCGTGCCTGGCACTTCTCGGGAAACGCCTTTGGAGCACCTACTGATCAGCTGCCCTTGGCCAGGGTTATGTTCGATGGCGATGGCGATGGCGATGGCGATAGCGATGGCGATGACGCTTACGACAACCAGCACTCACTCCTCGGTTTCAGCCATGATCCGCCGGACTTTGTTGCGTCGGATCTCTAGTACTTCCGGACTCCCGCCGTAGTGCTCCGCCATGCCGACGTCGATACGCCATACGTGTTCCTCACAGGCCGACGCAATTCCCTCTTTCTGGACCGTATGGCCCACTACTAAACGTTTGACCTTGAGACTCTTCAGCACTCCCTCAAGCATCAGACAATCAGTTTCATCCGGCTCGGCCGAGTAGTGGCGACTCCAAACCGGCCCGTTCCAGCCGAACAGAACGGGGGGAGGGCAATCGACTTCACCGCGCATCCAACTCCGAGTTTCCTCATTGAGACGCTCGATTCCGTACTCGACCACGTGAGGTAGGATGCCACCGTGAACGAAGGCCGTTTTGCCGACGATGGTTATGACGTTTCGATCGGACATACGGAGTGCGACCTCTCCACCTGGGCGCATCGCGAGGATCCGTGCGCCTACGCCGTCAACGACCTGTTGGGGAGAGACCAGTGAATCGTCTGCCGGTGGGTTCTCCAGGAAATCCGTGAACCCCTCAACGGTCACGTAACGC
>JAAESQ010001292.1 GCA_024229275.1 bacterium | reverse complement strand
GGTGAGACCTCCGCGGGGATAGGGTGATAGTGTTCGGAGTCCCAACACCCTTCGTCCGGAGCACCACTGATGTCCACGAGCCTGCTGTATCACACCTGGGGAATCCGGGGGTACGACTATATTCACGCCCGCTATGAGAACGGGTGCACAATCTTCAGAGTGGAGCAGAAGGAGTCGAGTCTGCGCAGTTCGTGCTGTGGAAGCCGGAATGTGAAGAAACGGGGTGCCAGCGAACGCACCTTCAAGACCACGCCAGTGGGAAATCGGCCTGTTTTGATCGAGTTGCCGGTGCAGCGGGTGGAGTGCCTGAAGTGTGGCGCTGTACGCCGGGTCAACGTCCAATTCGCCAAGCAAAGACGAAGCTACACAAAGGGCTTCGAGCGCTATGCGCTGGATCTGTCCCGCCACATGACGATCCAGGATGTGGCGCGCCATCTCGGTGTGAGTTGGGACACGATCAAGGATATCCAGAAGCGCTATCTGCATCGGCGGTTCGACAAACCCAAACTGCGCAAGCTCAAACGCATGGCCATCGACGAGAT
>JAAESQ010001291.1 GCA_024229275.1 bacterium | reverse complement strand
CATGGTGTGCCGTGGTCTGATGCTGCTGCTTCATCGTCAAGGCCAAATCGAGCTACCGGAAAAACGCAAGGCGCCCCTGAACCCGCTAGCGAAGAGGCGGAAGCCGTTTCTGGATGAGGATGGTCTCGATAAGAGCCCGCTCGATGGCCGGTTGAGCGCCATCCAGCCCATCGAGTTTCGTCAGGTTCGGCGCAAGGGCTCGGACGAGCATCTGTTCAACGGGCTCATCGAGCACTACCACTATCTCGGTTATACGCAACCGGTGGGCGAGCAACTGAAGTACCTGGTTTTGGGGGGTGGCCGACCGGTAGCGTGTTTTGCTTTTTCCTCTGCCCCGCGCCATCTGGGGCCGAGGGATCGCTACATCGGATGGAGTCCGGAAATCCGGCGCCAAAACATCCACCTACTCGCTTACAACAGCCGGTACCTCATTTTTCCCTGGGTCAGGGTGCGGTACATGGCGTCGCATCTTCTCTCAAGGGTGGTGAAGATCCTCTCTGGGGACTGGGAGCGGTTGTACCACCACCCTGTGTACTTCATCGAAACGTTTGTCAACGCACCGCGGTACAAGGGGACGTGCTATCGGGCAGCGAACTGGGTGTATCTGGGCAAGACGACGGGCCGTGGAAAGGACGATCTGACGCACAAGCCGAACCGGCCGGTGAAACAGGTGCTGGGTTACCCGCTGGTGAAGAAGTTTCAGGAGAAGCTGTGCGAGGTGGGGTTGTGAAGCACGCGCCCCAGATGGTTGATGTCTCTATCGGGGAACTTAATGTTTTGATCGAACGTCTGGAGGCGAGAGAGCTCGAGGAGGCCGATTACGAGATTGCCGCCAAACTGGTGGGCACGTTGATGTATCTCAAGCAGGTGCATGAGGACCAGAGCATGTCGGTCAAGCGCTTGCTCAACCTCTTGTTCGGCAGCGTCTCATCGGAGAAGACGGGCAAGTTGCTCGAACAGCTCGAAGCGGCCGGAAAGTCGACAGCTCAGCAAAAGGAAGCCGACCAACCCAAGGGCAAAAACAAACGCAAAGGACACGGTCGCAATGGAGCTTCGGCCTACAAGGGCGCCGAGCGGGTCCGGATAGAGTTGAAAGATCTCGAGCCAGGGCGTCGTTGTCCTAGTTGCACCAAGGGGAAGGTGTATCCGAGCTCGGACGGTCCCAAAACGTTGGTTCGGATCCGTGGCAACGCTCCGATCCAAGCGACGGTGTGGGAGCTGGAGAGGCTCCGCTGCAACCTTTGTGGGGAGGTGTTCACCGCCCAGGCTCCGCCTGAAGCGGGCGGTGAAAAATATGATGCGACCGCCGGCGCCATGATCGCGCTGCTGAAGTATGGCTCCGGTTTTCCGTTCCACCGTCTTCAGCAGTTGCAGGCAAACCTGGGCATCCCTTTGCCGGAATCCACGCAGTGGGAGATCGTAGAGGAGGTCGCGGCACGCATCCAGCCGGTCTTCGAGGAGCTCCGCCGCCAAGCGGCCGACGGCGAGCTGCTCCACAACGATGACACGAGCATGAGGATCCTCGAACTCATGAAAGAAAATGCCCAGCGCAAAACCCAAGGCGGTCGAGATGAACTCGTCGAACCAAACGACGGAAACCAGAACAAGAAAGAGCGTACAGGCATGTTCACCACGGCGGTTGTTTCCGTCGTCCAGGAGAACAAGATTGCCATTTTCTACACCGGTCGGAACCACGCTGGGGAAAGCCTTGCTGAGCTGTTGAAACAACGAACGTCGAAACAACTTCCGCTCCAGATGTGCGACGCTTTGTCACGCAACCTGCCGAAGGAGTTCAAGACGCTCCTCGGAAATTGCCTTGCACACGGGCGAAGGTACTTCGCAAAGGTGATCGGTGCCTTTCCCGAAGAGTGCCTGTTCGTTATCGAAACCTTGCGAGATGTGTATGTTCACGATGAAACAGCCCGAAAAGAGAAGATGCCTCCCGAGCAGCGGCTCGACTACCACAAGAAGCACAGCGCACCGTTGATGGAAAAGCTGCATGAATGGCTGGAGTCACAGTTGTCGGAAAAGCTTGTGGAACCGAACTCCTCCTTGGGGCAAGCAATCAATTACATGCGGAATCACTGGAATGAACT
>JAAESQ010001290.1 GCA_024229275.1 bacterium | reverse complement strand
GACAAAACCGATAGGCCAGGCTGCGTAGGACATTCCAACGAAAACAGCCCGCATGAATCGAGGGAAGATCCAACCGATCACGGGTACAACAATCGCCAGCAGCCAGAGAACAACTGAGGTTCGAGGGGCTTCGTAGTGAAAACACGCAACCGCGCCAAAGAAGGTCATGAATCCTAGCCAAATGAAACCGAAGAGATTGAGGTCGCGCCGCGTCGGATCGGTATTGATCTTAGTGATGCCCATCTCGTACCTGGTCTTCCTCAATCCAACTCAAACTTGGCGAGATGATCCTCAGCGTTGACCTTCTCTTCGTCTGACTGCTCCTCTTTGAGGAGTACGAAGTTTTCCAATACAAGCACATCCATGTTCGTTGCCATGAAAACGCGCCACGCATCCTCGATCGCACAAACGATCGGCTCACCGCGGACGTTGAACGACGTGTTGATCATCACCGGGCAACCGGTTCGTCGCTCGAAGGCCTTCATGATGCTATAGAGCCGACCGTGCCGTTCGGCATCCACAGTCTGCACGCGAGCTGAATAGTCAACATGAGTGATCGCCGGTACCTGAGAACGTAGGCTCTTGAGCTTGTCGAGCCCTGTGGCGCCGTCCGCGTCGATCTGAATCCGCTTGTTCTTGGCGACCGGCGCTACCAATAGCATGTAAGGGCTGTCTTGCTCATCCTCCATCTCAAAGTATTCGCTGACCCGTTCACGCAGGACGATCGGAGCAAAGGGACGAAACGATTCGCGAAACTTAATCTTGAGGTTCATCACCGACTGCATGTCTCGGCTTCGGGCGTCACCGATGATCGACCGACAACCGAGAGCTCGAGGTCCGAACTCCATGCGGCCCTGGAACAGGCCCACGACCTTTTCGGCCTCGGCTAGCTCAGCAACTCTCTGACAGAGATCATCTTCACTGTCGAAACGACTGTATATAGCCCCTCTGGCTTCGAGAAAGGACTGAATCTCTCTATTCTCGAATCGCGGGCCGAGAAGTGATGCGCTCTGTCCATCTGGTTCGGTTGGAGTTCGTTCGTTGCCAAGAAGCTGATGCCAGATGAAGAGGGCTACGCCGAGAGCTCCCCCAGCATCGCCAGCTGCGGGTTGAATCCAGATTCTGTCGAATGGGCTCTCACGCAAGATGCGCCCGTTGCCGACGCAATTAAGCGCCACACCACCGGCCAGACACAGGTTCCGCATTCCGGTCTGCTCATGGATGTGTCGAGCCGAGCGCAGCATGATTTCCTCTGTCACCTTCTGGATCGACGCCGCAAGGTCCATCTCCCGCTGAGTAAGCGGTGACTCGGGCTGTCTTGGTGGCCCGCCGAAGAGCCGATCGAAATGCCGCGAGGTCATTGTCAGACCCTGGCAGTAGTTGAAGTAGCGAAGGTTGAGTCGGATCGAACCGTCCTCCTTGAGATCAACGAGTTTCTCGAGCATGAGATCGGCATATCGTGGTTCGCCATAGGGGGCGAGTCCCATCAACTTATACTCGCCGGAATTGACCCGAAAACCGCAGAAATAGGTGAGAGCTGAGTACAGCAGACCGACTGAGTGTGGGAAGCGGAGCTCGTGGGTGAGTTCGACGCGGTTGCCGCGTCCGACGCCAAAACTCGCCGTCGCCCACTCGCCGACACCATCCAGGGTGAGGATGGCCGCCTCCTCAAAGGGTGAGGGAAAGAAGGCGCTCGCGGCGTGCGTCTCGTGGTGTTCAGTGAAGACGACCCTGCGGCGGTACTTTCCGTCAAGACCGCGCCGGATCTCTCTAGGCAGGTGAAGCTTCTGCCGCAGCCACAGAGGCATCGCCTTGAGGAATGATGCGAAGCCCGCTGGTGCGAAGGCAAGGTAGGTCTCTAGAATGCGTTCGAACTTTAAGAACGGCTTGTCATAGAAACCGACATAGTCGATTTGCTCCGGATTCAGACCGCCCTCTTCAAGACAATAGGCAATCGCATTGGTTGGAAAGCCGTGGTCGTGTTTGATCCGGCTAAAGCGCTCTTCCTGCGCGGCCGCCACGATCTCACCATCGACCACCAGGGCGGCGGCTGAGTCGTGATAGAAAGCGGAGATACCGAGGATTGCTGTCATAGTGTGGCGCTATTCTAAGCTATGTTTGACGACGTTGCCTGCTGTGAGGCACGTGAGGATTTGAACCACGAAGGTCGCCAAGATCACGAAGGGGACACAAAGAAGAATAGTAGGGCGGCTCTATGAGCCGCGAGTGGCGATCCCTATCGTGGATTGGGCCTCCTTCAAGGGCAACTTTCAATGCACTCGCTTGATGCCATAGCCGAACACTGCGACTGAGGGGACTCTCACCTTCCGCGATTTGAAGAATCGCCCCCTCTTATATTCTTTGCGTTCTCTTCTTTGCGCTCTTCGTGTGCTTGGCGGTTCAATTCTGCCTCTTCTCCTGAAACGAAAAACGACGGGTTACCCCGTCGTGAATCAGTCGCAATATGTGACGCGTCTTCTACGCCGACATCGCCTCTCTCAGCAGCCGCTTCGCCGCCAACGGAACCGCGAGCTTGCGCTCCCAGAACGGCAGCTGTGCCGAATCCACAAACGGACTTTCGAGAATGCTCGGAATAAGCTGATGTCCAACCGCAAAACCACGCTGGGCTCGCTCGTCAAGACCAAGGTGGTGCGTGATGCCGTGAACAAGACCATGATCGATCGTGTCACCGAACCTGGCCATTGCCAATGCTAGGTGAACCCAAACTGGAGGCAGAGGTGTTGACTCTGGATCACCTACTCTTGCAGCAAGTAGAGCGATCAGGAGTTCGCCTGTCGGAACCAACCAGGATTGACCGTCTAGTGTGATCTCTTGTGTGCAGTCATCGAGTAGTTCGGTCAGTGCACCGCACGGTGCGACACGAATCTCGGCAGGAGCGGCGGTGAGGGACTCAAGTGTGGCCGAGGGCTCGCCGTTCAGCGTATCTCGGGCAATGCCTGCGATCCAGAGCGAGCCAGGGAAGGCACCCATGCAGCTATAGAGGCCCAGAAGTGTTGCACCATCTCCTAGCAGGACCGGAGGTCTGCCATTCAGTATTCCACTAGCAGTGACGTGCTCACGCAGATAGCTCAAGCGCCGGTGGTTAGCTTCGCGTGTCTTTTCGCGGAGCTCGGCAGGACCGGGCAGCAGGCATTCGTCCGGCGATGAACATTTGCGCAGACAGACGAACTCATGAACGATCGAAAGCCCGGAGGTAACGAAGAAGTCCGGAGCACCGGCATCGATGCAGTCCTGGATCGCCCCTACGAGAGCATCGCTGGCGGAACGGTCTCCGCGCAGACCGTCGGCCATCAGCTCGACAGCTCGCAGAACCGTTCGATCGGCCTGCGTCTGCATCACGGTGCCTCGCTGATGTACATAACCATGCGCTGTCGTCTCCACTTTAGGACTGTTCACTGCGCGGCGAAATACTGTCGATTGCCACGAACTATAGCCCATATCCCCCGAAGGGGCAAGCCGTTCGCGCATTCCTCATCTATTTCATGCCCTTCTGAACTGCCGATAGTCACTGGCTATTAAGGGTTGAAATCAATTCGTAATTAGTGTTCGCCACTCTGACCCGCGCAGATTCCCTCACTGCTTGATTCAGACGAAGTCTGTCGGATTCCGTTCCGGTTGCGTGCGAGACGCCTAGCAACAACTCGTGCCCACCGGAGCTGACGAATCGCAAGGATCACCGCTACCTCCACGACCACAAGTGTCCAACCCACAATCCCGCTTTTGGTGATAGCCACCGCGAATGCCATCACGCAGGTGGTGGCCACAAGTATGTAGATGATCCGGACCACGGCAGGCCGGTTTCGTTGAACCGATTCCAAGGCGTGATGAAGGTGGCTTCGGTCGGCGCGGAAGACATCGCGCAAGCGCTCTTTGATGGTGCCGCCAGGGCGGCGAAGGAACCGAGTCAGCATGACAAGTAGAGTGTCAATGACCGGTACGCCTAGTGCAAGAACAGGAACTAGCATGACTACTGCGCCCGTTGCCTTCAGCGACGCGTGGACCGTAGTCGCGGCGAGTAGGAATCCGAGAGTCAGCGATCCGGCATCCCCCATGAAAACCGTTGCCGGTGCCCAGTTGTGGCGAAGAAAACCGAGACAGGCTCCACAGACGGCTGCCATGAGAACGGCTGAAAACGCCTCTCCTTTGATGATGCAGAACACCAAGTATGATCCGGCGATAATCGCTACAACACCAGCAGCCAGGCCATCCAAGCCGTCGAGAAGGTTGATTGCATTAGTGACACCTACGATCCAAATTACGGTGATTATTGGGCCGAGCCAGCCGAGTTGCAGCTCATTCACGCCGGGCAAGCCAAGAACGCGAAACTCCCAACCCACCGACACTAGGATCAACGCTGCGAAGGCCTCAACCAGGAAGCGCTTACTGGCGGAAACACTGACGAGGTCCTCGGCTAGGCCGACAATGAAGATTATAGATGTCGCGATGATCAGTGCAGCAACGTCCTCTTTGTGTAATCTCCCACCCCAGCCTGGCAGCATAGCGATCGCAACCGCACCAGCGGCCATCGCTAGCGCACCTCCGACTGCAAATCCACCGAGGCGGGGCACTGGCTTCAGGTGAACTCGGCGGCCGCCAGGGTAGTCCATTACCCTTGCTGCGCGTGCAAACGCGGAGGTGATCGGCATTAATAAAGTTGTTAGAAGTGCCGCTAAGACGAGCGCCACAGCTGATGGGATAAGTAACTGTATCAATGGGTTTTCCGTGAACTAGACCTCGCTCGAAGGCGATGTTTGATCCAATACTGACGACAAATCGCCGCAAGGATATTGAACGGCCGACAGAGTCGCAGCCAGAACAAGCCGGCGTTCGACGCAGGAGTGCCATAGATCTTCTCGATCTGGCCCTTCGGTAGCCAGAGATTGGTCAGAGCCCTTCGCGTCAGATTCACTAACAGAGGGAGGTCGGAACTCCCCCCGCGAATGCTTCTCAAACACAGCGACGCGCGGTACTGCTCATCCTCCAAGCAAGCAACGATGTGTCTTAGCGCTGTACCCTCCGGTTCGGAGGACGAATAAACGTCTTCCAAGTCGTCATTCTCCCTCAACCGGTGAAGAAGGTGTGAGAATCCAAGTACTTCCTCCTCGGTAACTGAACTCGATATCCATTGGTATTCCTCGCTGAGGAATCTGCCACAGTCCTTCTCAGTCCAACCGAGATCCTG
>JAAESQ010001289.1 GCA_024229275.1 bacterium | reverse complement strand
TCCCGCGACATCAGCTACGTGACCGAAGAATACGCGCCGGCAAGGCTCAGGGATCGAGACTGGCTGGATTGAACATCGTTCGGGAAACAACTGTCATAGGATAGAGGTTGGTAGCGTTGGCAACCTGCCCTGGACAGGTTGCAGTTCCTGCAAACCTATCCTACAGTGCGACACTCAATTCTCGGACGGTGCTAAGCATCGTGCGGACAATTACTGTCTGTTTGTGGGTGTGGCGGTGTAGTTCCATTTTGGAAGTAGTTCATCATACACAATCCGCAATTGCTGCTTCATTTCGTCTGTTGCGTTGCGTCCCGTCTCATAGCAGCGTCGAATGACGTTCACCGTGGTTCTCAAACCGGTTGAGGTGGCTGCGCGACGCATGAGATGGACGACGGTCTCGAGCGTGTCGAAAAGCATGCCGCTACAAGCTCGACCAAGATGCGGAAAGAAGCGTCGCTCAATCGGATTGTACTTCGAGCAGTACGGAGGATAGTGGGCCACGCGAATCGGCAGCCCGATCGAGTCACTTAAACGCTCCAGGTCGTGTTTGAAAATGTACTTACGAGCCGAATTGCTGCCGCCGCCGTCGCATGTCAACAAAATCGAAGTTGCATCGCGATAGCGCTGCTTGCCGATCCGATTCCAGTACCACCGAAAACTGTCACAGGCGAATTCGGTGGTGTCGCGTGAGAGGCCAATGTTGATGTGCCCCAGATTCAGTTTTCGGTCGAAGATGCCGTGGGGAATGACAACACCATCGGCCCAAGAAGGGAAGTCGTGGTCAAACGCCTTGAATGGTTTGTTGCCGCGAATGCGGCCCTTGCGATACAGCTTCCCGAGATGCTCCTTGGCCTTGGTGTCGATGGAGAACCAGGGATTTCCTTCCGATTCGTATTGCTCAATGAGCTCGGCGATTCTCTCGAACTGAGCGTTGCGATCGGGATGTTCTCCGCCAGGGATATCTTTACGAATCAGCCGAAGACGAATCCCAGCTTCATCAAGCCAAGTGGTAATCGCGTCTCGTCCAACCGGAGTACCCATCTCACCGAGACGCTCGGCTAAGTTTCGAGGCGACAGATCGGTAAATACGATGTCTTCTTCGTCCGGATCGCCCGCAGTTCGTACTTCCAAGCAAGTGATCAAATTCTCTTCTTCCCTCGACTCCGATTCGATCTTTTTTTCCGCCCGGCACCTGGACGGCGCACCCGGCCGGCAGCCGGGTCATCCTGCAATTGATCCAGTTCCTTGATGCCCCGTTCGATGGTCTTGGTCGCGCAGCCAAGCAAGCGAGCTATAGAGACGATCCCGCCATAACCTCGCTGCGATGCCTCGATCGCCTCGAAACGTCGACGGTCTTTCTCGGAAAGTGTCTGTGCAAAATCCCGGATTCTCTGC
>JAAESQ010001288.1 GCA_024229275.1 bacterium | reverse complement strand
GTCGAGGCGTACCCAGAAAACACTTCGGGGACTCGTGCAAGATCGCGTCGAATGGTCTCGTCAGCAACCCGATTGGCCCGCCATGCGGCAACCGCCACCGTGAGACTCAGTGTGATGACGAGTAGGCCAGCAGCAAGGACGAAGAACTGCAAGGCCAGACCCACACCCTGAAAGCGCTGCGTCGGAGTGCGACCTTCTGCAATATCGGCCTCGATAACCTGGGTCTCGGCGGAGTCGTTGAAGAGGCGTTGAGTTTCCTCAGTATCGGAAGTCATCGTCATCAGGGGGTGGATACTCCTTCCCGTGCTTGTTGAGATGCGGAACCTCGCGCCAGCTCGTAACGTCAAGTTCGACGGCAATGGAACTCGTACGACCAGAACGCACTGTCGCTTCGGCCGAGAAGAATCCGGCTCGAACGTTCCATCCCTCGACACTCCAGTTCCCGGCGGGGACAGACGGTAGAGTTGCCCGTCCTGCCCCGTCGGCCACAGCTCGGTGTGCAGAATCAACGATCATTAAGTATGCGGCCATATGAGGGTGAATATTGCAGTAAATCTGGACAAGGCCCGGATCGTCGAACCGTACATTTTTGGACTTCCCCTTACGGTACAGTCCAAGGTCGAATGACTTTGGTGACGAGAGACTGAAGACGTTGTGGAAAACCCGGTCGAAGTTGGGGAAATCTATAGTCGACCCAACCGAAACTATGGCTAACCGAGGCTCAAACTGCTTGTCCCGTTGAGCGACTCGCGCTTTGGTAGCCGCCACCATATTCGCTGGAATACCCGGCAGCCAAACCACAGTGTCTTGTCCCGGAATAGACTCCACACCGTTTCTGAGCTTGACCTCAATACGAACAGATCCCGACGGAATGGGCGTCGGGGTAGGCTCCGGAACGGGAATCTGGACTGAGACCGACGTTGCGGCTTCCTGGCCATTGACGAAACGACAAAATGCCAGCAACACCAAAACGAACGTGGTCGTCCATAGAAGCATTGATGGTTGGGTCCTCGTCATTGTTCGTGATCTCATCTCTCTTTTAGGTAGAGTATCAAAATAGAGAATGAGATTCTGTCCCGATAATTCCGAAATCCACTGTGCGCGTTCGAACAGTTCTTCTGTAGTCGTCTCACAACCCCGTGGTACGCTTCAGCCTGTCGTGTGTGGGGACACAACAGTGGGGAGGTTTGTGTGGATTATCTTCTCGATGAGCAGCAGCTGATGGTTCGAGACATGGTGCGTGCATTCGCAGCCGAACAGGTTGCCCCCGGGGCAGCTGACAGAGATCGCAGCGGTGAGTTCCCAACAGAGCTATTCGCAGAACTCGGCGAGCTCGGTTTACTGGGAATGATGGTGCCCGATCAGTACGGCGGGGCCGAGATGGATGTTGTCACTTACCTTGTCTCGGTCGAGGAGCTGGCGTACGCGGATGCCTCGGTCGCCGTAGGGATGTCGGTGACAAATTCGGTCTGCTGCTGGCCAATCGTAAAATTCGGTAGCGAAACACTGTGTCGGCGCTTCCTCCCAGAACTCGCCTCTGGCCAAGCGCTTGGCGGTTTCATGCTCACCGAACCCCACGCCGGCTCAGATGCAGCTGCACTCACCACGCGCTATCGGGATGAGGGAGACCACTGGATTCTCAACGGTGCCAAGGCATGGATCACCAACGGGGTTGTCGGACGCTATTTTGTCTGTTTGGCGACCGCCGATCCTTCGCTTGGTGCGAAGGGCATCTCAGCTTTTGTGGTTGATGCGCAACAAGACGGAGTGGTGTTCAACAAACCTGAAGAGAAGATGGGGCTCCGAGCGTCTAAGACTTGCATGGTGAGTCTCGAGGAGGCTCGGGTTGACAAGGACGCACTGCTCGGCGAAGAGGGCCAAGGATTCAAGGTTGCTCTAGCCACTCTTGATCACTCGCGACTCGGCATCGCTGCGCAGGCCGTCGGCATCTCTAGGGCGGCCTTTGACGAAGCTCTGCGATATGCGCGCGACCGGCAACAGTTCGGAAAATCGATCATCAGTCATCAAGCGATTGCGTTTCGACTCGCCGAGATGGACACGGAACTCGCTGCCGCACGCGCCCTTTTGTGGACTGCAGCACAGGCCAGCGAGAAACTTCGTCGCCACTCGCGAGATTCGGCGCGAGCCAAACTGTACGCTTCGGAGATGTGCAACCGCGTTGTTGAGTGGGCGGTTCAGGTTCACGGTGGCTATGGATACTCAAAGGAGTATCCGGTCGAGCGTTTGTACCGTGATGCGCGCGTTACGACAATCTATGAGGGCACGTCGGAAGTCCAGAAAATGGTGATTGCTCGAGCACTCGTCGACGAGGCAGCTCAGCTCTGATCGTTGGCCTGCACTTCTCGACCAATGCTTCGAAGTATTTTCACAGCGTTCTCGTGCATCGGGTTCTGCCGTAACAACCTTTTGTCAGCTTTCTGTCCGACATAGGAAGGGCGCGACCACGTACCATCGGCAGCTTTCGGACTCGTTCAAAACAGATCAGTGACGGATGAGCTAAGCTCAGGCCTGGCACACCACAAGCTGACCGTAGTGGCCCCGGAGGAAACTACATGAATCGCAGATCGCGCACACACATCACCTTTTCAATTCTCACGGCTCTTACGGTTTTGTTGCTTCAGCCGGCACTCGGAGTTGCTGAAGATACTCAGAAGATCCACTTGGCCTCAGATTATTGGCCTCCATTCACCGCCGAGTCCGGTCAGCGCCGCGTCGCACTCGAACTCGTACACATGGCCCTTGACCGCGCCGGCTTCAATGCGGATACGCAGATTCTCGCTTGGAAAGACGTCCACACCGGTCTACGCAACGGAGAAGTCGACGGTTGTGCGGCGATGTGGCGCAGTGCTGATCGAGAGAGCTTTCTACTCTATTCTCAGCCCTATCTCGAAAACCGCCTGGTTCTGATCGGGCGCAAAGGTAGCGACGTCAGCGCAGTCGGCCTGTCGGACCTGGCCGGAAAACAGGTCGCTGCGGTAACCAACTACGCCTATGGTATCGACGTCGAGAAGGCCAAGGGAGTGCACTTCATCGGTGGCCGTAGCGACCAACACAACCTGGAGAAACTGCTGCGCGGTGAAGTTGAGTACATGCTGGTCGATGAGTTTGTCGCTCGCCACCTGATGGAACACCAAGCTGAGGAGGCGTCGAAGTTCCTAGAGATTGGAGTCTTGCCGATGACGAAACGGACGCTCCATTTCGTCGTTCGCAAGGATTACCCGCACGCCGAAGCCCTCATCAAGAAGTTCAACGCCGAAATCAGCAAGATGATGGTTGACGGAACCTACAATGACGTCCTCGAACTTGACTGGATCCGTGCAGACATAGATGGCGACGGTCAGATGGAACTGGTGGCTAAGACGGATGAGGTCGGAGAAACCCTTCCCAAATCGACCTTCAGCATTCTGGGAACCGATAGAAAGACTGGTCTTTCCACAGCTTCAAACAGAATCGTCATCGGCGGCAAGGTCTACGAGGGCTGGGAAGCGGTTCCCCGAGAATTCAAAGTCCCACCAAGCATCATGAGCCCTTCGCAGAGCCAAGGTGAGGAGATCTTTAAGTTCAAGTTCTAGGTCGACTCAGATCTCGCCCGTTTGTGAGATCTGAAGATACCGAATTCGGTAACACCTCGTCCTAGTTTGTGATGCTCACTCTTGCTGCACGTGGTAGTTTTATCCCATCAGATTTGAAGGGGCATCACATGAAAAAGACCTTCCTCTTCGCAGCAATCGCTCTTTGTGTCCTTCCTTCACTTGTTCTCGCCCAGGATGAACAAACCGAACCAACGCTGAGCCCCACCGAAAGCTACGGCGAGCTCTTCGCCCGCGACACCTTCCGTCTCGACACGATGGTGTGTCCCTTCAAGGGCCAGATCGAGTACGAACCAGGGGACATTCAATGCTATCTGCTGCAGGTCCCAGAGAATCGTGAGAAACCGGATTCTCGCTTCATCGAACTGCACGTCGTCAAGCTCAACTCGACCTGGGACGATGAAGATATAGAGGAAGATAAGGACGAAGACGAGACTCTCTACGACTTAGAGCCTGGCAAGCGCGACGATCCTGTCGTCTACCTCACCGGCGGACCCGGGTCAGAGGTGACGTACTACATCAATCGATTCAAGGACCACGGCATCCGCAAGCATCGTGACATGTACATCCTCGAGCAGAGGGGTATTGGCTACTCTGACGATTTCTGCCCGTATTACAACACTCGCAAACCGGAAGTCGGCAACGTCGCGACCTTTGAAGAGCATCTTACGGCTCAGTTCACAGCAGCGGTCGACTGCGCAACCACAGCCGCAGCCCACGGAGTGGATCTGAGCGGCTACAACACTTTTGAGAATGCCAGAGATGTCAAAGCCCTGAGAATTGCCCTCGGATTCGACAAATGGAACGTTTGGGGTATCTCGTACGGGTCAATCCTCGGCCAGGCCTACATTAAGACCGACCCGGACGGCATCCTGGCCGTCGTGCTCGACGCCATCGTCCCCCTCGACATTCGCAACAACACCTGGGCCTGGCGCTCGGTGCAATGGTATGACCGTGACCTCAAAAAGCTCGATGAACTGTGCCAGTCTCAGCCTGACTGCGCCGAGAACTACCCGAACCTCGGCGAACGAATCCGCGAGGCTACTCTTTCGGTCAAGGACAATCCCATTGTGGTGGACGTCAAAGACGTCGAGAACTACCCAACCGGCAAGGCATACGTCTTCACCGACATCGTGGCGTTCTTGCCGTTCGCCTTCATGTACGAGCAGTCCAACTACCCTGGTTTGCCGGGGCTCATCTACGCCTGGGCAGACGCCGTTGAGCGCCGCGATGAAGACATGTTTAAGGCCATCGCCGGCGTTGCCGGTTCTTTCGGCGGCGGAAGCCAGGGCATGTCCAACGCGATTCTCTGCGGCGATGCCGACGCCGAGGTCCAGGCCATCGCCGGGCAGGCGGACATCGAAGAGCTGCCCATACTCGGTGGAGCGATCGGAACGGTCGAGTCATACCAACGGCGCGCCGAACTGTGCCTCGAACACAACATGGTTCCACGGGATGCTGCGGAATACCTCCCGGTTGAGACCGACCTACCAGCCCTGCTCATCGAGGGCGACATGGATCCCATCACCCCACCGCCACTGGCCAAGGCAATCCTCCCCGGCTTCGCCAACGGCACCTATGTCGAGTTCCCCTACGCAGGACACGGACCGTCCCGCTCAGTCGAGTGCGCGGGCGACATGCTCAATGCTTTCTATGACAATCCGACCGTCGAGCCCGACCTAGCTTGTGTCGAAGAGATGGAAGTCCCGGAGATTTACGCACCACTCTTCACAACATCCATTGGTCCGCGCTTGATGGTCAAAGCGCTGGAGGACAAGAAGAAGCTGGCGGGCCCCGGAATCTGGGCTGTGACCAGCATCCTGATTCCGGTGATCGGCTTCCTAGTCCTCACAATCGCTCCGATTGGACGTCGCATCGACAAGCGTAGATCTACACCAGCCGGGTTGGCTCGAGTAATGACTTGGTTCGCGGCGTTCCTCGCTGTGCTGTCGATCACCATCATCGGCAGCGCTTTCGGTGTGACCTACAAGTCGGCTGAGATCTTGCTCTTGTTCGGCCTTGTCCCGTGGGCGAAGTGGGGCGCAATCACTGGGTTACTCGCCGGCATCGTGGGTGCCAGCGCCGTGATATCGACCGTACGCAACCACCTGCGCAATAAGCTCCCGATCGGTACCCTGTTGGGATTCCTGCTGACAGGTCTTGCCGCCGTCAGCCTGTGTGTGTTCTTGATCGTCTGGGGCCTGGGACCGTTCTAGGCACTGCAGCTGACAGTTCTGACAAAGGCCGGCCTTCTATCTCACGGCCGAATGATCCTTCCCGCAGCGGACAGGATTTCGATGATCTCGTACATGTTGGACACGCTGCCGGCAATGAGTTTGTCGGTGATGCCGTAGTGATTGAGGCATGTGCTGCAGACCAACACCTCGACTCCGGCCTCCTCAAGCTGGCAAAGCTGATCGAGAATGGGTGAACCCTCAATCGTCAGCTTGGCGCCGGCGTTGACGAATATGGCATGCGTTACCGTACCGCTGGCCTGGCTCAGGGTATCCAGAAACGCCTCCATGAGAACGGCGCCGAGTCCGTCATCTCCAGAAACCATGCCCTCCGAGGCGATGAAAGCGACAACACTTTCGCCGACTTCCGATGGGCAGCCGATCGGCAACTCGTCGGCGTTCAATGTGTCACCGGCAGGCTCAATGCTGAGGTGAAAGTCATCGCCCTTCTGCTCGACCTCAACTATCGCACCCTGCCCCTCGGCATAGCGACGAACGTTGGTTGCCGAGTTCATATTGTCGACCTTCACGAGTAGCGCTCCCGTTGTAACGGCCAACGCTTCTTTGGTGTTGATGAGCGGCTGCGGGCAGGTCAGACCACGACAATCCACCTCAAGTCGGTCGCTCATTACCTCTTCGCCCTCGAAATCATCAGCACAAACCTCCGTGCGACCCACCACAGGGTCACAGTGGACCGCTTCACAGCCCACCTCCCGTCATGGTTGGTTGTACTTGGATCTGATTCTATCAGCCGACCATGGCGTCAACCCAGGCCCAGCCAGTAGCGCCTCAGTAACGGGGCCGATGCGCTCTACCGCGAGGGGGGCGACTCCCAGAAGTTCTTCTCACGTCGTTTCATGGGCTTGCCGTAGCCCAATAAATCATCCATCCACACCATAAACCGGTTGAGAATCGGTGCACGGCGAATGAGGAATCGCACTGTGTCATGAAGCTTGCCTGGAGGCTTGTTGAATGGACACACCATTACGCAGTTGTTGCAGTCCATCCAGTTTTTGACCCAGTACATGAAGCAACGCTCAGGGTCGATATACCACTTCTTGACGCCGGAAAAGCTGCTCAGGGAGGGACCTTCCATGGTCGGCTCCCCATCACTGATGGCCTGTGACGGGCAGTGCTGGGCGCATTTCTTACAATCGCGACAGAAAGCCTCAACTCCGAACGGTTTGAAGTCGTCGAAGGCTAGAGGCATGTCGGTGAAAACCTTACAGATCCGTACCCGAGGGCCGAACTTCTCGGTAATGAGAAGCCCCATCCGCCCCAGCTCACCCAATCCCGCAGCGAGGGCGAGTGGAACCGAAATCGCCGTGTCGTTTCCGGAAGGAACCGCTTGGAAACCTAGACCTCTGATGAATGCCGCCACCATATTCGCCACAACCGCTTGAACGCTGTAACCCAGGCCGGTGGCCGCCCCTGCGATGCCGTCAGGTGAGTATCTGGTCGATTCAAAGTCCATCGCCACGGCCATCACGATGGCGTTGGTGCAACCTTCTGGAAGCTCTACAGAGCGATGAACCCCATCCATCAAATCCATTTCGTGGGAGTAGATCAAGTTCGGATGGGCAAAGCATGTTCCTACCAGATCAGCACCCAGGAATCGTGCGGCTTTCTTGACGATTCGGGCGTTTTCCTCGGGGCTATGGGTGACCTGCTCTCCTGTCTCGACAAAGCGTTTGGCTTTCGCGGGAACGTGATCCCATGAGTAGAGACCATGGTTGCCCTTCATAGTGCCGAAGGCGTATCCATACTCGAGGTTCCACGCCGCATTCCTGAGGGCGTAGTCCAGCTTGCGATAGCCGTAGGCATCTTTGAACCTGATCTCACCGTACAGTTGCTTTCCATGTTCGATGAACTCTTCATCCCAGATTCTTCGCTTGAACATCTCGTTGCGCTGGTCAAACCGGCAATCGGGAAGGTCCAATGGGAAACGGGGACTCACTCCGGTGGTGGTAGATGGTGAACTCGGCATGAATCTCTCCTCGCCCGACCACACAGTAAAGGGCTTGCCGGTTGGTGCCGCTGCGTGCTCGCGATTGACCTAGGTTTCAGAAGCCCGTAACCCGACCTGCCAATGAACACCTCGCAAATCACGAAACTGCTAAGCGATTGTAAGGCACTCCCTGCCCTGCACCAGATCTCCGTCGCGATGACCTAGGTATTTCCAGCGTTTGCTCGGTGTCGTCCAGCGTGACGGAGGCCACGGATTCAAACTCAGGCAATCGCTCAACGAGCCGGTTACTCGTTCCGAAGCGCCGACACCAAGTCGCCCCTCACGGCAAAGACTACTGCAGCGAAAATCGAGCCTGTCCCACTCGCAGCGATCACTCCAAGAACCAAAGCCATGAAGAGCCAGGGTGTTCCGCTCCCCGACGTCATCAGCGACGGCAGTACTGCCACCAGAGCAGAAAGCGTTCCTCCGACAAGGCCGACGGCGATGAGGACGCCATACTCAATCGCCAGGAGTCGCCCTATAGCCGATCGCCCGAATCCTATCGCCCTTAGAGCCGCGAGTTCAGCACGACGACCGATGACATCTCGAAGAACGATGATTGCGACACCCGCGATACCCAGCGCAAGGCCTAGGCCACCGAGCGCCAGAAAGATCGACAGGTAGGTATTCTCGACAACCCGAAAGGACTCGAGGCGACCCGACGCCGTCTGGATCTCAAGGCCAACGTCACGCATCCCCGTTCGAAGAGCATCTTCAACTTCGCTCCTCAGATCGGTGTCGGCGTCCACCAAAAACACATGACTGCCACCCAAAGAGGGGAAGAGCCTTCTGAAGTGGGTCTCAGAAATGAGTAGGTTCCCTTGCAGAAGAGAACTCGTCAGCCCACCCACGAGCTTTAAAGCAACCTCGTTGCCCTGCTCATCTGTGATCCACAGCAGATCGCCGATGGACAGACCCAGCCCCCAGGTGATCACGGCTTGATCTGCGACTGCGGGGATGACATCAGCGTCCTTCACAGAATTGAGGGCATCCCAAGGATCTGAAACGTCCACTCCCGGCGCAACCTGCGTGAAGCCAAAGGCTCCAAGCTCTTTCAGTTCTTCAACCGGCACGCCAAGCACATTCGGCCGACTCGCCCTATTGAGGTTGAGACAGCTCGCGTCATCTCCCACATGTCGGCGTAACTGAACAAAGCGAACACCCTCGGAAGGTAGACCGAAACGACGCTTTGCGACTGACGTATTGAGATTATCTTCGATGGGCAGGGACGTTTCGCCATAGAAGCTAAAGCCGCCGGTACCGGAACTCCGAAGTTCAGCGTCGGCGACAGAGCTCCTGCGATTGGCGGCAACTGCGACAACACAGAATACGCCGCACGCAATCAGAGTGATCGTAACGACACTGCGCCGCCTCTTGCGTGCCGCCTCAGACAATGCCAACCCAGCCAGCGAGGGGATCCGCAGAGGTCGATTTTGCTCATCTTGTGACAACCAGCTCAAGCTGCCGAAGACCGTCGCCAGCAGGAGTAGGCTTCCGACACCGAAGAACGCTCCGGTAGCATCTTGTTCCACAGCGAACGTCGAGATCCCGGCTAGGCTTGTCGCACCTGCTGCACACAGTACAGCCAGCACGCCACTCATACGTCGACCGCTGCCTCTAGCTGATGCCTGCGAAATGTGGCCGCCACGGAGCAGTTCGCACACTGAGCGCGCCGAAGAGCTTCGATGCGCCAACGCCATCGTTGTCACTGCGAGGGCAAATCCAAGCATTCCGCCGATCAACAGCGATAAGGGCTCAACGTGGACGATGAGCACCGCAGATCCGATGGCTCCCCGCCAAACCGTCTTCAGAGCAACAAGGGCAGTTTGGGCAAAGACAACTCCGCCTACAGCACCAATCACGGTCCCAAAAGCGGCCAGGAATCCGCCCTCAACGAGGTGCAGCCATCCGACCTCGCGGACTGTGAATCCGACGGCTCGCAATACACCACTTTCCTGATTTCGTTGTTCGACACCAAGTACGAACACAAGACCGGTGAGCAGTAGAGAACCCACAACGATGAAGAAGCTGAGCCCAAGGAAGAGATGCCCGAAATCGACTGCCTGGTCGGCTGACTGCAAACCATCGGCCAGCACCGGCGTCACTGCGATTCCAAGGTTCTCTGGATCCAGGTTCGCAAGGATCGCACCTTCGATATCTCTCATTGAGCTGGTTGGATTTGGAAATCGAACTGCCGTCAGCTCGCCGAACCTGTTGGACCACAATCGCTGCGCTGTCGCTAGGCGGAGAAAAGCCTTAGGCGTCCCACGATACGTATCCCAATAGTCTTCGTCCTTGTCGCGAACCTTTGTCAAATCGATCGGTAGACTTTCATCCCAATCGCCACAACTCTTGGCATCAGCCAATCCCGGCAGCTCGGGCATCAAGAACCGATCGACAGCAACGACAGGCACAACCTCCGCCACTCGTAACTCGATCGAGCTCTCGACAAGGCGTGATCCTCCGTTTGGAGAGAAGTAACTCAGTTCCACCTGTGCTCCTGGGCCGACACCCAAGTCGTTTGCCAGCCACTCATTAATGACAATCTCGTCGACACCGAACGGTGAAGGACTCGAGGGTGTCTCGAGGCCGGTGACAAAGGAATAAGGCGTCGAGCGATCACCCGCCGAGAGGGCGTTCACAAAGTAGGTCAGCACCGCTTGCGCAGATGCGTCCACCGCCATGGCTGCGCAGGCGACCTCTGAACTCAGAAACACACGTTCGGACTGCAGCTCGAGGCCCAACTCATCCGGCAATTCACGCAGCCGAAGGCCAACGTCACCGAGACTCCAGCGATCTCTCACTGTTGCTTCCAGCTCGGCGCCAGTCAGCGCCCCATCAGCTTTCCCGGCGACCAGTATCAGATTGCACCGACTCTCAAGACCCAAGGCCTCTGCGAGTCGAGTCATCGGGATGAAGACCGTAAGCGGAGCCGCCTGCTGGGCTCGCATGCTGAACCTGCCGAACTCATCGTCCTCGGCAACCTGGCCAACCGTCAGCCGCATCGACAGTGTGTTTCGCTGGCGCGACCGGTAAGGCATGTCGCTGGGAACCTGATTCAGGCGCTCAATCCTAACGATGACCTCGTCGTCAACAGCAACGCCGAGCCGGTCTGCAAGGTGGCGGTTGAGAGCTGCACGATTCTCAGTGTTGGCTACTCCCGGGCTATTCATCCCGCCGATGGACCAGAAACGATCGTCAACACCAACAACTTGGATTCGGTTGACTCTGGCTCGTCCCCCATCGGCACTAGCCACCCCATCGAGCACTATTACAGGCGCGGTTGCGACCCCGAGAGAGCGACCAAGCTCATCGGCGAAGTCTGTTTGCATGAAACGCTCGCCGGAGGTTACGGCGAATTCCGAACTGCCCAACCTCGCTGACACCAGCCACCTTAGGCTGTGTCGCACCGAGTCGCCAACGACCAGAGCCCCAACCAGAACCGCAGCGCCGATTGCCGATCCACAGATCACCGCGGCATGCGTCCATCGAAAGTGGATCAGTCCACGCAGCAGAAGAGTGCTTCGCTTCATGCCGCCGCAGAAGTGCCCGAGTACGGTCTCAGTTCGTTGCCGTCGAAACACAGGACCCGACCCATCCGTTGCGCCAGTTCCATCGAGTGCGTCACTACCACCACAGTTACATCCTCTTCGCGGTTGAGTTCGGCGAGAAGTTCAGTGAGCTGTTCAGCGGAGGCGCGATCGAGCGATCCGGTCGGCTCATCGGCCAGCACGAGACTCGGGCGGTTGACCAAGGCACGCACAACCGCCGCCCGCTGACACTCGCCACCCGAGAGTTGGCCGGGCCGATGGTGGACGCGCTCTGTGAGTCCCACTCGCGCGAGGAGCCTCAAGGCTCTCTGCACTGACTCCTCCCCATCACTGGGCGCGGATGCCGCAAGAGTCGGGAGCAGACAATTCTCCAACACAGTGCATTGGGGCAGGAGATGGTGCATCTGGAAAACGAACCCGACCTCTGTGTTGCGTACGGCGGCCAGTTCCTTTTCCTGCATGCCGACGATGTTGCGATCGTTCAGGAACACTGCACCCGACGAGGGTCCGTCGAGCCCTCCCATGATGTGCAGCAGGGTGCTTTTGCCGGATCCGGATGGACCAACGATGGCGACCGACTCTCCGGCTTCGATCTCGAGGTCGATAGCCTCCAGTACTCGAACCGATCTATCGGAAGAGGGCCCGCCATAGGCTTTTGCCACCCGTTCGAGTTTCAACAGCATTTCAAGACCTTCCCTCATCACGGCCCAACACATCCACGCGCCCGTCCTCCGTGCCAACGACGACGACCTCGCCGACGATCGCCGGCGTAGCGATGATTGGACTTCCGGCCTCGTACGACCAGCCCAATGTTCCGTCGGTCAGGTCCAAGGAATAGGCTCGACCATCGGCCGATGCCACGACAACATTTTCTCCGACAACTACCGGTGAGCTGTCGACTTCATCACCAGTTTGGAACGTCCACGCGGGTACGCCGGTAGCACGATCCAAAGCGTGCACACGACCGTCTCGAGAGCCAATCACGACGAGCGCATCGGTCACTGCAGGACACGAGGCGAATGGCCCCGGGTCGTGCTCACTCTCATAGCGCCACAGAACGACTCCCGATTCAATGTCAACGGCCAGCACCTCGCAACCGTAGGTTCCAAGGAATGCGACACCGTCACGTACCGCCGGAGAGGCCGCGGCATATGACCCAACATCGACCGCACGGAGTTCAGACCCATCAGAGCCTGACAGCACATGAAGCAGGCCGTCACAGCCGCCGAACACCACCTTGCCATCAGCGATGGCCGGTCCACCATTGATGTAGCTCGAAGTCTCGAAAATCCAAACCACGGCGCCGGTCACTGCATCAACGCAGTGCAGCGCACCATCGTAGCTACCGACAACCAATTGAATGGTGCCATCCTGAGCTTCGATCCAGTTGGCGGAGCCAGTGACCTTGGCGTTGGTGGAATAGGCCCACTTCTCTT
This sequence comes from bacterium, assembly GCA_024229275.1. Classification (GTDB taxonomy): domain Bacteria; phylum Acidobacteriota; class Thermoanaerobaculia; order Thermoanaerobaculales; family Sulfomarinibacteraceae; genus JAAESQ01. The sequence continues at coordinate 3,034 of JAAESQ010001288.1, read as the reverse complement.
CGCCGGTACGTGCATCGAAGGCTTTGAGTACACCCTCCAGTGTTCCGGCCACAACAGTATCGCCCACCAGAAGTGGAGATGCTTCGATCGAGTGTTGACCTTGGTAACGCCACAACACCTCACCGCTGTTCAGGTCGAGGGCAAACAAGCTGCCGCCCTCTGAAGCGACGTAGATCCGCCCTTCACCTATCACAGGCGAAGCCACCACTGCGCCGTCCGCATCGAAGCTCCACCGCCGGCGAACAGCATCAGGAATTCGGCCCGTCGCAACCCCGTTGAGGCCTCGATCACCCCGAAAAATGGGCCATGACGCCTTCGAGAAATCCTGCTGAATCTCAGCTCTCGGGAGTGCCAGACCAACGCTGTCACCACACGCGAGGACTGTGACAGCCAGTGTACCCAGAAGAACCTCTCGCCAGATCTTCACTTTCTCCTCCTCTGTCGCTTCCCGACGGACCTTTTCACCAATGCCCCCGTCGGGCAGTTCTCGACACACAGATTGACCACTCCCTCAAGGGCGTCGTCGATGTGCTCACCGAAAGGTGTATCGATGCGAATGTCGTAGCCCCTACCGATGACAGTCATTCCAGGCATGGCTTGACTCATCCCACTCAGCCTCACGCATCGGCTGCAGCGAACACACTTGCCCGGCTCGTGAACAACCGCACCTTGCGCCCGGCGCTGCACTTTTGTCCGGCCCTCGTGCCGAAATCGCCGCACATTGACCTCGTACTGCTCGGCATAGTGCCGAAGTGCGCACGATCTCCGTTCGAAGCAACCACATTGGAGGCAACGCTCCGCATCGGCGGAAATGCTGACCGGTTTCATTTCGCCCGTTTCGGAGCTCACAGAAGACTTCAGCGACTCCAGTTCTGCTGGATCGAGACGTCCAATGCGAGACTGAAATCGTCGTTTGCGATTCCTGGACACGTCTCCTCGTAAATACCCATCCACCGCAGCAGCAAGCTGCCTGGCCTCAGTACCGGTCCTGGCCAGCGTCCGCATCGGGCGCACGGCCTCACCACCCACGAATACGCCCGGCTCTGGATTCTCAAGGTCAATGGCATTGCTTGGAATCTCCGGATTGGCACCCCAAGTCACGACGACGGCATCGAAGGTGGATTGCAGTTCCTGCCAGGATGGGCGCCCAACCGCAGCGTCAACAACAATCGTGACACCGCGCTTTTCGATACGTTGAAGCTCGGCGATGACCGCGGCCTCGTCTGCCTCATCAAGCAGCCTCCCACCGGGCCTTGCTGTCGCCTCATACACCGTGCAGGCATGGCCTTTCTCACTCAGATGCACGGCAGTCGCAAGCCCCACCGGACCGGCCCCGGCAATGGCCACACTCTTGCCGGATGAGTCTCTTACCTTTGCGACCGGTGGTCGCTCACTTTCCAGCAGCCGCAGAATCGAACCTCGGATCGAGATCGGTCGATCGAGCTTGGCGCGCCGACATGCTGCTTCACAGGGCGCCTTGCAGCTGCCACATAGGATCGCGGCCATCGGCAGACCATCTTCAACCATCGCGGCCGCACCGACGAGGTCATCCACGGCCAGCAGCTCCATCAGCGCTGCAATATCGAACCCCGCCGGACACGCGAGACGACACGGCGCTTCGCAATCGCCGACGTGCTCAGATAGCAGCAGCTCGAGCGCAGTGCGGCGAGCCTGCCTCACCGACGCACTGTCGGTGCAGATGTCCATCCCATCTTCGGCGCGCGCCGTACACGAAATCAGAAGCTGACCACTCTGCCTTTCTTCGACCACGCACAACGCACACGACCCGAAAGCTTCATGTGCCTCAAGAAAGCACAGATTCGGTATTTCGACACCGAACTCGCGCGCTGCGGTCATCACAGTGGCGCCCGCTTCCACCACGACCTCACGTCCGTTGATCGTCAGATTGCAGTTCATCGTCACACCACTCTCACGGCATCGATTGGGCACACCTGACGGCAGCTGTCGCAGCGCGTGCACACCTCCACTTCAATCACATGCTGCTCGTGCGGCCGTGCATCGATCGCGCCGCTCGCACAGCGCTGCGCGCATCGCGTACATCCGTAGCAGTTGTCATCGATCGAGTAGGTAATCAGTTCACGGCAACGCCCGGCAGGACATCGGCCCTCGAGATGCGCCTCGTATTCGTCACGAAAATGCTGCAGGGTGGACAGCACTGGATTTGGCGCAGTTCGACCCAGTCCACATAAACTGCCGTTTGTGACAGATCCAGCCAGTTCTTCGAGTCGCTCCAGATCGCCTGCACGTCCGGTCCCCCGGCAGAGGCTCTCGAGGATCTCCAGCATACGTTTGGTGCCGACCCGGCAAAAAGTGCACTTGCCGCACGATTCGGTCTGTGTGAAGGCCATGAAGTAGCGGGCGATGTCGACCATGCAATCGGAGTCATCGAGCACGACCATCCCGCCGGATCCCATCATCGCACCGGCAGCGCCGAGTGCTTCGTAATCGACAGGTGTGTCCGCGAGCCACTCCGGCACGCAACCACCTGAAGGCCCGCCGACCTGGACCGCTTTGAGCCGACCTCCGTCCCTCACACCACCGCCAATCTCTTCAACGATCTGGCGCAGTGTCATCCCCATCGGCACCTCGATCAGACCGCTTCTGGCCACCTTGCCGGCGAGGGCGAAGGTCTTGGTACCTCGGCTGGACTGAGTTCCGAGCAGGGAGAAGTCTGCCCCACCTGAACGTACGATGCCAGGCACCAGAGCATAGGTCTCGACATTGTTGACCAATGTCGGTCGACCCCAAAGTCCCTTCTCCGCAGGGTATGGAGGACGTGGACGGGGGGTACCGCGACCTCCTTCGATTGCAGCGATGAGCGCCGTTTCTTCGCCACAGACAAATGCCCCAGCGCCTACGGTCACCTCAAGGCGGCATGTTCGTCCGCTGCCGAATACGTCTTCGCCGAGAATTCCCAGTTCCTCACAAATGGCTATCGCCCTGCGAATCCGCTCGACGGCGAGCGGGTACTCGGCGCGGATGTAGAAATAACCCTGCTCTGCACCGACCGCGG
>JAAESQ010001287.1 GCA_024229275.1 bacterium | reverse complement strand
TTCTCCGGCGGTATCGGGGCTCTCGCCTGGATTAACTATCCATTCGTGTGGCTGTCGGTGCACCAGCTTGGGTATGCGTGGCGTGACGGAAAACTGTCGGGTGTGCGAATCGGGGCTCCTCTATTTTTGTTCGGGATCGGGAGTTTGGTTGCGTTGACTCACCTCGGATCTTATCCACTCAGTTTGGTGGGAGTGCCGAGTGACGAGATCAGCAACACTCTGCCACCCAAACTGCCGCTGCTCGCATTGGCTGCGGCGCAGATCGGATTACTACTCGTATTCGAAGCATCGGCCAGGCGCTGGTTGGAGCACCGCGTGCCCTGGGCCGCAACAATTTTGATCAACGGCATGATCATGACCGTCTTTCTTTGGCACTCCACGGTAATGATGCTGTTGGTAGGACTCGCCTTCTGGCAGCTGCCTGTTGTTCTTGGGCAGCTGCCAGACACAGGGGCATGGTGGTTGACCCGGCCGCTCTGGCTGTTTGCTTACACCATCGTTTCCCTTCCGTTCATAATGGTGTTTGCCCGGTTCGAAAGGCCATCATCCGGAGCTTCCACTCCACCGGCAGCTGTCTGGCTTCAGCTTGTCGGATGCTCGGTTGCCTGTGCCGGCTTGGCAATGCTGGCGCTGGGCGGAATCGGAGGAGATGGATGGCTCGGCTTGCGGTGGATTCCTCTGTTGCTCCCGTTGGCTGGTGCCGGCTTTGCCGGGTTTGGCCCTCTTGGATTCGTCGGCCGTGGCCTTTCGCGAGGGTAGGCAGTGACCTCAGGTGAAGGATTGCTGCCTGAGTGGCCGTAGAAATATCCCTGAGGCAATGGCCAAAAGGAGGTCCGGGGGAGTGGTATAGACTCCGCTGAGGAGGTTGCTTGTGTCTCAGCGCTCCCGTGCCATTCTCGGGGCGGTTCTACTCCTGGTGCTGACTGCATCGGCCTATTTCCCCGTTGTCAGCTGTGGCTTCATCTGGGATGACGACGCATATGTCGAGAGAAACGGAAATCTCCAGGGTGTGCGGGGCCTGTATCGCATTTGGTTTGATGTGACTGCGACGCCTCAGTACTACCCGATGGTGCACACAACCTACTGGTTCGAGTATCAGTTGTGGGAGCTCAAACCAGCCGGGTTCCACGTAACCAATGTGTTGTTGCACTGGATCGCTGCCGTCTTGCTCTGGAGAATACTCAGTCTGTTGAATGTGCCCGGTGCATGGCTCATCGCGGCAGTCTTCGGGCTCCATCCCGTACATGTTGAGTCGGTGGCGTGGATCACTGAGAGAAAGAACGTGCTGTCGGCGGTGTTCTATCTGGGGTCGGCGCTGGCCTACCTGCGTTGCAAGCTCGGCTCTGGGTCGAGATGGCTCTCCACCGTCTCACTTCTGCTCTTTGTGGCAGCGCTGCTGAGCAAGACGGTGACGGCAACTCTTCCTGCGGCGCTGCTGCTCATTCTGTGGTGGAAACGCGAACGTCTTTGCAGAGAGGATGTCAGAGAACTCCTTCCGTTCTTCGCGCTCTCCCTCGCGTTTGGGATGCTCACTGCCTGGCTTGAAGTTCATCATGTCGGCGCTTTGGGCGATGAGTGGAGTCTGACGTTCTTAGAACGTACGCTTTTGGCAGGAAAGATTGTCTGCTTCTATATCTGGAAACTTCTCTGGCCGTCCAATCTCACCTTTATCTACGAGCGATGGAACGCGAACTTTCACTCCGCATGGCAGCTCGCCTTTCCCGCTGCGGTGACTGCCGTTCTGCTCACACTTTGGGGCCTTCGGAATCGTCTGGGCCGAGGACCATTGGTTGCGGTGCTGTTCTTCATCGGTACTCTCTTCCCGGCATTGGATTTCTTCGATGTCTACCCGATGCGGTACTCCTTTGTTGCGGATCACTTTCAGTATTTGGCCAGTATCGGGATCATCGCTCTGGTCATCGGCGGCGCGGCCCGTCTACTTTCGCAGGCACCTCGCCGTCTCCGCTC
>JAAESQ010001286.1 GCA_024229275.1 bacterium | reverse complement strand
GTAGCGCACCGTGTAGTGGACCTCCTTGCCCTGCCGGTCGGCGGTGAGAATTCCCGCGTTCCGCAGCTGGGCGAGGTGACGTGAGACCACCGAAATGTTGATTGGAAGGACCTCCGCGACTTGGCTTACCGTCCAGGCGCCGCCTGAAGTTGCGAGCGCGAGCAGGATGGCCTGGCGGCGGGGATCACTGAGCGCTTTGAAGAACTCGGGGCTCAGAAGGCCCTCGAGATCGGCGCAGCACTCGGTAGCGTTGGTCAGGACAGGTAGTTGATTGCTCGTTTGCGTCATAATGCAAATATAAGGTTCATTCGAATCTTTTGTCAAGGGGTACAGGGATTCGCAGCTGGATCTCTCAGCAGGAGTTCCGCTCGGGATCTACTGGATCCTATCGGGAACCAGCCCCTGGCCGAGGGTTAGGTAGCCGCCGAAGGTGGCGTCACTGGCCATCCAAGGGAAGCGGCGCAATCTTCCAGGTCTTCCACAACTTGCCGTACGTTCTCATAGGGCACATCAGCGCCAATCGAGAATCGCATGAGGATGTCATTGAACTTCCTGGGCACGTAGGGAAACACGGCGTGCAGATTCATCACGCGGAGGGGAAAGAAAGCAGCGCCGTCGTCGGAAAGCAGGTGGCTGGAGAGTTCGGGATGTTCGCGCAGCATGTCGCGAAATCTGATCAGCCGCTTGCCGAACACAACGTGAAGGATATTGCCGACACCCGCCAGATCATGGTCTGGGAAGTCCTGCGTGAGATCAAAATCGATCCACCTGAACTCCCCGGTGTCACGCTCGAGGAGTATGTGGTCGTTGCATCTGACGAGGAAGAACTCGCCTTGGAGATCGATGATGTGATCGCGTTCGATGGACATGAATGCCGAGGTGTCGTCGAAGATCACCGAACGCCCTTTCAGCGGTCGTCCGGTGAGCCTCAGCATCTGCTGAGAGATCCATTCCTCTCTGCGCTCAGCCGATTGGGCAATACTCAAATGTACTCGTTGCCCAGAGCTCAGGGTAAGGACGCGTAACTGGCCTCGTCGAAGGACCGATCGTGTGGATAGTCAACCGGACTGCGTGGGATCTGGTGTAAAGAAGGTGTGGACGAGGTCGTCTGCCTTGCGGTGGCACCAGAACGCATAGCCTTTGGCCGTCATCTGATCGATCCCTGGGGCTGGAAGGTGGCTGGTCACCAGACGCAGAATCTCGCCGTCGTGGAGCCTCTTTGCTGCCTTGCTCACCGGCACCAGGGACATCACGTTCGGATCCCCAGGATGACGGTCGTCGAACGAGGCGACCACTCGGTCCTCGGCAAACCATGGCGGTTGCTCGGCCCAGTAGTCTTGCTCCTCTGCGGTCTCGTCGTTGGTCCACGGGTCCTGACCCGCGGCCTGGCGCAACGTGTTGACCATTGGCGCCAGCTCGAGCCCTGCCGCAGCGGCTGCCTGTCGCAAGGTGGCGACCTTGGCCACGCTTCGGCGAAGCAGTGGATTGCGCAACTTCGCAAAAGGTGGCGCCAAGCCGATAAGCACATCCTCGAGCTTCGGATAGTCCTTGAGCAACGCGGCGACAGTCAGTTGCGGAGTGATCGGCGTTTTCTCCTTGACCATTTCAACCTCTCGAGTCCTATTTGTGAGTCTCTTTGTTGACTCTAGGGATCGTGCCCACAGAATTCCTTGACCCAGGTCAAGACGGCGCCAATGCCGAACGCGTGAGGGTTGACGGTGAACTGTGGAACCTCAACGCATCGGCAAGGATTCGACCTCGATCCATCTTCACCGTAGGGACGCGGATAGGGTCTGTTGTGTGATTGTGGAAAATCCAGATGAGCTACTGCTCGCCAGTCGCTTCTCGCATAACCCGGTGCTCGATGGCACTGAGTATCGAGTTTCGTATGAATCCGCTCCATGGGGCAATCACGCGCCAATAGGCCATGAATTCCCGCCGTGTGGCGGAATCTGGGCAACTGACCCTTGTTTCGGTGCTGAGGAGACACCAGCCGAGCCCTTCATCCTGCACCTGAAAGTTCATTGTTGCTTTGAAGTATCCCGGTTGGTCGAACGCGACAAAGGCCGCTTCCTCAGAGATCTTGATCGGCGGGAGTCCACCTCTGAGTTCGTTGAGGAATGTTGGTGCCAGCAGACCGAGAACAATCTCCTGATCCGTCTCTCGTGCGAGTTGGGAGAAAGGCCCTAGGGTCAGGACCTCTATGAAGGTCGGTGATGATTCCGAACTCATGGCGAGTTCTGCATCCGCGGAAATCGGATCGTCTTCACCGAGCAGACGTACAGGAAGCGACCTGAGTCGCATCAGCATGTGCACGCCTCTCAACTCGTCGAATCGCAGGCCTTCCACAGCGCGAAAGACCTGGGGTGGGGTTGCGTGCACTTGGATACTATGGGCCTCGTTGGCGTGGTACGCCGGCATGGATTCGTTCATTCTGACCTGGTCCCCGCTCGTCATATGCAGGTGGGCCGGCCATAGCATGGCCACGGCCAACACTGTGAATCCCGCCGTTAGGACCAAGGCGCCAGTTTTCCGTTGGTTGATGAACAAATACCGAAGCGGTCGAATAGTCGTAATAGTGCCGACAAACAGGAGAACAAGGCCTATGTACACAAAGAACACGGTCATTTGGTCCATCTCCTTCGGGCTGTCTCATGGTAACCCGTCGCATAGCCCGGATTGCGTGATTTTGAAATGTAGATCATCCTGCTGGGATGGATGAGATGAACCGGCGCGGTAGCGTGAGTGAGACTCGACGTTTTGAAACGAGTGATCTGGGCTTTGCTCTGAAGCAGATATCTCGTGAAGGTTGGGCAGCGAGTCGTGAGCAGTTCGAGATCTACCTCGAGCATGATCCAGATGGGTGTTTCATCGCGACGATGAACGGTAAGCCCGTCGGCATGGTGACAACAACTAGCTTCGGTTCGAGCGGTTGGATCGGAAATCTGATTGTCGAGCCAGAGAATCGTGGCGCTGGAATCGGACGCACCCTCATGGAGCTGGGGCTTCAGTATCTTCGGAAAATGGGTTGTTTGACGATTCGCCTCGATGGAGATGCTCCGGGGATTCCGCTCTATCGAAGTCTCGGGTTTGAGGACGAGTACGAGTCCTGCAGGTTTGAAGTCACTGACTCGAGAGTCGGAATCACAAGGGATAGTTCGGGTCTCGAGACGATGAACATGGGAGATCTCAACGAGGTGAATGCCCTGGATGCTGGGATAGTCGGCGCGGATCGAAGCCGATTTCTGCGTTTGAAGTACGCCCGCTCAGAATATGCGGTGGTCAAGCACGAGCGTGGGAGCATCGTCGCTTCCTTGATGGCCTCTAAAACAGATCGTGGCCTGCGCCTCGGTCCCTGTGTCGCACAGAGCAGTGCTGATGCCAAGATCCTCATCGTAGCTGCATTGGCGACTGCCGGCGGTAGGACAGTCATGGTCGGAGTCCCGGGCCCGAATGCCGGTGCTCATGACCTTTTTGAAGGGCTTGGATTTACGAGAACGCCATCCAGCCTTCGCATGCGTCTGGGCCCGCGAGCTGCTGAGGGAGACCCTCACCGTCTCTTTGCCATTTCATCGGGAGCAGAGGGGTAGATCAAATCAAGGGCATTGTGTTGCCAGGCTTCTCGGTTTTACACAATCGTCACTGCTCCGAGCTGACTTTTACATCTAGATCCATAGCATGTGAGGTAGGCACGTGAAGGCGTGGAGGTGATTGAAATGGCCCATGGTGTGAAAGCCCTAAGGAGACTACTGATCGCCACGTTGGTGGTGATTGGTTTGGGTGTTGAGTGTGAAGCGGGGTGGGGACATAAGGCGCACAGCAACGTGATTCGCGAGGCTGTTCGCGTTTTGCCAATCTTCGACTACGAGATGTGCTTGTACTACAAAGATGATCTCGTCAAGGGTGCTATCGAAGGCGAGATCCAGTTCAAGTACCGTGCTCAGGGTAAGCCGCCGCTTTGGATGAAAGATCTCACGCCGCTCGAGGTTGAGCTGCTGAATGGCATTCCTGTGACTGCGGAGAATCTCGACGAGGCGACAGAGTTCTTCACCAAGAGATTCGAAGAACTGAGGCTCGATATTGTGTTGGCCAGGCGTCAATACTCGGAGGTCTTCTTCGAGATTGGGTATTTGCTGCACTCGATGAACAACATCCTCATTCCCCTGTATGAGAAGGGACATTTCCCAGAACAGCATTTAGCGGCCCACACCCAGGAGATTAAGCTGAATCCAGAACTGGTGGCGAAGTTTCAAGAACTCGAACCCTGGTTGAAACAGACAATCACTCAGAAACTCGCCGCAAGGAAACTGTGGTCCGGGCTGGCAGTTCGGGGAGACCGTGAAGGGTTCATCGAATATGCGAAGACAGCGAATAGCTTCAACATTTATTCAAATGCCGCCATCATCCACTATGTCCTTGGCGGCAGCTTCGGCCCAGCTGATCCAGAAGTGCGGGCCGAAGTCGGAAAGATCCACGAGCGTCAGCTCGACATTCAACGAGGTCGAAAACCTGGGGTGTGAACTCTTTGTCAGCGCTGCTGAGAGTTGAGTTCGCGGAGGTGCTGTTCGACAGTGGCGGTGTGGTCGGTGCCGGTGTGAGGAGCTTCTGAAAACGCCATTCGAATCCTCAGATTCTCCAGCTGAAATTGCGTGAGAAACTCGCCGAAGTTCTTTTTGAAAAGATAATCGAGAGCAAATCCGCGGTCCTGGGTCGTATTGATCGGGTCCGCTTCGCGATTGAATACTCCAGTTGTTTGGAAACCGGAGAGGCGCGAGTCCGGACTCGACCATAGCGCTGAGTTCATGGCATACCACGAGCCGAATGAAACGGATCCCCACGGCCCGCTTCTGTCGGGATTATTGGTTGGCTGGTATGAATTCCCGAGTCTCGCATCCCAGTGATCTCTGTCTTCGCCCCAGATAAGAGGCTTCAGGGGATCACCCTGCATCAGCACGTTCTTGGCGTAGACGTTGGCAACGTCCAGAAATGTGGGCATGACATCGAGAAGCTGAACTGTCTCGCGGATGCGAACACCTTGTGGAAACGAATTCGGAAAAGCCATCATCAAGGGCACTTTGATAGATGGTGAGAATGCTGGGAAGTATGGACTCATTTCGCCGTGTTCTCCGAGATCTCGCCCGTGATCGGAGATGAGGGTCAGTAAAGTGTTTCTCGAGAGTTCGAGATCGTCGAGTTTGATCAATAGCTGTTTGAAGCAGGTGTCACTGTGTTGGATTGCAAGGTCGTAAGTGCCTTCAGCGGAGGGGCCCTGTGGAGGTTGTGGGATTGTCGAGTGAAGGTAGATAAAGACATTTCGGCGTCGGTGGGTCCTCAGCCAATCCTGCAATTCATCTCCGAAAACTGAGTTGGTACACGGAGAAACGGCGCTGTCTGAGGAATCGGATTGATCGACGAAATAGTCGAAACCCTGGTACAAGCCGGCCTCGACTCCCGCGTTCGTGTTCTGAACGAAGGCGGCAGTCAGAAATCCCTGTTGCCTCATGACCTCGGCCAGAGTCAGATAGGCGTCGTCCAGAACGTCGGCGTTGCTGAGCACTCCATTTGCTTCTGGATACAACGAAGTCATGATGGAGGCCATCGACGGTCGCGTTGCTGAGGCTTGCGCAATGGCGTCTTCAAAGAGAACGCCGTCGTTGATCCATTCATCTTTAACGGAAGTCGTTATTTGATCGTGACCGTAGGTGGCCATACGATCCGCTCGGAGACCGTCTTCCACAGCGAGGATTAAGTTGAGGTTCCGTTTGCCAGTCTCTAGCAGCACTGGGGAACTCCAGTATGCCACCTGATCCCCGCTGCTCTGAGCGGAGAGGGCGATCTCGACCATCCGGTTTGCCCATCCGCTGAGATCGACCGCAGGGGCGTCACGCCAAACTCCGGGCCGTGACACAGTTGAAGAAAAGACCCTCTCCCCCCGGCTGATGCCTCGAATGACCACCGAGAACTCGACTCTTCCACTGCGACCAATGAACGAGTATCCAAAATGGAGCTTGACGGGCTCTTCAGGCAACATGAGGCGGAAGCGAAGAGTGGACGAAGTCTGGGCAAACAGGACCTTCCGCATTTCGTGTCCTAGCGTCCGATAGGCAGTGCCGTACTGCGGCTCCTTGGGTGCCGAATTGGATTGCGTTTGGACAAATGCTTGGCAATCGTCGAGGTGGTCGTCAAACCGGTAGCAGAAGCCATTGACGGCACTCTTGCCAAGCGACCTCTCGGCGCTCACTGCATCAAACGCGGGAGCCTCGTTCGCTAGATCTCGGGTGCGCTTGAGGAGTTCTTCAGAACGCTGAGAAAAAGTAGCGCCGTCGAAACGACTGTTGTTGAACATCGCCAGCACCACGATCGCCACTGCGAGGCTGACCAAGGCGGCGCCCAGAGAACCGATGAAGTACTTGGCCAACTGACGGATCACGGGTTGGACTCCATTTCTGTGCAGCAGAGGATAGCAGCTACTCGGCGCGATTTCGTATCTACTCTGGTTGAGGTCATCCTCGAGTCTCGGCACGAAGAGGTTTTGTTGTGGCTGAGCGCTTTGCTTCTTGATATAGTTTCGAACAGTTAGTCTACGAAAACGAGGTCCGATACGAGCAGGAGATTATTTTCATTTGTTTGATGATTTGAGATTCATAGGGACTGGCGGTTAGTATGGGATTTCTCGACTCACGATTGCTATGTGCGACGGCTCAAAACACAAATGCTCGACGAATTGGTGTGTCGTACATTGGCATTGTTCCGTATTGGCTGGTGGTCCTGACAGTCTTGGTCATGGCTTTGATAGGCCCTACATCAATGCACGCAGCGATGATCACCGTGACAGGATCTCCCGATGAAACGCTGGCAAATCTCAATGGGAACGGGACGTGCGATCTGCGCGAGGCTCTTGAATCCGCAAACACCAACGCGGCTGTGGGAGAGTGCCCTGCAGGAGAATCCGGCCTTGACACGATTGTCTTTGACATAGGTACAGGTGGCTCGCAGACGATTAGCCCGATCTCAGGACTCCCAACCATTGTAGAGCCCGTTGAGATTGATGGCAGCACTCAGCCAGCGTGTAGTGACGCACCGTGCATCGTGATCGCTGGCAGTGAAGCTGGAGACAGCAACGGTCTCACAATAACAGCGGGCGACTCGACTGTGCGCGGATTGGTGATTAATGGCTTCCACCTCAACGGGATCTTTATTGGAGAGGGTGGCAATAACATCGTCGAGGGCAGCTTCATCGGCACCGATGCTACAGGTTCCAAGGATTACGGAAACTGGTATGCAGGTGTTGTGATCGAAAACGCTCCCAACAACCTCATTGGCGGATCATCAGAAAGTGAACGAAACATAATTTCGGGCAACGAGTACGGCGTCGAGGTCCGCGGCGTAGGTTCTTTTGGGAACACTATCGCCGGCAATTACATCGGAACCGATGCCAATGGAGAAGTTGCGATTGACGATGGCTCTACTGGTGGCGAGAGCTTGGTTGGGGTGTTCATCATCAACGCTTCGAACAATACGGTTGGAGGAACCTCCAACGGTGACGGCAATGTCATTTCTGGCAATGGAAGGGTGGGATACCCTGCGCCGAATGGATGGGAAGGCTGGTTTGGTGTAGGTGTTCAGGTCACAGGTGATCAGAACCGACTTGTTGGTAACTACATCGGTACTACTAAAACCGGAAACACCGCTCTCGGAAACAAGCGGTTCGGTGTGGTGATAGAAGGTAGAGAAAATGTCGTCGGCGGCCCCGAGTTCGGCGCAGGAAACGTGATTTCAGGGAATGGTTCGAGAACTTCATTTCAAGGTGAGGAATGGGACGATGGAGTTGGCGTACTGGTCTTGGGATTGGGAGATCATGTTATTCAAGGAAACGCCATCGGGGCCGACACGAGCGGCAATTTGGCACTTGGAAACTGGGCTCATGGAATCGAGGTTTACAGCGCACATGACTCCGTCATCGGAGGATTAGGTGAAGGTGACGGTAATACGATCGCCTTCAATGGTCGAGCGGGCGTAGCCATTGTGACGGACGGTTCAGAATCAGAGTTGGGCCCTTCAACCGGTATCCTGGTCGTCGGCAACTCAGTACTTATGAATGGCGAGCTTGGAATTGACCTCTCGCATGTCGTGGAAGTCGTCGAGCCGTTTGTCGATGGTGTCTCACATAATGACCCCCTTGACGCAGATACTGGTCCCAACCTCTTCCAAAATCACCCATATCTCGATGATGTCGCTTTGGTGGCTGGACAAGTCCGCATCAGCGGAGCACTCAACAGCCTCCCAAACACGAGTTTCGCATTGCACTTTTACGCGAACAGCGAGGTCGACCTATCGGGCTATGGCGAGGGTGAAACCTATCTCGGCGAGACCTCTGTCACTACCGACAGTAGTGGTGATGTGCCTTTCAGTGCAATGATTGCCGCATCACCACCGTTGGGATCGTTCATCACGGCGACCGCAACGGATCCAGATGGCAATACCTCGGAGTTTTCGCTCGCGATTGAGTTGACTCGTTTACAAGCAACAGGAGTGCCGGATCTTGACAGAAATGGCTCGTTGCTACTTGTTCTGCTGCTGGCGACAGGCGGGGCAGTAATGCTGAGGAAGCTCTGACTCACAGCACAATCGTAGGGAGAACAGTCCATCAGTTGTCTCTGTCGTATGCCGGGACGCTAGGACGTTTTTCGCGATTTGCTCAGAGAACAGCCATTTCGAGGTTAAAGCATTAGTTAACAAAGACTAGAAGCGACGAGAGAGGAATTCATTGATTCCGCTGGCGCTGTTTCTCCGAAATTGACTCAGAGTGGCCGAGAGCATCAGGTGTCTCCTCTTGTGACTCTGCGGAATCGTTGAGCTCTGATACCGGAAGGTAGAGTTCTTGGTCAGCCTGTGCAACTGGGGTCTCACTGAACGCAACGCTCGCCAGTGTGACCTCCGGTTGGGCCACTAGACTCAGTTTGGCGCCGAAGTTGGACACGGTGAAGAGATTGTCTCCTAAAACGATGCTGCGCCGGATTGCCGGGCCACCGGGACACCCGTAGCTGCTATCAATGCCGAGATGGTCGATAGTTCCGAGATGTTGGATGCCTCCTTCTGGGTCGATCTCAAGAATTGAAAGCGAATTGCGAGATACTGAGCCGCCTGTGTCGTGATGACTCGGTACAGCCAGGACACCGTTCTGAAATGTGTAGGCCTGGAAATCAAGCCACGAGAAGCCGAGGGGAACCGATTCCGAATCAAGAAGGTTGGGTTCTGACGTGTCCGAGGTTTCGAAGACACGTATTCCAAGTACATCTGTCCCATTCTCTAGCCAACCCTCCCGCATAGCGGCGAGAATGAAATCGTCTTTCACCGAAAAGAGGAACGGAAGATCCCATGGCAACGCCAAGTCGCCGATGATCTTTGGCTGGACCGGGTCTGCGAGATTGAGGACACGAACGATGATGTGTTCCCCCGGGGGCGTGCCGATCAGGAACGCCGAACTCCCAGAGAACTGCACCAATGATGGAAACAAGCCCTCGGCGTTTCCGTCGAGATATCCGACACGGGCAAGATCTCCTTGTCCGTTGTCCCACAAAACAGCAATTTCGACGCTAGAATTCTGATTGGGTTCTAGGCTGAAGTAGGTTCGGGTGTTCAAATCGAGGTCACTTGTTGCGATGTATACATGGTCTCCGGATACATCTATCGGACTGAAGTCTATTCCTCTTAGTGGCTTGTCAGGGTAGGGCTCGTGTCTGCAGAACTCGGCGAGGCGAGGCGCCCAGCCGCTCAGAAGACCGGTAGCTGAGTATCGGCAATAGGGCTCTCTCTCGGTACTGAGTGCAAAGCGATGGACCTCGGTCGACTGCGGCGGCGGTGTAAAACCCCACTTCCACCACTCCTCGTTGGAACGTGCCATGACCAGGGTTTTGGCATCGAAGTTCACCAGCCACGGAGCGCCGAATACTCCGGTCGCCGACAGCTCCGTAGTGTCGATCTCTTCCGCTGTGAGGTTGAGATGAACGACGCTCTGAATTCCGAACGCCGGATAGTCTGCAGGTACAAGTGCTTCTGTGCAGGCCATCAGTGGCTTGGAGATGGGTTCTCCGTCCTTGCCGATCTGGTCGTCAACAAGAGGCAAGTAGCTTTCCACACCACGGTCCTCTACGATCTGTTGGACGTGAGGTGTCAGAATTTCGCGGGCATGCTCGAGAACGGCAATGAATTCCTCGTCACTCGCCTCATTGCTGAGTTCCGGAAGACTGATGTCTTCGCTGTCAAGAAGGTGAAGAGCCTCAGTCGACACATCGTCATCCTCTAATACGACGAAAACATGGCCGTCTATCAACCGGGCGTCGACGAGGGTTGCTCTTGGAAAATCGAGCCTGCGGAGGAGGGTCGGAGAATCCGCAGATCGAACGTCATAAATCTCGATACGCGCCCAGCGATAGAACCAAGAGAAGACGACCAGGTGATCCTTCCAGGCGAGGAGGCCGTGTTGCCATCCATTAGGCCTAATTGTGCTCAATAGGGAAAGCGAGTCGGCTGTTGGATGAGAGAGAACTGAGAATCCTCCGTCGTGTACGACAGAGATGTGGTCCTCGCCTTGTTTGATGATGTCGAGCGCCTCGATCCCATCTTTCTCGAACTGGATCTTTGGTCGCTCGTCGGCTCCAATGCAGTGGAAGTTCACAGGAGGGTAATCAGTAGCTTGGCAGTTGAGGCCGGAAGGATAGTAGTAGCGCGCATATCGGTAGCGGAGGAGTCTCTGGACGATGGCATCAATGACCCATGACTCGAGCTGCTCGCAGCTTTCCGCTGCGGTCAAGGGTCCAGGCTCCCAGCGCGGCGGTGTTTCTGGTTGAACCAGGGGTCCGGGAGTGGCGCGGCGCTCAGTCTTGGGCCGGGGTTGGAAACTTGTGGACTCCGAACTGAACGAGAATGGAGCGAGCATCGAGAGCAGGATGCAACCGGTCAATCCGGTGAACAGACGTTTCATTGAGCCCTCCGCCTAGTTGCTGACAGTTCTGACACTCTGGCCATATTGTATGGCCTTGGAGCATAGAATCCAACTGCCTGGACACCATAGCTTCAGAAGAAGTGAGAAAGGTCACACTCCCATCTTTCTGGTCGATGTGACACCAGATTTCAGCGAAAGAGGATTTGATCCGCGAAGGGTGCGAACAAAGCTGCAACACGAAGGAGGGATAGCGTGGCTCAGGTGGTTGACACTATCTGTAGAGAAGGTGTTGTGGTGGGAACTTCGCTGAGCAAGTATGGGGGGTATCTGCAGGTTAGAATTGATCGATCCCCTATTCACGCGTCTTGAACCTTGTACCTTGCTTCTCGTATCTTGCTCCCATGAGTGGACAAGCAGGAGGTTCGAATGGGCACTGACGAAGGACGGATTTCAGGAGCATCAGATAATTGCAGCGAGCTTCCCAAGTCACACCGCTGTCCGTTCCTGGTGCAATACCTGCTGATCAGTCCGTT
>JAAESQ010001285.1 GCA_024229275.1 bacterium | reverse complement strand
CCCCCCAAGCGAGCGCTTCCTCAATGGTACACCGAAGGGGAGGAGTGAAAAGTGAAAAGTGAAGAGTGAAGAGTGAAGAGTGAAGAAGATTGACGAAAGAGGGGAGAAGGAAGGTTAAACCACGAAGATCACGAAGAGCACGAAGGTATTTAGGGATGTGGATCGGAGATCCACCAAAACCCTTCTTTGTGTCCTTCTTCGTGCGCTTTGTGAGCTTCGTGGTTCAAATCTCTTGTTCTACCGCATAGCCGTTCGTCCCGTTCGTCCCGTTCGTCCCGCATAGCCCCCCACAGCATTCCTCGAACTTTTGCTCCTCGACTGTGTCTCACTGATCAGAAAGACAGGCCCCTGTATAGCGGCAGCCGGGCTTCCTCGATGGTATGCTGCAGATCTTGGGTCGGATGGAGGCATCGACATGAGAACGCTACGACGAATGACTGGGCTGTTGCTGCTGCTGCCGGTGGTGGTGCTATCCCTCGGATGCGAGGATGTTACGCCGACACCGGCGGAGCAAGCCGCAGTCGAAGAAGTCCTGACGGCTTACCTCGATGCGTTGGCTGATGCGTACTCAAACTTGGATGCCTCCGGGCTCGAGGCGGTTGCATCTCGATCGGAGGTTCACTCGGTACAGCAGGTCCTCAATACACTTGCATCAAGTGGCGATCGCGTGGAGGCCATCCTGCTCGGATATGAGATCGAACGACTCGATGTGTTCCGCGAAGTGAACGCAACCCTGAGGTTGACGGAGATCTGGGATGTGGCTCGGTACGATGCATACACCGGTGAGGAAAAGGTGCGCAACAGACAGTCGGTTCAAACCTCAATCATTCAATTCCGGTTGATGGAAGGTGAGTGGAGGATCACTGCTCGCCGCGTCTTCGAGAGTGACGGAGAGAGTCGCTGGTCTGTGACGCCGGAGCCGGAGGCTGCCCAGTGAGGCCTCAGGGCGTGGTCGTAATCGTGGGCCGGCCAAATGTCGGGAAATCAACGCTTTTCAATCGACTGACTCGAAGTCGTCGAGCTTTGGTACATGATCGCCCCGGCGTGACTCGTGATCGAATCTTCGGTGAGGCAAGGCGGCCGGGCGGTTCTCGGGTCACATTGATCGATACCGGAGGGCTTCTCCTTGTGGATGAGGATCAGTGGGTGCCGTTGATTCGCGGCCAGGCTGAGGAAGCACTCAAAGGAGCCGATGCTGTTCTGTTCGTGGTGGATGGCCATAGTGGAATCATCCCGGAAGACTCGGATATCGCGGACTACTTGCGAAACCTCGGAGTACCGACCGTTGTCATTGTTAACAAGGCGGATCGGCGGGATGTCGAGCTTCAGGCACATGAGTTCTATGCCCTTGGCCACGGGGAACCAATCTCGATTTCGGCGGAGCACGGGACGGGTCTAGCCGAACTCTGGGAGGCGCTCGAACCTCACCTCGAGGACGATGATGAAGGATGGGAGGATGAAGACAAGCCTGGCAGACACGATCCGGATCGGCCGATTCAAGTCGCCATCGTCGGTCGTCCCAACGTCGGCAAGTCGTCTCTGCTGAATCGCTTGGTGGGAGAGACGCGAGTCCTGGTGAGCCAGACTCCCGGGACGACACGGGATGTGGTGGACGTCATCGTCGAGGAAGGTGGACAGCAGTTCTGCTTCCTCGATACGGCGGGCATCCGGCGCAAGGGTAAGACCGAGCGGGGTCCCGAAGTATTGTCCGTCGTTGTGGCTCGCCGCCATCTTGAACGTGCCGATATCGCACTGCTGCTGGTCGATGCGTCGGAGGGAGTGGGTCGGCAGGATGCTCATGTTGCAGGCTACGCCTGGGACACCGGTCGAAGCATGGCTATCGTGTTCAACAAGTGGGATTTGATCGAAGATCGCGAAGAACGAAGGCAGGAACTTGAGGACGACATTGCGCAGCAGATGAAGTTCCTCAGGACGGCTCCGACGGTCTATCTTTCTGCGCTGACCGGTCGTGGTGTCCATAGGTTGCTACCGATTGTGCAGGATCTGAACTCGTCAGCCAGACTCAGAATTCCAACTCCTGAGTTGAACCGCGTTTTACACGATGCCTGGGAGCGCAGACCTCCTGCAATGGACGGTCGAGCTGCACCGAAGCTGTTCTACGCGACACAGGTCAAGACCGGACCGCCAAGTTTCATACTCTTTACAAACCTGCACAAACAGCCTCACTTTTCGTATATGCGATACCTGGAAAACGTGATGCGCGACACGTTCAGGTTGGCTGGGGTGCCGATTCGAGTTATGATCAAGAGGCGGAAAAGCTGAGGGTCGTGAATGGTTTTCTTTAACTATGCTCTGAGAAAGCTCAACGCCAAGATCGTCTACTACGGTCCTGGATTGTGCGGAAAGACTACCAACCTGCAATGGATCCACGATCATTTCGAGGGTGGTGATCGAGGCAAGATGATTTCGCTCGCCACAGAAGGCGATCGAACGATCTTCTTCGACCTGCTCCCGATCGACATTGGATCTATTCGTGGCATGGAAGTCACGCTACAGCTCTATACAGTGCCTGGCCAAGTGCACTACAACTCGACCCGTCAACTCGTGCTCAAGGGTGCAGACGGAGTCGTCTTCGTCGCAGATTCACAACGCGCGATGCACCAGTCAAACCTTGAGTCTCTTGACAACTTGGCGGAGAATCTCTCTCTCCAAGGTATCGATCTGCCGACCTTTCCACATGTATTGCAGTTCAACAAGCGTGACCTCGGAGACCTGGCAAGCGTCGAGGAGCTGAACAACGCGCTCAATCAGTACTCAACACCGATTTTCGAGGCCGTGGCTACAGAGGGAATCGGTGTACAGGAAACCCTCGAAGGCATCGTGAAGCTGGTCATGCGCAGTCTTCGTGAGCGTTACGAACCAGCCGGAATGTCCGGTCGTCCTCGCTCGGCCCCAAGGCCGGCATCACGACCCCCGGCTACTCCTGCAGTGCCGAAACAGCCGGTTGCAGTGGCTCCCGTGACGCCCCCGGTGGCCGCGTCTCCGGTTGTCCCGCCACAGCCTGCGCAACCGGTGGTCAATGTGGATCCCCACAGAGTTGCTCCGATCGACGTTGCTCCCGAGGCGCCCTTGCCCTCGGTCATGGGTGCACCTCAGCAGGTGGCCGGCGAGGCTGAGCCTGTCAGTGCCTACACCGACTCGGAGCCCGTGTCCGTGCCACCACCAGAGGTGCGTCCGGATCCCGAGCCGTCAGATTCCTATCAGGACGACGATACGGCGGTTCACAAACTTGGAGGTGCGACTGAAAGCGACGTTGCCGTCCAATCCGAGGATCCGCAGAACTACCTCGAGGCTGCGCCTCACGAAGACACCTTTTCGGACGAAGATACGTTCGGTTCCGAGAAAGAACCGGAAAGCGTTCGTGACGCTGCCCAAGACATGGTTGCCGAATACCTCGGGAGTGAATCGGTCGAAACCCAGGCCCCGGATTTCGGTGAGTTCGAACTGGGAGCAGAAAATCTGGTAGCCGACCAGGAGATCGAGACCCTCGAAGAGGATTCCGAGCAGTACGAGGCTCTGAGCGAAGTGTCGCCCTCGGCCAATGAAAGTGATTCAGAGGTTGAGGTCGAAGAATTGCAGATGGAGGTCGGTGAGACTGATCCGGGCCTTGATGTCGAAGCCGACTTTGATATGTCCGATACGGCAAAAGAGCGGGAAATCGATCAAATACGCGCGCCTAGCCCGTTTGTGAGATCGACAGAAGAAACCGCAGCAGCCACAATTTCCGTAGAATCTCCACTAGCAGTTGAATCGATCGAAGCTGCTGAGCCGGCAAAAAGCCCCCAGACACCGCAGCGTGACGACATCGGCCCGGCATTTGCTGACTCAGTACAACAAAGCGTGCAAGAGCCTGTCTCGGCACCTGTGCCAGACCCCGAAGTCATTCTCGAGCCCGAACCCATCGTGGTGCCTGAGCCTATTGCCGAACCAGAGCCAGAGCCAGAAACTGTTGTCATCCCCGAACCTGAATACCAGCCGCCTACTGTTGACGAACCGCAGACGACACCGGCCGAACCAGAAGCAGATAGTGTGCTGGCGGTCGAAAAACCCGCATCGTTCGAAGCTGCAGAACCGATTCCTGCAGTGTCGAAACCTCCGTTGACGTCGCCGATCGGCCCTGAAGTCATCGCAGAAGCTGAGTCTTTCGCCGAGGCAGAGGAGCCAATTCTTGCTCCGACTTCGGATACCGAATCCTCTGTGTTCGACAATGACGAGCCCTTCGGTGCCCCTGAGCCGCCGATTGAGATTATTGCCGCGCCAGTTGTCCAAAGCGGCAGCGGTAACGTCCCTGCCAAGGTCAGCCAGCTGGACGAAAACGCGCTTCGCGTGAAGCTTCACGGCACAGGGGCCGCCTTGGCGGAATACGGTCAGGTTCGTGAACTCGACGTGGTGGTCCCTGTTCCAGGTCAGTGGGTCGGAAACAAGCGAGTGACCTTGCAGCTACGCCTCACCCTCGAACCGATGCCGGAGGATGTGAATGACGGATCCGGTGGCCCTGCCTGAGGGCCAAGAATTCTTCAAGCTGAACGAAGTCTGTAAGCTGGCAAACGTCCAGCCATACATGCTGCGATTCTGGGGTACGGAGTTCGGTCAGCTGGAGACCAAGAAAACCGGCACCGGCCAGAGACTCTATAGCCGGGCACAGGTTGAACTTATCCTTGAGGTTCGGCATCTCCTTTTCGAGGACGGTCTGACCATCGCTGGCGCCAAGAAACGCATCAAAGCGATGGAAGAGTCCGGCGAGACGCCTAAGCCCCGGCCCAAGCCCAAAACACGGGCGGACAAGAAAGCCGAAAAGAAGGAGTCCGCGCCCGGCCCAACCAAAGAGCAGGTTCAGAAAGAAGTCGATAAGCAGGTTGCCAAGCACACCAAGCCGCTCGTTGCTGCTCTCACTAAGGTTCGCGGCGCGGTCGTCAAGAT
>JAAESQ010001284.1 GCA_024229275.1 bacterium | reverse complement strand
TCCAGGGATCTGAGCCAACCGCCAAGCGTAGTTCTCGTACGAAGATGAACGAGCTTCTTCCTCCCTCGTATCGCGCTCAAGACCGGTATGGACAAGTACCACAACAAGGTCGCAATGCTGTGGACCTCGCAACTCCAGCACCCACCTCTCTGCCGCAGTATCCATCGCCAAGAACTGCAGTCCTCGATAGTGTTCCGGCATCTCCCAACCGGGAATGTTGGGTGTCACCAGGCCCAGTACACCTATGCGCACCCCTGCTCTATCGAGAACTACGTAGGGTTGGAAAGCCGACTCCCCACTCTCGACTGAGATGACGTTTGCCGCCAACACCGGAAACTCGGCTTGTGCCACAGCCCTGGTGAGAACCTCCAGCCCGAAGTTGAATTCATGATTGCCGATTGCCATCGCGTCGTAACCAATCCAGTTCATCGCGTCGAGAGTCGGACTCGGTTCCTCCCAACGCACATGAATGAACTGTTCGAACGGGGTCCCTTGAATCGTGTCGCCAGAATCGAGAACCAAGACCGGATTCTGACTCAGATCACGGACCTGTCTGGCAAACGTTGCAACCTGAGCGAGCGAACCCCGCGCCGGACGCGAACGCACATCGTCGAAAGGCAACACGTGCCCATGCAGATCGGATGTGTGTAGGATTGTGATCTTCGATTTTTCTGGCGCCTCGGCCCAGCCTATTTGGACAACAGCGAAGGCGAGTGCCAACGGCGACCCCAACCTGAGAAACCGGCATAACAGTCTCATGCCCATAGACTTTCCCTCCGTGAACAAGAAATCATACCATCGCCATTTCGTCGGTTGACCAGACGTAGAAACGCGGCTACCCTGCCACCTTCTCACGACGGGTTTGCTCTCTGGCTCTCCCGCTGACAGTTCACAAGGAGATGAAGTGCGAACGTTTCCGATTGTCACCTCCATCGCAGCACTCTGTCTTGCATGCTGCGTTTCAATCGCAACCTGGGCGCAGGATCCCAGCACCCAGGAAACCAAATCCGATGAACGCGACGCTACTCCAAGATTCCACGGCACGACGGATGTCATGGGAAGCCGAGTCGCCGATTCCTCCGCTGCCGCAGGGCGGCGTGAAATTGTCCTGACCCGAGCTGAGATCGCAGAGTTGCCGGTCGCTTCAACTCAAGATCTACTGACCTATCTTCCGGGAGTTGGCATGGCGCGGCGGGGCGCGCGTGGAGTGCAGGGCGACCTCAACATGCGAGGTGGGACCTTCGAGCAGGCGCTCCTGCTGGTTAACGGACTGCGAGTCAACAACTCTCAGACGGGCCACCATAATCTCGACCTCTTCATCCCGCTGGCTGCAATCGAGCGTGTGGAGCTTCTCTATGGACCGGGCTC
This sequence comes from bacterium, assembly GCA_024229275.1. Taxonomy (GTDB): domain Bacteria; phylum Acidobacteriota; class Thermoanaerobaculia; order Thermoanaerobaculales; family Sulfomarinibacteraceae; genus JAAESQ01. Next base: position 5,231 of record JAAESQ010001284.1, on the reverse strand, counting down.
CTCGGTCTACGGCCCAGATGCATTCGGCGGCGCCATCAACATCATCACTGGTACTCAAGAGAATTCAGCCCATTTCCGAGTCGGTGAGAACAATCTCACCGGTGGCGGCTTTACAGCTGTCCTTGGTGGCGGTGCATGGGTAGCCGCCGAGCGCGAGGTCCACACCGGCTTTCGCGACAACACCGAAGCCCAGGGCAACCAGTTCATTGCGGGCTGGTCGCGGTCCAGCGAGAGCTTCACTCTCGATCTCGCCGTATCTGGCGGATACCGCCACTTCGGCGCTCACGCCTTCTACTCGGCACGCTTCCCAGATGAAAGAGAACGCACCGAGGGGCGTTCCCTCACAGCCAACGCCTCGATGCCGCTCGGAGCCCAGACATCGCTGCGACTCGGACTGCGCGTCGGTCGCCACGAAGATGACTTCATCCTCGATCGCAATCGGCCTGAGTGGTATCGCAACATTCACCAAACCGACGCCGCTTTGTTGAATGCCGTGGCAACCGGGTCGGTGCACGGGATCGATTGGGCAACCGGGTTTGAAACAAGCCGGGACGAAATCGATTCCTCCAACCTCGGCCGCCACGATCGACAGCGGTCTGCTCTCTTTGCCGAGGTCGGCAAGTTCGGCGGACCAACGACTCTCAGTCTGCAGGCCAGAACCGACCAACAAAACCCCTGGGGACGGGTCACAACATTCGGCGCCGGCGGATCGCAAAAGCTCGGTTCGAAAGCGATACTCCGCGCGCACTACGGTCAGAGTTTTCGCGCGCCGTCCTTCACCGAACTGCACTATGTCTCACCGTCCCGTATGGGGAATCCTGATCTCGAGCCGGAACGAGGGTGGACCGCAGAGATCGGCCTTGATATCGGGCCACTTGGACTGACAGTGTTTCACCGGCAGTCGCGATCGCTCATCGATTACGTGCTCGACGACGACGGCATCTGGCAGGCGAGTAACCTCGGTGGTGCCACAACGCGCGGGATTGAACTCGGACTCATGCTCCCAGCTACTGGTTCATTGCGGTGGCAGCGCGCCAGCGTCGTTTATCTCGATTCCGAGATTGACGTCGACCCTGATCGATCGGCCTACGCATTGGCCCACCCCAGGCTGGAACTCACCTGGACAGGGGCGCTCGCTCTCGGTGAGAAATGGACAGCCGGTTGGGGTGGCCGCTTTCGCGAGCCCACCGATGGCGACTCGTGGGCGACCTTGGATCTACGCCTCGAACGACGTATCCTCAAGACCATGACCATCAGTGTCGAGGCGAGCAACCTCTTTGATCGTGAGATCACTGAACTCCATGGGGTACCTCTGCCTGGACGCTGGGTCACCGCAACGCTGCACTACCGTGGAGGGTCATCACCATGAGACGCTTACGATTGCTCACAGGAGGCGAGTCTCACGGACCGGGTCTCACAGTCATTCTTGAGGGTCTGCCGGCAGGACTGGACCTCGACAGTCTCCAACTCGACAGCTGGCTTCACCGTCGCCAGCATGGCTTTGGCCGAGGAGGCCGGCAACGGATCGAAAAGGACAGCGCCGAAGTCACTGGCGGCTTGCGTGGCGGCAAGACTCTCGGTTCACCGGTTGTCATGCAGATCGAGAATCGGGACTGGAAGAATTGGGCTGAGTTCATGGATCCATGGGAAGTTGACCCCGAGCGTGCCGCAGACCGGCGCGTCAGCGTTCCACGCCCGGGCCACGCCGATCTTTCCGGAGGCATCGGCACCGATCAACTCGACGACTATCGCAACGTACTCGAACGTGCCTCCGCGCGCGAGACTGCGGCACGCGTCGCAGCTGGCGCAGTATGCTCGCAGCTCCTTGCACGATTCGGCATCTCTTTCAGATCGGCTGTTCTGCAGGTCGGGCCGAATATCGTGCATGACGGTCCTCCAGATTGGGATCTGCTTGAGAGTGTCGACACGTCCTCGCCACTGGTAACACCCAAACCCGATGACGAAGCTGAACTCGTCGAGGCCGTGCGCAGGACCCGTTCCGATGGCGACACTCTCGGCGGAGTGGTCGGCGCGGTCGTCCGCGGCCTGCCGCCCGGACTTGGTTCGTACACTCATTGGGACCGCAAACTCGATGGTCGTATCTGCCAGGCGCTGGTGTCGATTCACTCGGTGAAAGGTGCCACAATCGGTGCATCGACCGAAGTGGCGGCGTGTCCGGGGTCTGAGGCACACGATGCGATTGCTCTGGCCGAAGGCGGCGTCGTTCGTCCGACCAATCGGGCCGGTGGGCTCGAGGGTGGAGTCACCAACGGCGAAGACCTCGTCGTTCGTGCGTATTTCAAGCCGATCTCAACCCTGCGCAAGGGGATGTCTTCGGTCAACCTCGAGACAGGTGAAGAGACGGTGACCCAGTGGGAGCGGTCAGATGTGACGGCAATCGGTGCGGCGCCGGTGATCGTCGAGGCGATGCTGGCGCTCATCCTGACTGACGCTCTTCTGGAGAAGTTCGGCGGCGACGCAATCAGCGATCTCGACACTGCCTGGTGGTCATATTGCAAGCGCCTTGAAGGCATCTGGACTCCGCAGGTCTAAGTCGGCACCGAGTACCAAGGAGAGGTAACTCACCAAACTCGCGCACCCATGGGACGAGCCTCCGTCATGGAGAGGCTCCCCCGTCACGCAGCCGATAGATGTTGAAAAACACCCAACCATCGTGCCGACGAATTCGGTAGTCTCGTTCGTATTTGGCAGCTATGAAATCCGCCAGAGCCGGAAAATCCCGAACGGGATACTGACCCCAGTGAAAGTAGTCCCCGGGCGCCGTATCCACAATGAGCCGCGGCGGGTCCCCCTCAAGATCCTGCATCAGATTCTCAATCGCACCGGGTACTACTTTGCCTCCGGCGTTGGCGCCTGTGATGAAGCTGCAATACGAATAGCGCGACGCTGCAGAGCGACGGGCTAAAGCGTACGGATGGGGATAGAACCCCCACACGAAGATTTTGTCCGTTCCCTCCGTAGTGTCATGTATATACCTCGCTAGCCACTCCGTCGGGGTATCAACGCTCCAGCGTTGCTGCATTGCCAGATTGGTGGGTAGAACCATCCAAATTAGCGGCACCAACCCAATGAGTACGCTGCCTACCAGCATTGAATACGCAATTCGATATCGCTTTCCAGAACTGACCTCGTGGACATGGCTAAACACTATTCCCGCAAGCAAGCACCACGGCGCTAGGAGCTGAATGTAGTAGTGGCCGTGCACACGCCCTGGAAGCGTGGAACCAAGGAAAGCAAACACTGCCCACAGCACTATGAAGAGCTGAGCAGTTCCTTCCTTACTGATGAGTTTGCTTCTAGCATGACGTCGAGCCAACACAATAGCGACACCTGCTAGAGCGAGCAGGCCGATTCCCGCTGGCTTCCCTGCGGCCCACGCGGTGTGCGGCATTGAAGCCACGCGCTGCGCCACCGTCATTCCCACTGTGTAATATTCAAGGTTATAGCGCCAGAACCCAAACACTGCTTCACTCAGGGCGCCGACCCTCCAGAAGGCAAGGCCAACCACACCGACAACCACTAGAAAAACGAAGCCAATGATGCCGAAGGTCAACGCGAGAAAAACCATCCGAGCACGATCACCTTGGCGAAGGGCATGTCCCACCAAAATCAGGCAGAGGACCACAACAGCAAGGCAGTCGAAAGCACAGCTTTGCCGCGACAAGAACCCGGCAGCGAAGCACACACCCGCAGCTGCTGATGCCCAGTGACCAGCACCTCCAGAAAGTCTCATCAGAAGCAGAGTGCCTCCTGCCAATGAGCCGAGCACTAACGGCCATTCTGTGTTGAATGCGAATAGGTCGCTCGCGGGATGGGAGATCGAGGCCAAGACTGCAAAGAGCAGCGCTGCTGCGGCAGCTGTAACGCTTCCTCCTGCTCTTGATCCCATTCGCCATACGAGTGCTGTCAAGATCACCACCAGAAGAGTGAGCACCACCCGCAAAGCGAACATGTTGTACCGCCCTGTAGCAGCGAATACTCCAGCATAGAGGTAGGGCGTCAGAGGACCTCGATGGCCAACGGCATCTCGATAGTAGACGCCGCCCGACACGATGGCATCAGCTGCGGTCGCGATTGCCGCCTCGTCGAGAATCCATATCGGCAAGGAGAACGACGGAAGCCGTAAGAGCAATGCCACAATCAGTGCCAGCCAGAGCCACCTGCTATAGCGCGCGTTTGCCGAAGCCGCCTGGGTGTCTTTTTCAATCAAAGGAACCTACCTGGGCATTTGACGATAGCATGGACATGCAATACGACTAGGAATCGCTGCCCTACAGTTTCAGTTCTACAATCTGCACGGGATCGAAGCCAGATGAGCAAGGGAAAAAATGATATCCGTTAAACGCGCCAACAAGTACGGCTTCTGCTCGGGAGTTCGAGTGGCTGATCTGAAAGTCCGCCGCTTCGCCGAGGCGGGGAATACCGGATCCATTCTCGGCCAAGTAGTCCACAACGAACGCGTCGTCGAGGACATGGAGCGTCTTGGCATGCGCACCGTGGATACGATCGACCAGGTGGACAGCGGCACAATCGTCTTCTCCGCACACGGTGTTCCGCCTTCGTTCCACGATCAAGCCCGAGACCGGCGCCTGAACATACTCGACACAACCTGCAAGTTTGTGTACGACATTCATCGCGAGTCACGCGAGGCGCTCAAAGACAGCTGCCATCTCGTCTTCATTGGTCATCCCGAGCACCGAGAAGTGGCGGGCTACACCCACGATCTTGATCCAACGCGATACCACGTTGTCGCGGAGGAGGAAGACGTCGAAGCCATCGATTGGTCAGTCTTCCCACGAATTAAGGTCTTCTACCAGACGACCCTCAACGCCAACGACTTCGAGCATCTCGTCAGTCAGATCGAGGCTCAGAACCCCAACACCACCCGAGCCGACACAATCTGCTACGCGACCAAGGAAAACCAAGACGCAGCCCGTGACCTCGCCGCCGACCCAGAAGTTGACATCGTCATCGTAGTCGGTGGCGCCAAGTCTGCCAACACAAGACATCTTTGGGAGATCACCACTCGGCGCAAGAGATCGCACCTCATTCAGGGTGCACGTGACCTGCAGTCCGCGTGGTTTGCGAACGCCCAATGTGTAGGTCTCACCGCCGGTGCCTCGACACCAGATTCATTGATGGATGAGGTCGAGGGAGCGATCGTGGCGATGGGACGGGACGTGAGGAGTGAAGAGGTGAAGGGTGAAGGC
>JAAESQ010001283.1 GCA_024229275.1 bacterium | reverse complement strand
GTTTCCTTGTTGTAGATGGAGTTGACGAAGCAGTGCCAGTTCTCCTCGTCGACCAGGTTGTAGTCCATCCGATAGTAGAAGCCCGGATAGCGGGACTCCTCACGGAACTGGATGTGCTTCATGTGCGCCTCGGCGGTGAGAATGCGGTGATAGTTCTCCCAGGCCCGCAACAACTCGTGCAGGTCCTTGGCGCGCATTTTCAGGGAGTCGATCTTCAACTCGTTCAGCTTCGCTTCCGCCAGAGCCAGCATGTGCTCGTTGGTGGTGTAGTAGGTCGCCACACCGGCCACGTACTCGTCCATGATCTTCTGCAGACGGAACTGCAGCATCCGCGGGGTGATGTAGTTGGGGTTCACATCGATCGCGGTGGAGTAGTCCTTGAACTCCATGTAGGTCTTGACCGGCTGATAGATCTCGGCGACCAGGTCGTCGACACTCTCGGCCAGCTCAGGGGTGTGGTCCTTGTTGTCCATGACGAACTTGACCATGGACTTGGCGCACATGCGACCTTCAGCGTGGGAGCCGGAGGAGAACTTGTGGCCGGAGGCGCCCACGCCATCACCGGCGGTGAACAGACCCTGAACGGTGGTCATGCTTCGGTAGCCCCAGTTCCAGCCGGAAGGCAGATGCTCGGGCACGCCGGCTTCAGTCTCGGCGGTGGG
>JAAESQ010001282.1 GCA_024229275.1 bacterium | reverse complement strand
TCAGGACTGTGGTTGGCTATCGGGGTGTCCTCGAGAAGTCCACCGGCGTCTTGACAGGCACCCTCGTGGTACGCGGCGAAGGAGATCCAGATCTTCAGCTCGAAAACCTGTTCCTGATGACCCGGAAGCTCAATCAACTTGGGATCCGTCGGGTGTCGGAAGGGCTCGAATTGCAGGGGGTGGTGACGCTGGGTTGGGAGCACGGTAGTGAGGGAAGGATCTCGGATCCGAAACGGCGGCGCCAGGAGATGGCCCGTCGTGTGCGAAACGCCTTTGATCCACGGCGTTGGGATCGCTCGGTACGTAATACCTGGGAGGGATTCTGTGCCCGACGGGGGCTGAACGTCAGCTCACCCCCGAGTGTAAGGATCGATGGTGGCGCAACCTGGGCTGAGGCGAGCGATTTTCTCGAGGTCGTGCATCACCTTTCAAACCCACTGCCGGTCGTGCTGAAGCGGTTCAACGTTTACTCCAACAACGACATCGTCCGCATCGCTGATTATCTCGGTGGTGTTCTTCCCCTCGAAGCATGGCTCACCCCATTGCTTGATGCCGAGCCCGGCGACCTCCGACTCGAAACGGCCTCTGGAGAGGGACGCAATAGGATCACACCGCGAGGGATTGTGCGCCTCCTGCGAGAATTCCGGAGTCTCGCTGCAGCGTTCGACCTCGGACCTGCAGACTTATTGGCAGTTCCTGGTTGCGATCCTGGTTCCGTGGCTCGGATGTTTCCCAAGCTTGCCAGCGGAGAGCTTGCGCGCGTGGCCGTCGTGAAGACAGGCACTCTGCGCCAGACAGATGGCGGAGTCGCGGTGCTGGCGGGATACTTCCCGACTGCCGATGGTTCGCAGGTTTTCTTCTGTGTCGCAGCGCCTCGCGCCGGCAGTGAACTGCGCAGTTGGCGACGGCTTCAACAGCAGTGGTTGATGGCACTCATGAAAGCTACCGGGCCGGGCAATGCCATGCCGTGTACGACGGCGTTGCCCTTCTCCGACGATGACGCGATACTTGCGTGTCCCGAGACAGGCGATTAGGAAAACACGGAGGATTTCATGCTGCGCGATGACGTACGACGAGTTTGGCCGGAACTGGATTGGATCGAGGATCAGGACCTTCGCGAGAAGACGACCGACTGTTGGGTTCGAGCATTCGAGCTGTCGCCCCTCACACCGGACGATCTTGACCAGATCCCGTTCACCCTCAAGGTGGAGGGTTGCCCTGTGAGCTTTCTTGCCCATAAGCGTCTTGTGGTCCACGTGTCGCGGGATTCGGGCAGAAAGATCGAGGAGTTCATGGGTGACGCGCTTGCGGTCGACATGGATGTGCTGATCGCCGGAGCAATTCTGGCGGATGTCGGAAAGTTGCTGGAGTATGAGCATGCAGATGCAGGCGGCACGCAGCAGAGCCCGCGCGGCAAGTACCTGCGGCATCCCTTTACCGGCGTCTCGCTGGCGATGGAGTGTGGTCTACCCGATGCCGTCAGCCACATCGTTGCGACCCATGCCGGAGAGGGCAACATGGTCGCGCGCACGACGGAGGCATGGATCATCCATCACGCCGACTTCATGACCTACGAGCCGTTCGTCAAACGACTCGAGGTGTAGTGGATCCATGAATCAGTCCAGCTCAACACCATGATCTACGCACTGTCACGATCAGTTCTTTTTCGACTAGACCCAGAGACGGCTCATGGGCTGGCTCTCAGCGCGATCGCTCGGGCAGGGGCTTTCGCACCGACGCGTGTGGCCCTTCAGAAACTCTTCGCAGTGCCAGAGAGCGAGCCTGTGCAGGCGATGGGGCTTACGTTTCCCAATCGGGTTGGCCTTGCGGCGGGTTACGACAAGGATGGGGACGGCTGGCAAGGACTCGCAGCCCTCGGCTTTGGACACGTTGAAGTCGGCACCGTGACCCCCAAACCGCAGCCTGGAAACCCCAGGCCCCGCGTCTTTCGGCTTGTAGACGATCGTTCGGTCATCAATCGCATGGGTTTTCCCGGCCGCGGTGCCGACTATCTGGCCCGACGTCTGCAAGGTCGGCGGCCCGGTGGACTGATTCTGGGGGTCAACCTCGGCAAGCAGAAGGACACTCCGCTCGAGGAGGCGGCCGGCGACTATGAACTGCTGATCAGTCGTTTCGCTGAACTCGGCGACTACTTGGCAATCAATATTTCATCGCCAAACACGCCAGGCCTGCGAAAACTGCAGGAACGTGGCTTCCTCGAAGAGCTGCTGGGTAGAGTCTGTACTCGGCGCGATGAGGTGGTCGAGAAACTCGGCAAGAACGTGCCTGTGGTGATCAAACTCGCTCCGGAT
>JAAESQ010001281.1 GCA_024229275.1 bacterium | reverse complement strand
GACTTCTACGCAAACCAGGAAGCTGACCCGTCAGGTCACGGCGAGGGTGAGGTCTATCTTGGACAGACCATCGTCACCACCGACGATCTCGGCGAAGCTGAATTCATCACCTCGTTCCCTATAAGACTGGAGTCTGCCCTGTACGTCACCGCGACGGCCGCCGACCCGGAAGGCAACACGTCGGAGTTCTCGATGGCTCTGGCTATCACGGCGTCTGAGCCATCCGCGTTCACACGTAGACCCGGACTAAAGACTCCCCGTCGCGCCAAACAACTGGATGGAGTCCAGCAATAGGGTCAGCCGAGAGAACTTCACCCAATCGCCGACACGACACATCCTCGCCCGAATATTCTTAATGAACCCCACCTCGTATGACTCTCAGGTCGTTTGCTACAAACTGTGACCACGATCACACAGCAGAGTTTTGACGAAGACGTCAAAAAGCTCGACAATGGAAGAAAGTCGTCGAATTGCGGAATTCTGAGAGAGACCTGCCCACTCAGGGATCGTTTTTCAGACCATGCTTTTGAGTTGCAGCCGGCACGAGAGGTTCATGATGAAGACAAACGCACCCCGGACCGCGCAAACCGTTCACCATTTGTTCGGCTCAGTTTCGGCCATCTGCCTTGTGTTCTGTTTTGGATTGATTTCGGTTCATGCCGCAACTATCACTGTTACCAGGCAATCCGACGGCACGCTGCAGGAACTCGACGGCAACGGTCAGTGTGACCTGCGTGAAGCGATTGAAGCTTCAAACACCGACACTGTCGTCGGTGAATGCGCGGCAGGATCCGGCAAAGACAGAATTGTCTTCGACCTAGATTACCCGTCTTTCAGTTTCATCCTGGAGGCTCCGTTGCCGGATATCACGGACCCTGTGGAGATTGATGGCAGTACCGAACAGAGTTGCGGTCGGTCTCATTGCGTCGAAATCAGCGGCATTCACGCTGGCGAGAGTAATGGTTTCATTATCGCATCTGGAAACACGACTTTGCGGGGGCTGATCATCAACCGTTTCGGCCTCAATGGCATCTACATCACCGGCGGCGGGAACAACCTCATCGAAGGAAATCGCATTGGCCTCAGTGATAGAGGTTCTCGCATTTTGCCCAATGTGCACAACGGCATCGTCATTCACAATTCGTCAAACAACACCATCGGCGGAGTCAGGGACCACGCTCGCAATGCGATTTCCGGCAACGGCGTGATCGAAGACCATGAAGACGAAACCCGAGGCGTCGGAATCTGGATCGATGGTCCAGAGGCCACGGGCAATCTTCTGATCGGCAACCATATCGGAGCCCCCGGCTTTTTTGCGACGCCGAACCATGGAAATGCAACGACAGGTGTTCTCGTCAACGGACCAGGAAACACCATTGGTGGCATCAACCAAAATGAAGGAAACGTCATTTCGAACAACGGGGCCCATGGAATCTGGATCACCGCGCCTGAAAATCAAGTTCTCGGCAACATGATCGGGGTCGGGCTCGATCCCATTGACACCTACCGCTATGTACGCGGCAATCACGGTGACGGAATCAGAATCACTTCCCTCCCCGGTGACCTTGTTCAAGGGGGAAACACAATCTCGAGAAACATCATCGCTTACAACCACTGGTCGGGAGTCACTGTCGAAGCATGGCCCGACGCTCACGATGGTGGATCGGCACGCGGCAATCACATCACGAGAAACTCAATCTACCTCAACTATGCTCTCGGCATCGATCTCCTATTCCCACGCGATCTAGGAGAGTCCGTGCCTGGAGTAACATTCAACGACACCGGAGACGTTGACATCGGGCCAAACGGTCTGCAGAACTTTCCAAAGATCATCAGTGTCGAACGAGCAGGCGCCAACCTCACCGTCAAAGCCCGCCTCAAGAGCACTCCCTACACCCAGTTCGAGATCGATTTCTATGCCAACCAACACGCAGAAGCCAATCGCTATGGCGAAGGCGAACGTTTTCGCGGCCGGTATTCGGTATCGACCGACGAGAATGGTGAAGTTGAGTTCACACGCGTCCTTTTCGGGAGCGCGGGGTCCGATCGGTACGTAACCGCTACGGCGACAGATCCGAACGGCAACACTTCAGAGTTCTCAAACGCAGCGCGAATCGACACGCCGTCGCACGCCACCATTACAGTCAACAGCACGAATGATGGCAGCCTTGAAGAGCTAGGAAGCAATGGGCTGTGCGATCTTCGCGAAGCAATCGAATCGGCGAACACCGACACACTAGTGGGCGACTGCAAAGCCGGCCGAGATTTCGACACCATTATTTTTGACATTGCCCCGGGAGGCGTCCAGACGATTCGTCCGGTTACAGCATTGCCAATCATCACCAACCCGGTTGTCATCGACGCCATAACTCAACCCAAATGCGGAAACCGGACCTGCATCGAGATCGACGGCAGCAACTCCGGATCCAGCGACGGTCTCACGATCACAGCCGGGAACTCGACGATTCGTGGGATGGTTGTCAACCGTTTCAGCGGCAGCGGGATTGTCATACGCGGTGCCGGCGGCAACTTGCTCGAATACAACAACATCGGCACCGACACTAGGGAAACGGAGCCTCGCAGCAATGGCGACACCGGCATTCTGATCGACAACAGCTCCAACAACCAGATCGGTGGCACCTCGTTCCGGAGCCACAACGTCATCGCCGCTAACGGCTATGGAGTGGCGATCGTCGGTGATCTGGCGGCCGATAACCTAGTTCGAGGCAACTTCATCGGAACCAACCCACACTCTTCGCAGTCTCTGGGAAACCGCCTCGCGGGGGTACTGGTCGAGGGCCATGACAATCAAATCGGCAGCTTCAGAACCGGAAGGAATATCATCTCCGGAAACGGCGACAGTGAACATCAGGCGCCTGGAGTCATTGTCAAAGGAGTCGACAACAGAATCGAGCACAACTCCATCGGGACAGACGTCGAGAACGTGAGCCCTCTTGGAAATACCGACTGCGGAATTCGGATCCACGGAAGCGAAGCCTGGATCAGCTATAACACCGTTGCCTTTAACAATGCAGCCGGCGTCTCGATCGAGGGCTCAGCAGCTTCAGCCAACTACCTGGGCGTCAACCGCTGCTTCAGCAACGGCGGTCTGGGCATTGACCTTGGTAACGATGGCATTACGTCGAATGATCCAGGCGATCATGACAGTGGCCCGAATGCACATCAGAACTTCCCCGTACTCGAGCGAGTGGTTCGTTCCGAACTCGGCATCTACATCACGGGTTCTCTCGAAAGCAGACCGAACACCACCTACTATATTTCCGTCTACTCAAACACCGGTGCTGATCCATCAGGCTTTGGCGAAGGCGAAATCTACGTAGCTGGCACCTACGCCGACACCGACGCTGCAGGCTACGTTTCCTTCGGTGTGGATCGTAGGGGGGAGTATCAGAAAGACCTCTACTACACGGCCACCGCAACGATTTGGGACGGAGGTATCGCAGATCCGAAAGCCGGCACCTCAGAGTTCTCGAGAGCGATCCAAGCCGTCAGCAGCATCGACTATCCCAATGTCATAACAGTGACAGGCACTGCCGACAGCCACAAAGTCGACAACCTTGCCGGGAACGGCACGTGCGACCTCAGAGAGGCGATCATCGCAGCGAAATACGACTACTCACAGGGCGAGTGCGTCGCTGGACGGTGGAAAGACATCATTGCGTTCGACATCGGCGATGGCGGTCACCACGTCATCACCCCTGTGACCGACCTCCCAAGAATCGACAGGCCCGTCATCATCGACGGAACTACGCAACCAGGCTGTATCGGTCCGTGCATTGAGATCATCGGCACGAGCCCCGATTCGGATACTGGCCTCCTCCTCTCCGCGAATGACATCGTCGTGAAGGGACTTGTGATCAACGACTTCGAGTACGGAATTACCGTTTCGGCAAGTAGCGCTGTCATTACGGGAAATTACATTGGCACTGATGTCACGGGCACGCATGACAAAGGAAACGGCATCGGCATCGAAATCCACGCCTCCAACAATGTTCAGATTGGAGGAACTCAACCAGGGGACACCAATCTTGTCGCCTTCAACTCCGAGCAGGGCATATCTGTCATCGACAGCCAGCAAGTCCGAATGGTCGGCAACTCGATTTTCTCAAACGGTGAACTCGGAATTGATCTCTACACCATTCAGAGCATCCACGAACCCCCGTACTTCGAGTTCTACGAACTCGGGGTAACACAGAATGACCCCGGTGATGAAGATGAAGGTTCCAACGGCTTCCAAAACTTCCCCATCCTCACCGCCGCAGTCCTGCACGGCGACAGAGTCGTCCTCGCCGGTCGCCTAGAGAGTTCACCGAACACCGAGTTCGAAGTCGACTTCTATGCCAATCGGGAAGCTGATCCGTCAGGCTATGGCGAAGGCGAGGTTTACCTCGGCCAAACGATCGTCACCACCGACGAGTCCGGAGAAGCAGAGTTCATCACCTCGTTCCCCATCCGGTTGGAGTCTGCCCATATCGTCACGGCAACAGCCGCTGACCCGGATGGAAATACATCAGAGTTCTCAGAAGCATTCGCGGTGACCCTACAAGAACCTCTCACACATGAGCGTGGTTTGAGACTGAAAACACCTTATCGTGCAGAACCAGTAAGTAATAGCCAACAATAGAGCCTCCGAGGAATTCATGATCACACCCAAGACACGAACCGTCGCCCGCACATTGAGCATCATCTCGATTGTCTGTCTCATGGCTGGCCTAAGTGCGGGCAGCGCTTACGCAGCAACCATCACCGTCACCGGAACCTCCGACGGTAGTCTTGAAGAACTCGTGGACAACGGCACCTGCGACCTGCGCGAGGCCATCGAGGCTTCGAACTCCGATGAATCAGTCGGCGAGTGCTCGACCGGATTAGAAGTGGACACGATCGCATTCAACATCGGCGCGGGAGGTCTGCAGACCATCAACCCTCTTACAGAACTCCCGACCATCACCGATCCGGTTGTCATTGACGGAAAAACACAGCCGGGCTGTGGTGAAACTCCATGCATCGAAATCGATGGATGCAAAGTTGACAAGGGCCTAACCATCACCGCCGGAAATTCGACTGTACGAGGGTTGGTCGTTAATCGTTCAAGCCACAGTGGAATCCACCTCACCGATAGAGGCTACAACGTCCTTGAAGGAAACTATATTGGCCTCGATGCCAGTGGAACGGAGAAAAAGGCAAACGGGGCGGGTATTTCGATTTCTGCGACCTCTTCGAACAACCGAATAGGCGGCATCCATCTATCACAACGAAACGTCATCTCTGGGAACTTCCAGCAAGCCATCATTATCTACTCCGGTCGCAATCGAGTGCTGGGTAATTACATAGGCACCAACCCCGATGGCCTCGAAGGAATAGGCAATAGGCGGTGTGCTGTGTGGATATTCGGTAACGACAACGCTATTGGCGGTGTCGAGCCTGGTGCGCTTAACGTGATCTCTGGCAACGGTTCACATGGGATATGTCTAGACTCGTCAGAAAACGCTGTCTTGGGGAATCTCATTGGTGTTGATCGGTCAGGAAGCCGAGCTCTACCCAACCAGGGTTCCGGAATCTATATTTCGAATGCTTCGAGAAATCGGATCGGAGGGACAGCTGCAGGGGAGGGCAACGTCATTTCCGCTAATGAGTACTGGGGGATCGTGATCAGCGGTGAACCGAGCAGCACCGACAACATCGTGCAGGGGAACCTCATCGGTACCGACTCTGATGGTTTAAAGCCGCTTGGCAATGGGGTGTTCGGTGTTAGTTGCGGCCCAAGAAGCACCCGCAATCTGGTTGGCGGATCATCACCGGGCGAAGGAAACGTAATTGCATTTAACGGCGGCGGAGTTGAAGTCCACGAGGGAGCAACCTCATGTACGATTCTGTCCAACAGAATCTTCTCAAACAGAAGACAAGGAATCGATCTTATACCCAACGGGTTGAATCCAAACGATTTCGGCGACCTGGACGCGGGCGCCAATCAGGGTCAGAATTTTCCAGTTATCGCAGCTGTAACGACAATCGGCGGCAGTACAGCAATCCAGGGAAATCTCGAAAGCCGTCCAAACTCCACCTATGTAATCGAGCTCTTCTTGTCCTCGTCGGTCTTTGAATCCGGTTACGGCGACGGCGAAGAACTTCTTGGCAGAACCTCCGTGCGAACTGATGGCTCCGGGTGGGCAGAGTTCGAAGTCGATATCTCGCGGGTGTTATCGACAGACAAGTATGTGACCTCTACCGCAACGGATGCTCAAGGTAACACCTCGGAGTTCTCACGTGCCTACTACCTTGGTGAAGTCAACCCAACACCGACGACGATCACTGTCGACAGTATTGCCGATGGACCTATGTTTGAGTTGGACGGCAACGGAAGCTGCGACCTCAGAGAGGCGCTTCAAGCCGCCAACACGAATATACCGGCCGGGGAATGCCACGCCGGAGGGGTCGGAACCGACACGATCGCTTTCAACATTGGTCCGGGAGGCTTGCAGACCATCCAGCCAACCTCAGAGTTTCCGACCATCACCGATCCGGTTGTCATTGATGGTCGAACACAACCGAACTGCGGTGATTCACCCTGCATTGAGATCAGCGGCAGTGATGCGGGCTTTGCTGATGGTCTCACGATTGTGTCTGGTAACTCGACAGTGCGCGGATTGATCATCAATAGCTTTTACCGCGACGGTATCGTTCTCCGCGAGCGTGGCGATAACGTAGTCGAAGGGAACTTCATAGGTGTCGATGCTCTTGGCAAGTTGGCTCTAGAGAACGGTTATGCAGGAATCGAGATCTTGGGGTCCCCGAACAACACCATCGGAGGGTCTACAACCGGCTCACGCAACATCATTTCCGGCTGCTGGTATGGTGTCTATATCCAGGGTTCCGATGCCACTGGAAATACCGTCGCCGGCAACTACATCGGCGTTGATGTCTCCGGAACCGAAGCTATACCCAACAAGGTTCTCGGCGTTTGGATAAGGTCAGATTCTAATGTCATTGGCGGAACCAGCCACGGTGAGGGTAATGTTATCTCTGGAAATGGATACAAGAGATCGTCGTCGGATCCAGACCCCCGTACTTACTATTTTGGCATTGGTGTTTGGGTGTTCTCAGGCGAAGGGAACCGCGTCGTCGGTAACTTCATCGGGACTGACAAAACAGGAGAAACTCCTCTCGGAAATAAGACCTACGGCGTAAGTGTCGGTGGTGAGCACAGCGTCATCGGCGGGACCGATCCAGGGTCGGGAAACGTAATCTCTGGAAACGGCGCGCTTGTTTCGACTTCGGCAGAATCCTGGCAGTACGGAGCTGGCGTTTGCATTGACGAGGGCGGAGGTCATGTCGTTCAAGGAAACCACATCGGTACCGACAGAACCGGCACCAAGCCTGTGGGTAACTGGTCGGACGGAGTGGAGGTCTCTTACAACACTCAAGGCGATGTCATCGGCGGTCTCTCAGAGGGTGCGTCGAATACCATAGCCTTCAACGGCGACGCCGGCATCAGAGTATTAACCTATGATATGCATACCAAGGTAGAACCACCTACGGGCATTCGGGTTGTCGGGAATTCGATTTTCTCAAACGGCCAGCTTGGCATCGACCTGATGAGTGATGGCAGTCCGTACAGGCCACTTATTGGGGAGATTACCCCCAACGATCCAGGCGACGTTGACACCGGTCCCAACAGCCACCAAAACTTCCCCGTACTCACAGCCGCAGTCCGAAACGGCGATAGGATTCTCCTTGCAGGTCGTCTAGAAAGTTCACCTGATACCGAGTTCGAGGTCGACTTCTACGCCAATCGGGAAGCAGATCCGTCAGGCCATGGCGAGGGCGAGGTCTACCTCGGACAGACCATCGTCACCACTAACGAGTTAGGCGAGGCAGAGTTCGTCACCTCGTTCCCGATCCGTCTAGAGTCTGCTCAATACGTCACAGCAACGGCTGCCGATCCGGAGGGCAGCACGTCGGAGTTCTCCCTAGCTCTCGCTATCACTGATCAAGAACCTCTCACTCACGAGCGTGGACTGAGAAGAAAAACACCCTACCGCGCACAGCGGTAGGGTGTTTGGCTATGTTCTCTAGAGGTTCCCAGTTCAGGGCTTCGTAGCAGACCACCCCGACGTATCACCCGATTCAAAGCCATCTGCGAAGATCGCG
>JAAESQ010001280.1 GCA_024229275.1 bacterium | reverse complement strand
CTTTCATCATCGTCTACATGAACAAGGTAGACATGGTGGATGACGAGGAGCTGCTGGACTTGGTCGAGCTGGAAGTGCGCGAACTGCTTTCGGAGTACGACTTCCCTGGCGACGATATTCCGATCGTCCGGGGCTCGGCGCTGAAGGCCGGAGAGAGCGATGATCCGGACAGCGACGAATGCAAGTCAATCTTGGAGCTGATGGCGGCAATGGATGACTACATTCCGCTGCCGCAACGGGACATCGAAAAAGATTTCCTGATGCCGATCGAGGACGTGTTCACGATCTCTGGTCGCGGCACGGTTGTGACCGGTCGCGTCGAGCGTGGCGAGGTCAATGTCGGGGAAGAGATGGAGATCGTTGGCATCCGGGACACGATGAAGAAAGTTGTGACCGGCGTCGAGATGTTCCGCAAGCTTCTGGACAGAGGCGAGGCAGGTGATAACGTTGGTCTGCTGTTGCGCGGCACGGAGCGCAAGGACGTCGAACGCGGTCAGGTTGTTGCAAAACCTGGATCGATCACACCGCACAAGAAGTTCCGCGCTGAGGTTTACGTGTTGACGAAGGAAGAGGGTGGTCGCCACACGCCGTTCTTTCGGGGCTACCGGCCGCAGTTTTTCTTCCGGACAACGGATGTGACCGGTTCGGTGAACTTGGACGAAGGCGTCGAGATGGTCATTCCCGGCGACAACACGAACCTTGAGGTGGAGCTGCTCACACCGATTGCGATGGAGCGTGGCCTCCGCTTCGCGATTCGTGAGGGTGGCCGAACAGTTGGCGCAGGCTCTATCACCGAGATTCTGGAGTAAGAAATGGCGAGCGATAAGATCCGCATCCGTCTAAAGGCCTATGACTACCGTCTGCTGGATCAATCCGCGACAGAGATCGTGGATACCGCGCAGCGTACCGGCGCCCGGATTTCGGGACCGATTCCGCTGCCAACCCATATTCAGCGATTCACGGTGTTGCGTTCGCCTCACGTCGACAAGAAGTCGCGTGAGCAGTTCGAGATTCGCACACACAAGCGACTCCTGGACATCCTAGAGCCGACACAGCAAACCATCGACGCCTTGATGAAACTCGAACTGCCGGCTGGCGTCGATGTTGAAATCAAGGCCTACGGCGCTCGGTGAGGGGGTCGAGATGGTACGCGGCATCCTAGGTAAGAAGATCGGAATGACGCAAATCTTTGATGACGACGGAAAGGTCGTGCCGGTGACAATCGTGCAGGCCGGACCTTGTGTCGTCGTGCAGCGCAAGAACATCGAGCGTGATGGCTATGAGGCTGTCCAGCTCGGGCTGGTGGAGGCGACTCCGCGGCGGCATGCTCCCAAACCGGTCGTTGGGCATTTCTCGGAGGCGGGCATTCCGCCGACGCGTGTGCTGGGCGAAGTACCGGTTGACACTGAAGACGAGTCCAAACCAGGAGATGCGGTGCTGACCGACATCTTTGAAGTTGAGGACCAGGTCCATGTCAGCGGGCGCTCCAAAGGTAGAGGTTTCCAGGGTGTGATCAAGCGCCATGGCCACAGCGGTGGGCGCGCATCGCACGGCTCGATGTTTCATCGAGCGCCTGGTTCGATTGGGCAGTCCGCGTGGCCTTCGCGAGTTTTTCCGGGCACTAAGATGCCGGGACAGACAGGGAACGCGAAAGCCACCGTCAAGAATGCCCGGATCGTGAAGATCGACGCTGACCGAAACCTGCTTTTCGTCAAGGGCGGAGTTCCCGGTGCACGAAATAGCTACGTCCGGATCATCAAGGCGTCCTGAGGCGGGAGAGAGACCATGAAGTTAGACGTCAAGAACTGGGAAAACAAAGTCGTCGGCGAGGTCGAGCTCCCGGACGAGGTGTTCAGCCGGGAAGTCGCTGAGCATCTGGTATGGGAGGTTGTGCGGGCATATCTCGCCAGCCGTCGCCGAGGGACTCACAAAACGAAAGAACGTGGTGAGGTTGCCGGCTCCGGTGCAAAGCCTTGGAAGCAGAAGCACACGGGTCGCGCGCGTGCAGGAACGAAGAAATCTCCTCTTTGGAGATCTGGTGGGACAGTTCACGGTCCTCGCCCCCGCTCCTACGCAATGAAGGTCAACAAGAAGGCCCGGCGTGCTGCGCTCCGTGGAGTGCTTTCACAGCGTGCTGCCGAGGGTCGGCTGTTGGTGCTCGATTCCATGCAAATCGACGAGCCAAAGACCAGGGGCTTCATCACACAACTTGGCCAGTTGGGCCTCGATGGACAGAAAGTCCTGCTCGTCGATGGTCTGGAGAACATCAATCTTCATCTCGCCAGTCGCAACCGGCCGGAGCTGAAGATGCTTGATGCGGCCTCGTTGAACACTTACGAAGTGCTGAACCACAGGTGGATTGTGGTTTCTGAGCCGGCCGTCCGTTCTCTGGCGGAGGTGTTGTCATGAAGGCTCGGGAGATTATCGTAAGACCACTCATTACCGAGAAGACTACGCTCGCGCAAGAGCGCGAGAACACCGTGTGTTTTGAGGTCGACCGACGCGCCAACAAGATTCAGGTGCGGAATGCGGTCGAAGAACTCTTCGACGTCAGGGTCGATGAGGTCAATATCGTGAACCGAAAGGGCAAGCCGAGAATGCGTTACGGCCGTGTGGTAAGCCACCGGAAGTCAGTGCGCAAGGCCTATGTGAAGCTCGCTCCGGGCTCGAGAACGCTCGAGTTCTTCGAGACCGTGTGAGGAGGGTGCGATGGCTATTCGGAATTACAAGCCAACATCGCCGGGTCGACGCTTTGTCAGTGTGCTGGACTCGAAAGAGACCGAGTCGAAGCCGCACAAAAAGCTGACCAAGGGCATCAAGCGATCGGACGGGCGCAACAACGACGGTCATATCACGTCGCGTCATCGTGGTCGGGGTCACAAGCGACGTTATCGGGCCATCGACTTCAAGCGCGACAAGTTCGATGTGCCTGCAAAAGTTGCGACCATCGAATACGATCCAAACCGTTCAGCGTTGATTGCCCTGCTGCACTATGCAGATGGCGACAAACGCTACATCTTGGCTCCCGAGGAAGTCGGAGTCGGCGACACGGTGATTGCCGGTGATCGCGTCGATGTTCGACCCGGGAACGTTATGCCGTTGAAAAATATCCCACTCGGCACACAGGTTCACAACGTGGAGCTGAAACCGGGAAAGGGCGGCCAGATGGTTCGGTCTGCTGGCACCGGCGCTCAGATTATGGCCAAAGAGGGTAAGTACACGACTCTGAGAATGCCCTCCGGTGAGATGCGAATGATCCTTTCGGCCTGTCTCGCCACAATTGGTCAACTTGGCAACTCAGATCACAGCAACGTCTCAATCGGAAAAGCCGGCCGGTCGCGCTGGCTCGGTATTCGACCTCAGACCCGAGGTACGGCAATGAATCCGGTCGATCACCCTCATGGTGGCGGTGAAGGTCGGAACAAAGGTCGTCATCCGGTGTCCCCGTGGGGCAAGCCGACCAAGGGTGCAAAAACGCGCAGACGCAAGGCGTCTGATCGCCTCATCGTTTCGCGGCGGCACAAGTAGGAGGGGATGATGTCACGTTCAATTAGTAAAGGACCGTTCATCGACGATCATCTGGATAAGAAGATCGATGCCGCGAACGCCACTAAAGACCGGCGAGTGATCAAGACTTGGTCGCGCCGATCAACCGTCACTCCGGTGATGGTGGGACTCACGATCGCAGTGCACAACGGCCACAAATTCGTTCCGGTGTACATCACCGAGAACATGGTGGGCCATAAGCTTGGCGAATTTGCGCCAACACGAACCTACCGCGGCCATATTGGTCGAAGGGACAAGGGCATCCGCTAGGGGGGGATGATGGAAGGACGAGCTCAACTCCGTTACTACCGCTCCTCACCGCAGAAGGCACGACTCGTGGCTGACATGGTGCGGGGCAAGAAGATCGAGCCGGCGTTGACAACGCTGCAACTATGTTCCAAGTACGCTGCAAAGGATATGGAAAAACTGCTGCGGTCAGCTCTTGCCAATCTCGAGAATTTACAGCCTGGTGTGGACGTCGACAGTGTCGTCGTATCGCGCATCACGGTTGATGATGGTCCGCGCCTTCGCCGTGGGCGGCCGGCGTCCAAGTGGGTTCGCATGCACCGAATCCTCAAACGGATGTGCCATATCACCGTCGAGCTTAGTGTGCAGGAATCGTAAGGAGGAGCGACGTGGGACATAAGACGCATCCGTACGGCTTTCGGCTGGGATACAACAACACCTGGCGGTCGCGTTGGTATGCCGAAGGCAGGAATTATGCCGATCTTCTTCATGAGGATCTGCAGCTGCGCCAGGAGCTCCGCCAGCGATTGGCAAATGCCGCAGTGAGCGCAATCGACATCGAGCGCACTGCGAACAAGCTTCGTGTGAACATCCTGTCCGGCCGACCTGGCATCATCATCGGTCGCAAGGGCGCTGAGGTCGACAAGTTGCGGGATGACCTGATGCGGCGCTACGGTCAGGACATTCACATCAACATCCAAGAGATTCAGCGACCAGAGATCGACGCGCAGCTGATCGCTGCCAACGTTGCTCGTCAGCTTGAGCGCAGAATCGCCTTCCGGCGGGCTATGCGCCGGGCGCAGGAGAACGCTCTGAGGTTTGGCGCCCAGGGTGTCAAGATTCGCTGTGCTGGTCGTCTTAACGGCGCCGAGATCGCGCGCTCTGAGTGGTATCAGCAGGGCCGTTTGCCGTTGCATACGCTCAAAGCTGATATCGATTACGGTTTCCAGACCGCCTATACGACCTACGGTGTTATCGGGGTTAAGGTCTGGGTCTATCGCGGTGAGCGTCACCGTGCCCGCGGTTTGCGCCGCGGTCTGTAGGCGAGAGGGAACGCACCATGTTAATGCCGAAGAAGGTCAAGTATCGCAAACAGCAGCGCGGCAAGATCCGTGGCGTAGCCCGGAGAGGTTCAACGGTCTCGTTTGGTGCCTTCGGACTGCAGGCGTTGGAGCGCGGATGGCTCACTGCGCGGCAGATTGAAGCGGCACGTATCGCGATGACTCGTCACGTCAAGCGTGGGGGAAAGATCTGGATTCGTATCTTCCCCGACAAGCCGATCACCAAGAAGCCGCTCGAAACCCGCATGGGTAAGGGAAAAGGTAATCCAGAGGAATGGGTGGCGGCGATCAAGCCAGCTCGCATTCTGTATGAGATGGAAGGCGTGTCTGAGGATGTGGCGCGCGAGGCGATGCGTCTCGCGGCGATGAAGCTGCCGATCAAGACGAGGTTCGTCGCCAGAGGAGAGATGGCATGAAGGCGAAGCAGCTGCGCGAACAGTCCGAGCAGGAGCTGCAGAAGTCGCTTGGTGACCTCGAAGAGCAGCTCTTCAAGCTCCGCTTCCAGAAGTCCACAGGTCAGATCGAGGATCCGACGAAGATCCGGCAGGTTCGCAAGAACATTGCCAGGGTGCTCACAGTGTTGACTGAGCGTCGGGTCGAGGGGAGTGCGCGATGAGTGAAGTCGCCAGCAAGGTGCGCAAGACCACCAAGGTCGGCGTTGTGATTTCGAATGCCCCGGAGAAGTCGGTGGTCGTGAAGGTTGAAAACTTCGTGATGCACCCGCTTTATCACCGTTTCATGCGAACTGCGTCGAAGTTCATGGCGCATGACGAAGAGAATTCCTGCAATGCAGGTGATCACGTGCTCATCGAAGAGTGCCGCCCCTTGTCCCGTCGTAAGAGATGGCGGGTGCGCAAGATCATCGAGCGGGCTCAGTAGGAGGAACGCCATGATCCAGATGGGAACCATGCTGACTGTGGCCGACAACTCCGGCGCGCGCAAGGTGAAGGCCATCCGCCAACTCGGTGGTTCGGCTGCACCGCGCTACGCGGGAGTGGGCGATATCGTCGTCTGCACGGTGAAAGAAGCCGTGCCGGATTCGGACATTAAAAAAGGAACGGTCGTCAAGGTCGTGGTTGTTCGCACCAAAGCGCGGACCCGCCGTCGTGACGGTTCGTATATTTGCTTCGATGAGAACGCGGCTGTGCTCGTGACTACCGAGCGCGATCCTATAGGAACCCGCGTCTTCGGGCCGGTGGCTCGTGAGCTTCGCGAACGACGGTTTATGAAGATCGTCTCCCTCGCCCCCGAAGTTCTTTAGGAGGATGAGATGAGCAACTTGAGGGTGAAAAAGGGCGACACGGTTGAGGTGATTGCCGGTAAGGACAACGGAAAGCGTGGCCGCATCCTCGTGGTGCACCGAGACCGCGATCGGATCGTGGTCGAAGGTGTGAACATGGTCAAGCGGCACACGCGACCGAACCCGCAGAAGAACATCAAAGGGGGAATCGTCGAGCGCGAGGCCCCTGTCCATGTATCGAACGTAATGATCGTTTCACCTGACACCGGGAAGAAGACTCGAGTTGGGTACAAGTTTCTCGATGACGGACGAAAGGTCCGCTTCGCTAGGGTCGACGGCGCGATTCTCGACCAGTAGGAGGTACGATGGCGCGCTTACATGAGAAATACCGCGATGAGGTCTTTCCGAAGCTTCAGAAGGACTTCAAATTATCAAACCCAATGCAGGTGCCGCGAATCGAGAAGATCACCTGCAACATCGGCATGGGTGAAGGGTCCAGAAACGCCAAGCTGTTCGAAACCGCAAACGAACAGCTGGCGAACATCACGGGTCAGAAGCCCCAGCTGCGTAGAGCTCGCAAGTCCATCGCTGCATTTAAGCTACGCGAAGGTATGCCGGTTGGCCTCAAGGTCACCATGCGTCGTACCCGGATGTTCGAGTTCCTCGATCGGCTGATATGCATCGCGCTTCCACGTGTTCGTGACTTCAGAGGCACGAATTCGGGATCGTTCGATGGCCGTGGGAACTACACTCTTGGCGTTCGTGACATCTTGATTTTTCCTGAGGTCGACTACCAGAAGATCGAAGGCACGGTTGGCATGAACATCACCATTACGACATCGGCTCCCTCCGACGACCAGGCCAAGGCCCTGCTCGAAGGTATGGGAATGCCGTTCGCGGGTCGATAGGAGGCACCGTGGCACGTAAATCTTGCATCGCAAAAAGCTTGAAGACGCCGAAGTTCAAAATTCGGCATCGCAATCGCTGCAGAGTCTGTGGCCGACCGCGAGGCTACATGCGCAAGTTCCAGCTGTGTCGTGTTTGCTTCCGCAAGTTGGCGCTTGAGGGCTTTTTGCCCGGCGTGACGAAGGCGAGTTGGTGAGGGTACGACGATGGCAATGACAGATCCAGTTTCCGACATGCTCACTCGTATTCGCAACGCGACGACTGTGCGGCACGATCGAACCGATGTGCCGGCGTCGAAGATGAAGCTCGAGCTTGCGAAGATTCTCAAGCAAGAAGGCTACATCCGCACATTCAAGGTCCTCGAGGAAGGACCGCAGGGTGTGATTCGCGTTTATCTGAAGTATGCCGATGACGGCGAACCCGTCATTCATGGTGTGCGTCGTATTTCGAGGCCCGGCCGCCGAGTTTATCGCGCGGTTGGTGACCTGCCGAAGGTACGCAATGGACTCGGTGTGGCCGTCATTTCGACCAACCGAGGGGTCATCACGGACGAGCAGGCACGCGGTCTCCGCGTGGGCGGCGAAGTCCTGTGTGAGATCTGGTAACGGAGGGCTGGTCATGTCACGGATTGGGAAGCAACCAGTTCCTGTGCCGGCCGGAGTAGATATCCGAGTCGACAAGAAGATTATCCATGTCAAGGGTCCCAAAGGGACCTTGGACGTAGGTCTCGAAGAGTCGATCTCCGCGAAGCTCAGCGACGGACAGGTCGAGGTTCTGCGCGACAACGACGAGAACCAAACGCGGGCCTACCACGGTCTTGGACGAGCACTCCTCGCGAACGCCGTCACAGGTGTCTCCGAAGGATGGTCAAAGGGCCTCGAGATCATTGGAATCGGCTATCGGGCCGAGAAGCAGGGCAACGAAGTCTTGTTCAACCTTGGGTTCTCGCATCCCATCAATTTCAAGATCCCTGAAGGCATCGACATTGAAGTCGATTCCAAGGCAGGAAAGGTCGTAGTGACTGGAATTGATCGTCAGCAAGTTGGACAGGTTGCTGCGGAAATTCGCGCTCTTCGTCCACCCGAGCCGTACAAGGGCAAAGGTATTCGGTACCAGGGCGAGTACATTCGCATCAAGGCCGGGAAGCAGGGAGCCGCGGTATGAGTCGGGTAACAGATAAAAAACAGCGTCGTGACCGGATTCGACGTCGCTTTCGTCAGACCGTTCGGGGGACTTCGATCAGGCCCCGTTTGGCTGTTTATCGCAGCCTGCGGTATGTCTACGCGCAGCTCATCGATGATGAGACAGGCGTGACCCTGGCGTCGGCGTCGACCGTCGAAAAGGATCTCGCCGGTTCGCTCAAATCGAGTGGGAATTGCGAAGCCGGGACACTTCTCGGTAAGACAATCGCCGAGCGTGCGAAGGAAAAAGGCCTCGAAGCCGTCGTGTTCGACCGTGGCGGATTCACGTTTCACGGTGTGATCAAAGCAGTGGCTGAGGGCGCGCGCGAAGCGGGCCTCAAGTTCTAGGGGTAGACGACCATGATGAACCGAGAGTCCGAATTTGTCGAAACAGTAGTCCACATCAACCGCGTTGCCAAAGTGGTCAAAGGCGGAAAGAACTTCTCGTTCTCTGCCGTTGTTGTCGCGGGTGATGGTTCCGGCCAGGTTGGTTATGGCACTGGCAAAGCACGTGAGGTGCCGCCGGCGATTCAGAAAGCCAGCGAGCAGGCCAAACGCTATATGATCCGTATTCCGTTGGTCGGCGGAACCGTACCGCACAAAGTGTGGGGTCGTTGGGGAGCCACTCGGGTTCTGCTTCGCCCTGCGTCCCCGGGTACAGGTGTGATCGCCGGCAGCGGCGTTCGCGCAGTCATGGAAGCGGCTGGCGTGCAGGATGTCTTGACAAAGATCATCGGTAGCCGCAACCCCTTCAACGTGGTTCGGGCCACCTTCGACGCCATCGCGAATCTGATGACCAATGATCAGGTGCGTCGCCTGCGTGGGATCGAAATCGCGGGTGTTCCAACTCCTGCGGCTGAGGTTTCCGTAGAAGGTGTTGCGGAAAC
The DNA here is from genome assembly GCA_024229275.1 of bacterium. Classification (GTDB taxonomy): domain Bacteria; phylum Acidobacteriota; class Thermoanaerobaculia; order Thermoanaerobaculales; family Sulfomarinibacteraceae; genus JAAESQ01. The sequence goes on along the minus strand of JAAESQ010001280.1, from coordinate 8,139 downwards.
CACACCGCCGGCTGAGGAAGAGGCCAAAGGCGAAGCCAAGGACGAGGCGAAGGCCGAGACCAAGGATGATGCCAAAGCCGAGGCCGTAGAGGAGGCTCAGAAATCATGAGCGCGAAGAAGAAACAGAAACTCCTGAAGATCACTCAGGTCAAGAGTCAGATCGGCAATCAGGGGAAGCAAAAGAAGGTACTCGCCGGCCTTGGGCTGGGCAGGATTGGGCGGACGGTGACACGTCCGGACGATCCGTGCATCCGTGGCATGGTCGCCAAGATCAGCCACCTGCTGTCGGTCGAGGAAGTGGAGGGCTGAAATGGAGCTGAACACACTTCGACCGGCAAAGGGCGCCAAAAGAGCACGCAAGCGTGTGGGTCGTGGCCCTGGGTCTGGAAATGGCAAGACCGCTGGACGCGGACACAAAGGTCAAAAGTCCCGCAGCGGATATTCACGTAGGTATGGCTTCGAGGGTGGCCAGATGCCCCTCGTGCGCCGCATTCCGAAACGTGGGTTCACCAACATATTCCGGGTCGAGGTTCAGATCGTGAATCTCAGAGACCTGGAGCGAGTGTTCGCCGATGGCGACACGGTGACCCCTGAGACTCTCGCCGAACATGGACTCGTTCGCAGCAGTGAGGCTCTGGTGAAGATTCTCGGCAACGGGGACCTGAGCAAGAAGTTGACCGTCCAAGTTCACAGATTCTCCTCATCGGCCAAGTCGCAGATCGAGGCGGCTGGCGGGCAGTGCGAGGTGGTGTCGTCGTGATCGACAGCTTCCGGAACATCTTCGCGATCCCCGATCTACGAAGGCGGGTGATCTTCACTTTCAGTCTCCTTGCGATCTATAGGATCGGTGCGTTCATACCGATTCCGGGCATCGACCCTGTGGCGATTGCCGAGTTCACCGAGGCTGCGAAGGGAACCATGCTCGGGTTCCTGAACTTGTTCTCGGGAGGCGCTCTGGGGCGCATGACGATCTTCGCTTTGGGCATCATGCCTTACATTTCGTCATCAATCATCCTGCAGCTTCTGACGGTTGTGTGGCCGTACCTCGAGAAACTCTCGAAAGAAGGCGAACTGGGACGTCGAAAGATCACCCAGTACACACGCTACGGAACGGTTGTCCTTTCAGTTATTCAAGGTATGGGCATCTCCTTCTTCCTGGAACGCACACAGGCGCCAGGTGGCGCTTGGCTTGTCCCACAGGAGATCCAAGGCTGGGGATTCCGGTTCCTGACCGTCCTTACGCTTACGACCGGCACGGCCTTTGTCATGTGGCTGGGTGAGCAGATCACTGAACGCGGGATAGGTAACGGCATATCGCTCATCATTTTTGCCGGCATTGTAGTCGGGCTGCCAGCTGCGATCTTCAACACAGTCACTGACATTCAAACAGGATCAATGAACATCATCACTGTGGTCATCTTGATCGTGTTCATGGTGTTGGTGGTAGGCGCTATCGTATATATGGAACGTGCGCAGCGTCGCATCCCCATTCAATATGCGAAACGTGTTGTTGGTCGCCGAGTCTATGGTGGGCAGAGCACATATCTGCCACTGCGCCTGAATACCGGTGGTGTGATTCCGGTGATCTTTGCGGCATCGATCATGTCGTTCCCACAGACGTTGGGGCAGATGATTGACCAGCCGTGGTTGCGGCGCGTGGTGGATGCACTCGCGTGGGGTGAACCGCTCTATAACTTGATTTACTTCACCTCGATCATATTCTTCTGTTATTTCTACACCTCGATCATCTTTAATCCCGAGGACACCGCCGAAAACATGCGCAAGTACGGTGGTTTCATACCCGGTATTCGACCCGGTAAGCGGACTGCCGAGTTCATCGATAAGATTCTGACTCGGATTACTCTGGTTGGTTCGGTATACCTGGCTCTGGTCGCGATTCTTCCGGAGATCCTGATCGCCGGCTTCAAGGTTGCGACTATCCCACTCATTGGGCCGACGCTTGATGCGTTTCTTCCGGGATGGTTTACCGGGGGCTTGGGCCTGAAGTTCTTCTTCGGTGGTACATCGCTTCTGATTGTTGTCGGGGTGGCGATGGATACTGTGCAGCAAATTGAGTCGCAGTTGGTCATGCGTCACTACGACGGTTTCATGCGCCGTGGACGCATCAAAGGGCGGCGCTAATGAGTCCTGCCTTCCGTAGTCTGAACCTGGTTTTTCTCGGGCCTCCCGGCTCCGGGAAAGGAACGCAGGCGCGCATTCTGAGTGAGCGCTATCGCATTCCGCATATTGCGACCGGAGACATGCTGCGTGAGGAGACTCGACGTCGAACCGAGTTTGGATCTAGCGTCAAGGGATACATGGACAAAGGCGAGTTAGTTCCCACTAGTGTCCTCAACGGCATCGTCCTTCGTCGATTCGACAGTGACGACTGTTCGCGTGGGTTCTTGCTTGACGGATATCCTCGCAACGTGGAGCAGGCGGGCCTACTCGATGATCTACTGGCCGAATTGGGTCGAACGATTGAGCGAGTCGTCTGGTTTAAGACTGACGACGAGTTGGTCATGAAACGTCTCACAGGTCGGCGCACGCATCCTAACTCAGGGCGTGTTTACAACCTCGAATTCAATCCGCCTCGCGAAGATGGCCTCGACGATGCAACTGGTGAGAGCCTTGAACAACGCAGCGACGATAGCGAGGACGTGGTACGGCAACGTCTCCAGGTCTACAACGATCAAACGGTCCCGCTCATCGAGTTATACAAGATGCGTGGTCTGTTGGTTGAAGTGAATGGTGAAGACTCGGTAGAGAACGTGACAGAAGCCGCGATGAAGGCGGTTGGGTCGCCGGTGGGACTATGATCGAACTGAAGTCAGCATCCGAACTCGAGACGCTGAACCGCGCCAATTGCGTGGTTCATCGAGCGCTGTCGGCAGTGCGTGAGGCCGCTGTTCCTGGAGTGTCGACCTTCGAACTCGACGAACTCGCTGAGCAAATCGTAAGAGACTCTGGTGGCGAGCCTGCGTTCAAAGGCTATCGAGGATTCCCTGCTACTTTGTGTACCTCAATCAACGATGTGATTGTTCACGGTATCCCGAGTAAGGCGGCGCGGCTGCGTAGTGGAGATATCCTGAGTGTCGATTGTGGCGTAGTACTTGATGGATTCTACGGTGACGCCGCGATCACTGTTGAAGTTGGCGAGGTTGGGGAAGATGCGCAAAGGCTCATAGCAATTACCCGCCAATGTCTCAACGACGCAGTGCAACAGGTTCGTCCGGGAGGGCACATCGGCGATCTCGGAGCCGCAGTTCAGCAACGAGCCGAACCCGCCGGATACGGCGTCGTACGAGAGTTCGTAGGGCATGGAATTGGCCGCGCTCTGCACGAAGATCCTCAGATTCCCAACTATGGCGTAAGCGGTCGCGGTCAACTCATGAAGCCGGGGCTGGTAATCGCCATTGAACCAATGATTACCGTTGGCAGCTGGCGTGTTCGGGTCGATGACGACGGCTGGACAGCACGAACGGAAGACGGTAGACTCGCAGCCCATTTTGAGTACTCGGTGGCGGTAACGTCGGATGGCCACCGTGTGCTAGGGCTTGAGGAGCAGTGATCCATGGCCAAGGAAGAAGCGATCGAAGTGGTCGCAACCGTAGTTGAGCCTTTGCCGAACGCGATGTTTCGTGTTGAGTTGGAGAACGGGCATGAAGTGCTCGCTCACATCTCGGGCAAAATGCGCAAGCACTTCATCCGGATTCTTCCAGGTGACAAAGTACTCGTGGAGCTCTCGCCCTATGACCTCAAGCGCGGGCGCATCGTGTATCGGTACAAGTGAGGATAGAGAAATGAAGGTACGTCCGTCAGTGAAAAGAATGTGTACAAAATGCAAGATCATCAACCGGAAGGGCGTGGTCCGGGTGATCTGCGAAAACAAAAAGCATAAGCAGCGGCAAGGCTGAGCGAGGAGGATTAACGTGGCACGCATAGCCGGAGTCGATCTGCCGTCAAGTAAGAGAATCGAAATTGGTTTGACCTACATCTATGGAATCGGTCGCTCTCGAGCGATTGAGATTCTTGGTAAGGCTGGGGTTGATGAGGGCATCAAAGTCAAGGATTTATCCGAAGACGAGGTGATGCGACTCCAACGCTTGCTTCAAGATGAAGGTGGAGTCGAGGGTGATCTCCGCAAAGAGGTCGCCATGAACATCAAACGACTTATAGAGATTGGAAGCTACCGAGGAGTCCGCCATCGTCGCGGTCTTCCGGTTCGCGGCCAGCGAACGCATACCAACGCAAGGTGCCGTAAGGGACCGAGGCGCCAAGCGGTTGCTGGTAAGAAAAAAGTCGCTAAGAAGTAGGCTGAACGGGTAGGAGAACGACTGATGGCGAAGGACCAAAAAAAGGCGCGAAAGCCACGGCGTGAACGTAAGAACGTTCCGCACGCGGTGGCGCATATTCATGCGACCTTCAACAATACGATTGTGACGTTTGTGGATCCCAACGGTAACTCGATCTGCTGGTCTTCCGGCGGGCGTATCGGGTACAAGGGCTCACGTAAGGGTACGCCGTACGCGGCACAGCTGGCCGCCCGAAAGGCAGCCGACCAAGCGCAGGAGAACGGCGTCCGCAGTGTTGACGTTCGCGTCAAGGGCCCGGGACCAGGCCGGGAGTCTGCGATTCGTGCAGTTGCCGCGAGTGGTGTTGACATTCGCAGCATCCGTGACGTTACACCTATTCCGCACAACGGTTGCCGTCCTCGCAAGCGGCGTCGAGTCTAAGGAGCACAACGTGGCACGTTATCGAGGGCCGGTATGTCGTTTGTGTCGCCGAGAGGGGATGAAACTCTTTCTCAAAGGCGAGCGCTGTTACAAGGAAAAGTGTGCGATCGAGCGCCGTAATGTCCCACCGGGACAACATGGTGCCGGTCGTCGCCGTAAAGTTCGAGCTTACGGTCTCCAGCTGAGAGAGAAGCAGAAGGTGCGTCGAGTTTACGGCCTTCTCGAGGGTCCATTCCGCCGCACTTTCGGTGAGGCTTCGCGCCGTCGTGGAGTGACCGGCGAGAACCTGCTGCAGTTGTTGGAGCTCAGGCTCGACAGCGTGGTGTGCACGCTGGGTTTTGCAGTATCGCGATCCCAGGCTCGTCAGCTCGTACGACATGGTCACATCCAGGTCGACGGTCGCCGGGTCGACATCCCGTCGTTCCGACTGAAGCCGGGAATGGTTGTGTCGGTCAAAGAGGCGAGCCGAAAGATCAAGCACGTGGGTGAGTCGATGGAGTTCGCGCAGGGTCGCGGCATTCCTTCATGGCTCGAGCTCGACGTAGCGAACTCTGCGGGGACGGTCGTTGAAGCACCGACTCGCGACGAGATCCGCGTGCCAATACAGGAGCAGCTCATCGTTGAGCTCTACTCACGCTAGGGTGGAGGCGTAATGATCTGGCACGATTTTCAGCGACCTGCACAGGTTCAATGTGAGGAAGAGACTCGCGACGAGACGTTCGCCCGGTTCCTTGCTCAACCCTTCGAACGAGGGTGGGGAACTACCGTCGGCAACGCTCTGCGTCGGTCCTTGCTTTCTTCTATTCCGGGAGCGGCGATCACGGCGGTCAAGATCGAGGGTGCTGACCACGAGTTTTCCGCGGTGGCCGGCGTAGTCGAAGACGTCACCGACATCATCCTGAACTTGAAAAAGATCCCATTCAAGATCCACGGGCAGGAAGCAGTCCTCCTGGAGCTTGAAGCGAAAGGACCGGGTGAGGTCAAGGCCGGGGCGTTCAAAGGCACGCACCAGGTCGAGGTCGTCGATCCCGAAGTCCATGTAGCGACGCTCTCTGCCGACGGACATCTTCAGATGACCGTTCGAGTAGCGTCGGGACGCGGCTACGTTCCGGCTGAGGAGAATCAGACTGAGGATCTGGACCTTGGATTCATCCCAGTAGATTCTGCCCACTCTCCGGTCCGGAAGGCCAACTTCCGTGTCGAGCCTGCGCGGCTCGGTCGGATGACGAATTACGAACGAATCGTACTCGAGGTGTGGACGAACGGTATCGTCACACCCGACGAGGCGCTCTCTCAATCGGCGCAGCTGGTGCAGGGTCATCTCGACATCTACACTCGGCTGGCGGCAATGGAAGAGATCGAGATTCCGGAGGAGCCCGAAGAAGAGCCTGAGGAATCCACAATTTTGGACGCCAGCATCGATACACTCGAGCTGTCGATCAGGTCGATGAACTGCTTGAAGAACGCGGACATTCGCACGCTGCGTGACCTCGTCGGTCGCAGCGAGAAGGAAATGGTCGAGATCCGAAACTTCGGAGAGAAGTCACTCAAAGAGGTGCGGGAAAAGCTCGAAGCCCTCGGCCTCGGGTTTGGCATGAAGCTCGACATGTGAGATCTGGAGAGAAAACATGCGACATCGAGTTCAACATCGAAAGTTGGGCCGCACCTCAGCCCACCGCAAAGCGCTTTTTAGAAATCAGCTGACTGCGCTATTTACTCATGAGCGGATCATTACGACCCTGGCCAAAGCCAAGACGCTTCGACCGGTCGCAGAACGTATAGTGACAAAGGCGCGCACCGGCACCCTGGCAGCGCGGCGAGACATCCTGACAATGGTCCAGGACAAAGAGATCGTCAGCAGGCTCTTTGATGAAATTGCTCCACGGTTCTCTGATCGTCCTGGTGGTTACCTTCGAATCATGCGCCTGGGTCGACGTCACGGCGATGCGGCTGAACTTGCCATTATCGAGTTCGTGGATTATGAGCTGAGCGCCAAGCCAACGGCCGACGGAGACAAGAAACCGTCGTTGATGGATCGTGCCAAGGGCATGCTCGGTGGAGCAGCGAAGGAAGAGGGCGGAGACGAAACTCCGGCAGAGGCCGAAGCCGCGGAAGCCGCCGAAGCCGCGGAAGAGGCGTCGGTAGAGGAGGAAACGAAGCCAAAGAAGAAGGCTGCTCCCAAGAAGACTACCAAGAAGGCTGAGGCGAAGGCCGATGATGCGCCTGCCGAGGAAGCCAAGCCAAAGAAGAAAGCCGCTCCTAAGAAAACTGCCAAAAAGGCCGATGACGCGGACGCCAAGGCGAAGCCAAAGAAGGCAACTGCGAAGAAGGCGGATGTGGCAGAGGCCAAACCTAAGAAGAAGCCTGCTGCAAAGAAGAAAGCAGAGGCGAAGCCTGCTGAGAAAGCGGATGCCAAGGCTGACGCTGAGGAGAAGAAGGAAGAGTAGTCAGCAGACAACTCGACTGAGTATTCAACAACGCCGCGCGTATGCGCGGCGTTTTTTTGTCGGTTGCAGGTTGTGGTGTCGGGGTGAGAGAACGGAAACAGAATCAGAGACAGATGCAGTGGCAGATACAGTGACAGAGGCAGAAGTCAGAGACAGATTCAGGTTTCAGAAACAGACACAGAGGTCAGGGGAAGGGGCCACGCGTAATTGGTGTGTTTTGGCTTCGAAGCATGGTCACTCGGGAGGCTTCAAACGAGACGGGATGACTTGTCAGGCCGTAGTTCTCGACAAGAGGAGTGTCGTGAGGCGGTCAGTCCGGCTTCGCCGTTGGCTACGCCGTGACGGTCTCCGTTCTCTCTTGAGGGTCGAGAACAAAGACCGAACAACCCGGAGGTGACCAGGCATGACTCGCAGCCGACTAATAGACTTACTGCCTACAACACAGCTCTAGAAGCAGCTGGAATCACATTGGCGATGATGAAACGGGTACCCGCGCCATTCAAATCTCTCGCAGATCAGGCGATCCGGGCAGCGAGTTCCGCGGCTGCAAACTTGAGTGAGGGCCAGGGGAGAGTTGGTCGAGACCGCTTCAATCACTGGCGAATAGCTTATGGCTCGGCGAAAGAGACTGACACTTTCCTTCGATTGCTTAGTAGTGTTGGAGTCATTGATTCCACCCGAGCCAAAATGGCAGCAGGATTGTTCGACGAAGTCCGGGCCATGACCTGGAGACTTCTGCATCCGAAGAATCCGTAATTGCTTTGGCGTCACTGATTCTGTATCTGAGACCTGAATCTGCCTCTGTCTCTGAGTTCCGATCACTTCCTGAATCAACCGCCAGGTCATGGCCCGGACACTGTCAAAGAGGTCTAGTAAGGTTTCTGTCCTGGATTCGTCGAGCACGCCAGGTTGGAGGAGTATTCGGAGATGGACATCGACTTCCTTGGCTGAGCCGT
>JAAESQ010001279.1 GCA_024229275.1 bacterium | reverse complement strand
GCCCCGCGAACAATGTCCCGCGCTCTTCTTTTCGACTGTTCCAGGTCGTCTTTGGTCATAAGCCACTCCTCTCCTCTATGCTGAAAAGCGACACTTTCAGCTCCGCTTGGGTTGTAATGAAATCGGTCGAAAATGTCAAATCGTGCGTTTCCGCGGTGCTTCCGTCATCAAGTGTTGCTACGCCGCTAAAGGCATCGGCGCGGCAGTGATAGGGTTCGGCATGGCTGAGTCGGCGACTACAAATGGGATGGTCTTCGATGAGAAACAACTCGCGGGCGACGAGAAGATGTCTCTGAATGTCAGTCGCCGGCTCGTCAGGCCCGCCTGCATCGCCGGCGTCCGGGTCTCGCGCCCAAACTTCAGAGCCCTATGCGGACGAATGAAGTTGTAGTAGCAGCGGAGCAACTCGAGATGCTCTTCGAGCCCCTGCTTCGACCGCGCGTGGCACAGCGTTCGTCTGCCAAGGTAGGACGAGCTCTGCCGGATGGTCAGATTCAGCCGCTCGATGAACGAGGTGTTCAATGTCGAGGAGTCCTCAGAGTTATTGAGCGCTTCTTCGAATCGCCAGGGCGCTCCAATCAGCGCTCTTCGCTCGACTTTGACGATGCGATCGTTCCTGCGCGTCTTGAGGACTTGGCCGTATAGACACGCGGGCGCGAAGATGCGGCGGACGACTTTCTCGTAGAAATAGAATCCGTCGGTGACAATCAACGGAACACGGTCGAAATCTATTCGATTTGACACGTCTTCAAAGAGCGCGAGCGTATTCCGGTAGCTTCGTCTTCCAACGACGGTCGAGAGCCAGAGCCGAGACCCGACTTCGATGGCGGCGAAGATCCAGGTTGGCTGTTCCTTGCCACCGACGAACGTGCGAATCTCGTCGGCTTGTAGCTCCTCGACGGCGAATCCTGTGATGGTCCGGTTATTGAATCGACTACACGAAGAGGCCGCCCTCTCAAGCCAGCGAGCAACCGTGTTCCAGCTGATTCCGGTCACCCGGGCGATCGCGGACTTGCTGACACCCTCGATGCTGAGGGCAGCAACGTTGTCGAAGGTGGACCGACGATGCTGGAGACGGAAGTACAGCGTGCCTTTTGTCGAGCCGAACGTTTTGCCGCAGCGGACGCACCGGTATCGACGACTCCTCCCGGACCTCGTTCTGTAGAATCCGTGGCGAGCGATGCTTCCAGCACCGACTTTTCCGTGCAGCGGACATTCCTGGTTTGGGCAGCTGAGACTCTTCACGTCGCCTGGACCCTCTTGTCGGTAGAACTACTTCCTTGGTATTCAGGTCCAAACTGTACCATGCAAGCCGGTTAGCGTTGAGGCGGCAACAGTCGATAGCGGAAGCACCTACTT
>JAAESQ010001278.1 GCA_024229275.1 bacterium | reverse complement strand
TCGACCGGGAGACCCTGCAACAACGCCTTCTGCTCTGTCTATATGGACTCGGTACCAACACCGGCATCAAACGCATGGTATCGGGCAACCACGAGGTAACCTATCCCGAGCTCCTGTATATCCGTCGCCGTTATCTTGAGAAGAATGCGCTCCGCGAAGCCATCCGCCAGGTGATCAACGCCACCCTCGCGATACGCCTCCCTCACATCTGGGGGGAAGGCACCACGGCTTGTGCCTCGGACGGCAAGAAATTCGGGTCCTGGGACCAGAATCTGATGACCGAATGGCACATCCGCTACGGTGGCCGGGGTGTGATGATCTACTGGCACGTTGCGAAACGCTCGACCTGTATCTACTCCCAGCTCAAACGCTGTTCCTCTTCCGAGGTCGCGGCGATGATCGAAGGGGTACTGCGCCATTGCACCGACATGAACGTCGAGAAGCAGTATGTCGACAGCCACGGTCAAAGCGAGGTCGCCTTTGCCTTTTGTTACCTGCTCGGATTCGATCTCCTACCACGCCTCAAGGCTA
>JAAESQ010001277.1 GCA_024229275.1 bacterium | reverse complement strand
GTACAGAACACTCTGCTCGAACCTCGCAACTACCCGCGGGAGTACGCAGCTAGGGTCGTCCCACCGGAGAGTCCGGAGAAGGGACGGTCACGAAGGAGCCAGGCAGAGTGACTTCGGGAGACGGCATTTCGGCCTACATGGTGTGCCAGTCACCGCCCTTAGATGAAGCACTGGGGATCGGACCCTGCCGATCCTTCTGACGCCGGATACGCGGTTATCGGCGAGGGACCATGTGGGTGATGCATGTCGCCGCCTGGAGACAACGGCGTTGAGACAAACCGGTGAGGTTCCAAGTCGTCCGACGGTCGGTAAGCCGAGCCTATAAGCCGCAGGTGAAATGGCTCCGGCAATGCGACGGTGAGGAGAAGGTCGTCTAAGCCGCCTCCTCTTTAGGGATCACAGCAGATCCGGAGTAGCTGGAAGCCCTCAGCGGGCCTCAGTGAAAGGAGAAACCGTAGAAGACGGAGAAACGGAGCAGACCACACGGGGAGAGCGAGCCTCTCTAGCTGAAGCCACCAAATGGCCCGCCCGCGCTCTTGCCGGGCAACCCGGGAAGTCGCTAAGACACAGCCTCAAATGGGTCCGCAGACCGATCTCTGTGGTTACAAGACGTGAAAGACACACCCTG
>JAAESQ010001276.1 GCA_024229275.1 bacterium | reverse complement strand
TCAACGTGGTGACCGCAAACGATGGTGAAATGGCCTTGGAGGCGATACAGCGGCAGGTCCCCGATTTGATCTCTCTTGACCTGGTGATGCCTCGAAAGTCAGGCATTCGCCTCATGATGGAACTGCGCAAGAACCGTGAGTGGGCGAAGATCCCAGTTATCATCGTGACGGCGCATGCTCGTGATCCCAAAGTGCGAAACGATCTAGATGCTGTCCTGGCCGAGAGTACCATCACTGGACCTTCCCTCTACTTGGAGAAGCCGGTTACGCCGAGGAAGTACCTGGAAAGCATCTGTCGCATCCTCAAGGTGCCGGCGCCTGCCGTTGAGGAGGACATCGATTCGCACACCGGACTTCGGGAACAGGCTCACTCACTATTGGATGCTGCTGATGCAGCCACGCTTGAGGAGGTCCTTGGTCGCCTTCGCGACAAGAGAAACTGATCCGGCCCGTGTCTGGTCGAGAGAGAGAAACCTCCGTCGAGTACTTGAGATCTCGTTTGAGGCGAACGATGTGTGAAGACCCAGCATGTGAATTTTTCCACGTGCGTCGTTACGGGACCGTAACCTGGGCGGGAACTGGAACTCTCGCTGAGCCCTTTACTATTTGAAAAAGCAACTCTTTTCATAGGTTTATTCTGCCTTGCCTTGACGGGTCCGCTGGCACAGGGGTTGCAGTGCTTGGCCCTCGTGCTATGTCTTTGTTACCCGCGTCAGGAGGATCGGTCATGAACGGTACATCGCAGATTCTGTGGTGGGCCGGTCAATGGGCCGCTATCGACATCCGTGAGTACGCGTGTCGTCCAGGCACGATTTAATAATCGAAAGGAGTGGCCATGACAGAAATGAAATACAAGACGCCGCTGCTTGACGAGCTCGAAAAGGGACCGTGGCCGAGCTTTGTCAAGGAGATGAAAAAGGAAGCTCAGCGTCCCATGGTTCAGGATGCCTTGGGTCAGCTCGAGCGGTCTTACGAGGAACACATCAGTCACTGGAAGCACGGTGGTCTGGTCGGTGTAATGGGCTACGGCGGTGGTGTGATCGGCCGTTACTCGGATCTCGCCGAAGAGTTCCCGAACGTCGCTGAATTCCACACGCATCGGGTCAACCAGCCGTCTGGGTGGTTCTACACAGCGGATGCTCTACGGCAGCTCTGTGACATCTGGGACAAGCACGGCTCCGGTCTGACCAACTTCCATGGGTCTACTGGTGACATCGTCTTCCTGGGTTCGACAACCGATGCTATCGAGCCGCTCTTCAAGGACCTCACCGAAAAGGGTTGGGATCTTGGCGGTTCGGGTTCCAACATGCGCACGCCAAGCTGCTGCGTCGGACCGGCGCGCTGCGAGTGGGCCATGTATGACACTCTCGACGCGTGCTACAACATCACGCAGTACTGGCAGGACGAACTTCACCGTCCGTTCTTCCCCTACAAGTACAAGTTCAAGTTTGCAGGCTGCCCGAACGACTGCGTCGCCTCGATCGCACGTTCGGACTGCTCCGTCATCGGTATCTGGAAAGATGAGATCCAGGTCAACGCAGCCCAGGTTGCTGAGTATGCCAAGACCGTCGACATCCAGAGCGAGATCTGTGACAACTGCCCGACCTCCTGCATGGAGTTTGACGGCAAAAACCTCAGCATCGATGACTCCAACTGCGTCAAGTGCATGCATTGCATCAACGTGATGCCGAAGGCTCTTAAACCTGGCAAGGAACGTGGTGCCACGATCCTCATCGGTGGCAAAGCCCCGATCGTTGGTGGCGCACTGCTCTGCTCGGTCTTCGTGCCGTTCCTCGAGATGGACCCGAAAGAGGACTACGAGGATCTCAAGGAACTCACCGATGCCATTTGGGACCTCTGGGGTGAGCACGGCAAAGCCCGTGAGCGCACCGGAGAGTTCATCCAGCGCGTTGGCATGTCGAACTTCCTTGAGGAAATTGGACTCGATCCGATTCCTGAGATGGTGATGGCACCGAGGAGCAACCCCTACATCTTCTTCGATGACGAGATCTTCGAAGACGGTGATGACGAGTAGGAAGGAGGAACACATGGCTGACGAACGCATTACAGATATTGGACCGCCACATTTCGAACAATTCCTGCCACCGGTCATCAAAGAGAACTACGGCAAGTGGGACTATCATGAGATCCTCAAGCCTGGTGTGATGGTTCATGTTGGAGAGTCTGGAGACAAACTATTCTCCGTGCGAGCTGCCTCTCCCCGCCTCCTTGCCATCACTACCGTGCGCAAGTTTGCAGAAATCGCCGACAAGTACTGCGATGGCTTCCTGCGGTTCACAAGTCGCAATAACGTGGAGTTCCTACTCTCCGACGAATCGAAGATCGAGCCTCTTATTGCAGAGGTCGAAGCCTATGGTTTCCCTGTGGGAGGAATGGGTAACTCCATTTCGAATATCGTTCACACTCAGGGCTGGGTGCACTGTCACTCCGCGGCGTCGGACGCCTCCGGTGTTGTTAAGGCAGTGATGGACGAGCTCATCGACCAGTTTAAGGAGATGAAACTCCCAGCGAAGCTGCGCGTCGCATACGCCTGCTGCCTTAACATGTGTGGCGCGGTGCATTGCTCCGACATCGCGATCCTTGGTGTCCACACCAGGGCGCCGGTGATTGCGCATGACGACCTGCCCAAGATGTGCGAGATTCCGACTCTGGTTGCGTCCTGTCCGACAGGCGCAATCCGACCCAAGACCATCGACGGTCAGCAGTCGATCGAGATCGTCGAAGAGCAGTGCATGTACTGCGGCAACTGTTTCACCGTCTGCCCGGCGGTGAAGATCAACAATCCCCAGACCGACGGTGTCTCAATCTGGGTCGGCGGCAAGGTTTCGAACGCACGCACAACGCCGAAGTTCTCGAAGCTGGCAGTGCCGTTCCTTCCCAACAATCCGCCGCGATGGCCCGAGGTGGTCGAAGCGGTCAAGAAGATCGTCGAAGTCTATGCTGCGAATGCGCGCAAGCATGAGCGCATGGGCGAGTGGATCGAGCGTATTGGTTGGCCGAAGTTCTTCGAAATGATCGACCAGCCGTTCACCAAGTACCACATTGACGACTTCAAGCATGCGGGTGAGAGCTTCACCCGGACGACGCAGCTGCGTCACTGAGGAGGTACTATCATGGCCGAGGTAACACTTGAACAGCTCGCGGACGGAATGTTCGAGCTGGTGAAGTCGACGCACGGCAAGAAGAACCTCAAGCCGATGGACGTCACCAAGGCAATGATCGATCAGTTCGGCGACGAAGTCGTTGACAAACGAATGTGCAAGAAAGCACTTCGGCTCCTGATCGATTCCGGAAAGTGCACCTACAAATATGCTGGAGGCAGCTACGTAACGCTGCCCGAGGAGTAGGTGACCGAGAAACTAACACTCTAGGTTGAAGAGGGGTCGGGAGCGATCCCGCCCCTCTTCATTCTTTCTAATCCCCAAGACGGAGGGTGCGATGGCAGAGTCTAAGGGTCAACAGCGGACTCAGGACATGATCGAGGTTCTTCGCCGATGGCAGGGAATCGAGCGAGAATCCATCGAGATGACCGCTGTAATAATGGAAGAAACCACCAATCCTTTGGTTCGGCAGATCATGGAAATCATCCGAAACGACTCAGTGCAGCACCATCGGGTGCAGCAGTTCCTGATCGACTCGATGACCATGACGCCGGTGAGCATGTCGCATGCGGACCTGGCCAAGATCTGGACCAAAATCGAGGAGCACGATGAGACCGAGCGCGAAGCGGTTCGAGTTGCCAAAGAACTTCGAGAGATGGCGACCGATCCTGTGCAGAAGATTCTCCTCGACTATCTGATTCGAGACGAAGAAAAGCACGACACCATCCTCGGCGAGCTGGAAGAGTTTAAAGTACATCTGTCCAAGCTCTCATAAAGGGTGTGTTTCGGCCTGCGACCGAGGAGGCGTGAGGTATGGGTCTACTCAAGAAGAAGGATAAGAAAAAAGGCGGCAAGATGGCGTCGCGTTTGGCTGGTGGTGGGGGCGGTAGCGGCAACCAATTATCGCCGTTGCGTCCGCGCTATGTCGAGCAGCTGCCGCCTTGTACCGGACACTGCCCAAGCGGCAACGATGTTCGTGGATGGTTGATGGTCATCAGTCTGCGCGAGAAGCTTGGTCTCAGCCTCGACGAGGCGTGTGAGCAAGCCTGGCAGATCGAGATGGAGACCAACCCGTTCCCGTCAGTGATGGGGCGAGTGTGCCCGCACCCCTGTGAGGGGAGCTGCAACCGTGGTGAGAAAGACGCTGCGGTCGGCATCAACTCGGTGGAGCGCTTCATTGGCGACTACGGCCTCGAGAAGGGGCTGAAGGCCACCAAGATCGAGGGTGAGTCCGCAAAGAAAGAGAAGATCGCGGTTGTCGGCGCTGGTCCGTCAGGACTCTCGTGCGCTTACCAGCTTGCTCGCCGTGGATACGAAGTTGATGTTTTTGAGGGCCTGCCGAAAGCCGGCGGTATGCTGCGCTATGGCATTCCCGTCTATCGTCTGCCGCGCGAAGTGCTCGATGGTGAGATTCAGGCGATTCTCGACTTGGGAGTCAATCTGCACCTCGACACAAAAATCGGCAAAGACGTGACGTTTGAGAAGCTGCGTAAGGACTACGCCGCGATCTACGTTGCCATCGGTGCTCACCAGGGCAAAACCCTCGGTATCGACGGTGAAGACGGACCAGGCATCTGGACCGGCACCGAGTTCCTTAATCATGCTAACTCAGGCAAGAAGGTCGATATTGGTGACAACGTCGTGGTGATCGGTGGTGGTGACACTGCGGTTGACGCCGCACGTGTTTCCAAACGCCTGACTATTGACACCGCGACCGTGTCCAAGAAGATGGGTGCAGAAGTCACCATCCTCTATCGTCGCACCCGAACTGAGATGCCAGCTATCGATCGTGAGATCGAAGAGGCGATCGAAGAAGACATCCACATCGAGTACTTGGCTGCTCCTCTCGAGATCCTGCGGGACGACGATGGCAAAGTCCGGGCGATGCTGGTCCAGCGCATGGAACTCGGCGAGCCGGACGACTCTGGTCGGCGGCGCCCGGTTCCCATCAAGGGCGACACCTACGAACTGCCGGTCGAGACCGTCGTTACGGCCGTGAGTCAGAAGCCCGCTCTGGCAGCACTGGGATCAGAGGAACTCGGCGACGGTTGGCTCAACGCAGACGAGTGGGGCCGATCGGGAGTCGATGGCATCTGGACCGGTGGAGACAACATCAACCTGGGCATCGCAACCACGTCAATCGGTCAGGGTCGCAAGGCTGCCGAGAGCATCCATGTCACCATTCAAGGCCTCGATCTGCCGAGGAACGGCGATACATCCATGATCGGGCACGACAAGCTCAAGCTCGACTGGTACGAGCAGCAGGAGCGTGCCGAGCGTTTCGTCAAAGAGGCGCAGGATCGACTCGAGAAACCGTTCGATGAGGTTGATCTGGGTCTCGAAGCCGAGGCCGTGCTCGCAGAGACCAAACGGTGCTTCAGCTGCGGTAAGTGCTTCGGATGCGAAAACTGCTGGATGTACTGCCAGAACAATTGCTTCGCCAAACTGCCTGAACCGAGCCACGGCCAGTTCTACAAGGTCAAGCTCGAGGTGTGCGACGGATGCAAGAAGTGCTGGGAGGAATGTCCCTGCGGATTCATCCTGGGTGAATAGGTAACGAGGTTTGGCAGGTAGCGTGTCCCGCCGGACGATGAGTCTGAAGGCCCCACGGTTGACCGTTGCCGGACTATCCGGCGACTCCGGAAAGACCCTGGTGACCCTAGGCTTGGCAAGGGCTCTTGCTGAGCGTGGGCTCCGTGTCGCCGGATACAAAAAGGGACCGGACTACATCGATGCCGCATGGCTCGCGGCGGCAACGCGGACGACCTGCCGAAATCTTGATACGTTTCTCATGTCCGATGAAAGCATCGGTAGATCGGTGGCTGCATGTGCCGCCACCGATCTCCTTCTTATTGAGGGCAACCGCGGGCTCTATGACGGCTTCGATGCGCAAGGCAGTCACTCGACGGCCGAGTTGGCCAAGAAGCTGGAATCGCCGGTGGTCCTCGTGATCGATGTGACCAAGCAGACGCGAACTGCGGCTGCGATTGTGCTTGGCTGTCGAGATCTGGACTCGGATCTCAACCTGGCCGGCGTGATTCTGAATCGCGTTGGCACAAAGAGGCAGGAGGGGGTTCTTCGGGAGGCCATCGAGGCCTTCACCGGTGTGCCCGTACTGGGAGCGATCCCGCGCCTGCGCGGCGCTGACCCGCTTCCTGGGCGCCACCTCGGTCTCGTGACTGCCGCGGAGCATCCGCGACGTGAGCAGGCGATCGAGCGGGTAGCGAACCTCATCGACGAGCACGTTGATCTCGACCGCCTGATGAAGGTTGCGTCAGCTGCGCCCGAAACCCATCTTCCAGTAGCTCCGGTGCCGCAAATCCAGGCACCAGTGCGGATGGGATACTTCTCCGATCCTGCGTTCAGTTTCTATTATCCGGAGAATCTAGAAGCATTAGTAGCTGCAGGTGCCGAACTTGTGCCGGTGGCGCCCTCGAGTGATTCCGAGCTTCCGGACGTTGACGCGCTGTACATCGGTGGAGGGTTCCCTGAAGTATTTGCTCCGAGCCTTGCCGAGAATGGAGTGCTCGCCGAGCAGCTCCGCCAGCGAGTTACAGATGGGCTGCCTGTTTACGCCGAGTGCGGTGGTCTCATGTACCTCTCGCGAGAGCTGATCGTGGACGGCGTACACTATCCAATGGCCGGTGTGCTAGACATCGTCGTGGAGCAAACCCGCAAACCGCAGGGGCACGGATACGAAGTCGCCATGGTCGATCGCGACAATCCGTATTTCCTCCGCGGTCAGGAGCTGGCCGGTCACGAATTCCACTATTCGCATATCGTGTCAGGAAAAGACCTGGATCGTACCGCCCTCGACGTTTCACGGGGCACCGGTTGTGGTGGCGGACGCGACGGCATCGTTAAAGGCCGAGTCTGGGCTTCCTATCTCCACCTTCATGCTCTGGGCTCGCCAACTTGGGCCGAGGGATTGCTGAATACCGCAATGCACTTTGCAGCTGAACGCGCCGCTGCGAGAGCAGCATGGGCCTGAGGGAGAAGATTG
>JAAESQ010001275.1 GCA_024229275.1 bacterium | reverse complement strand
GCTAGCCAGGAGAGCCCTTCAATGTAGTAGTTGGTCCAGCGTGAGGTTCCCTTGTTGAGGATCGCCGCGTCGTCAACCTGCCACGCGTGCCACGCCGAGTGGTATCCGTCCCCGAGATGCTCCTGCAGCCAGGAGTGGCCACCGCCCTCTCCGTCGTTGAGAATTTCGTCGCCAAGACTCCTGAGCGCAAACAGTTCGTGTGCGCGGTAGGTGAGCTCACGGATCGTGTTGTAGAGCTTGACCTTAATGCCCTTCTCGTGTGCTTCAGAGATATAGGCCGACTGCTTGTCGAGAGCAAAGAATGGGTAGTTGATGTAGGGATTGATTTCGGCGGCATGGTGAACGTTCACTACCGTTCCGCCCCAGGCCACGACCGAGTCGACTGGCACGTTCTGATGCACAAAACGGGTTGTGAAGTGTGTGTGTGTGTCGATTGGTTTGAAGGGTGTGATCAGGAAGCGAATGTTGAAGTGCAGCGTGTCACCCTCGGACAGAGCACGGGGACCTGAGTAGTTGTTGGCCACGACCGCCTCTGGCGTTTCGAGAATGCGAATGCCGCCATTGCCGTTGTTGAACCAGGAAGGTGGCATCAGCAGGGGCTGGTTGCGGTAGAAGTTCGTGTTGAGAGGACGCGCGTAGTTGTCGTCGCGCAGCACGTACTGAAGTCCCTTGTGAACGGCGCCCAACCAGACACCTTCTTGATGGTTGTCGACAGCCCACTTCCAGTCGACGGCGTCCGGGCGCCGACCACCCGGCCGACCGAGACCGAGCATGTAGTCAGCCGCATCCGGCGCGTAGTAAATGGGGATGGTGATGTCGTCCACG
>JAAESQ010001274.1 GCA_024229275.1 bacterium | reverse complement strand
TCGATTTGTACCTGAAGAAGGTGTTCTCGACTCGGGCTTGCTGATGGTATCCCGATTCCTTCTTCCATTGGCGACGCCCAACCTCTTTGATCCTCAAAATCGTACGATCACGAGCACTTGACCGAGATCTTCGTTGACGGGATTCCGTGGCACTTCTCGAAGGTGGGACGACGACTTTGGCACTCCGCGCGGCGCTGGCAGCGTAGATCGCGAGGGCGTCATAGGCTGCGTCGGCCGTGAAGCTTGCAATGTCATCCTCAATGCCATCGATGAGATCAATACCCACCCTGGCGTCGTCAGCACTTCCGTGAGTCAAAGTCTGAGCAACGATCACGCCCGTTCGATCAACACCGAGATGAAGTTTCTTCCAGCCACGTCTGCCGCGCCCTCCATACTTGGTGGCGGCCCATTCCCCTTCGCCGACGATGGATAGACCCGTGCTGTCAACGATCAGGTGAATCGGCTCATTGCTTGCCAGGCGATGCAGATTGATATCGAGCTGCTGACTACGGCGAGAGATCGTGATGTGGTCAGGAGCTTCGAGACCAACACCCATCAATGACAACACGGACCGCAAGAAGCCCTCGGCTTGACGAAGCGGCAACCTGAAGACGAGCCGAAGAGTCAGAGCCGTCTCGATCGCTTGATCCGAGAACTTCCTCTGACCGCCTCGCCGGCCGGATTGTGCGGGTTTCCAAGAAGAGATTGCCTCTTCTGAGATCCAGAGAGTGATGTCGCCGCGCTCGACAAGCGCTCGATCGTATTCGGGCCAGTTGCTCACGCGATACTTCGTCTTGTACTTGGGATGGACTCTCGATTTCATGGCGAGATCGTGGTGCAATGACCTCGGTGCTGCTAGGTGGTTCACATCTGGTCTGCCATCGGTGCACCAACGCGCCCCTGACGAGATATTCTTCGGGACTGGTGGTGCGGTTCCTGCTGAACTTGCCAACACCCGCGAGACTGCTCGCAAAGAGCGGATGAAGGCGAAATCGGCTAGCGGGATGCGGTGTATGCGTCCCGGGCGCCGATTCGAAGGCGTTGCTACTGCAACGGTCCCGGTCCAGAATGCTCTGAGACGCAGCTGGGCTGAAGTTCTAATGGTAGGAACAGAGCTGCACGGCTGGTCGGGCTCTAGTGCAGGAGAGGCGCTGTGTACAGATGTCTTGTTTTTTCGCTCTTGGTCGGATTGACCGCAGCTTTCGATTCGTCGGGGGCCGCCATCCTGATCGATCATGACGACACCGATATCACCGAGCTGAGCCAGGAAGCGATGCAGATGGCGAAAGACGGGCTACACATCGCTTACGGACACACCTCCTACGGTAGTCAACTGACGGGCGGCTTGACGGGCCTGGTCGACTTCGCCAATGGAGGCGGGCTGGGCCTCGCACTTCCCAATGATTTTTTCGCTTGGAACGACGGAGGGACCGAGGGGGCGCTGGACCTGCACGACTACTTCGTGGCGGGAGATCTCGGGAGCCCTGATCGAACCACCTGGGCAGATCGCACCCGGGACTACCTGGCCGCGAATAGCGACGTCAATGTCGTCATCTGGTCTTGGGAGGGGCAGGCTGATACCTCCGAGGCGAACATCCAGGTATATCTGGATGTCATGGATGCACTAGAAGTCGACTACCCGGGCGTGGTCTTCGTCTACATGACCGGGCACCTCGTAGGGACCGGGCTGGAAGGCAATCTGCATCTTCGAAATCAGCAGATCCGAGACTACTGCCTGGCCAACGGCAAGACTCTCTACGATTTTGCCGATATCGAGTCCTACGACCCCGACGGCACCTACTTCGGCGAGCTGTATCCGGACGATAGCTGCGACTACGACGCCGGCGGCGGGCTGCCGCGGGCGAACTGGGCGACCGAATGGCAGGACAGCCATACGGAGGGTGTCGACTGGTACACTTGCGCTTCCGCTCACACCGAGCCGTTGAACGCAAACCAGAAAGCCTACGCCGCCTGGGCGCTGTGGACGGCGATCGCGGTACCGGAGCCGTCAGCGCACTTGCTTGGCTCGGCTAGCTTGCTGACACTATTCATGATTGCCCGCGCCTGCCGCCGGGAGAGGCCATGAGCATATTGCGTGTTTCCCGTCAGCGGGATTCGGACAATCAGAGGGTCTAGGCTAAGAGACACTTCATGGGGTCCAGGGCTGTCCGTTATCAATATCGGTCCGCGCCGAAAATCGTGGGCTTCTTCCGCTTTCTATCACGCCCACCCAACCACTGATGATACGCCGATCACGGGCAGAGAATCAGTCTGTGTTTCGGTGGAGCGATCACGCAAGATGTCGCCGCGAAGCCGCAACGAGCAGGCGATCGTCGAGTTGGCGCTGCGCCAGCAGCTTGCGACATACGCTCAGACGGGATTGAAACCCAGGCTCACGCCTCTGGATCGCGCGTTCTGGGTTGCATTGTTCCGGTTGTGGCCTCGCTGGAAAGACACCCTGGTGATCGTCAAGCCGGCCACAGTGATCCGCTGGCACCGCAAGGGTTTTCGTCTCTATTGGAGAGCCATTTCAAAACGAGGCCCCGGACGACCGCCGATTCCTGCAGAACTGAAGGCGGTCATTCGTCGGCTGGCAATCGAGAACGACTGGCGTGCTCGGAAGATCCACGCTGAGTTCAAGAAGCTCGGTTTCAGCGTCAGCCTACCAACCGTCTCGCGCTATCTCCCGAAGCGAGCACCCGACCCCGGTAAGCAACAGCGATGGATGACATTTCTGCGGAATCATAGGGACGGCATTGCAGCGATGGACTTCTTCGTCATCCCGACGGTGGGGTTTCGTCTCTTGTATGTGTGGTTCATCATTGACCATGGTCGCCGAGAAATCATCCATTTCGACGTCACGGCGAATCCCACCGCACCATGGGTGATTCAACAATTGCGTGAGGCATTCCCCTACGACTCAGCGCCACAGTATCTGATCTGCGACAACGACTCCATCTTCTCGGACCAGGTCGCGGGAACGATCAAGAGTTTCGGCATAAAGCCGAAGCGCACGGCCTTCCGAAGTCCTTGGCAGAATGGGGTGGCCGAACGATGGGTGGGATCATGCCGGCGCGAGCTGCTGGATCACGTGATTGTCTTGAATGAGAAGCATCTACACCACCTACTGCGGGACTATATCGCCTACTACAACGACGAGCGTGTCCACACTCGCCTGCAAGACGCGCCGAAGCATCGCCCGGTTGAAATCAGACCGTCATCCACAGCGAGAGTCGTGGGACTGCCGCGCGTTGGCGGTCTGCATCATCGCTACGCCTGGAAGGCAGCGGCGTAATGATCGGCACTCACCGTAATCTGACGGCCACGAGCGGCTGTGGATGAATTTTGAGCACCGACAGGCGGCATAGTTGGCAAGCCTTACGGAACGCATCCAGTCTCAAGGTTAGGGTTTTGGCTTGATCATCAAGCAGCTTGCCCGTGTTCCCGTGCAACCCTCGTCGCGTAAG
>JAAESQ010001273.1 GCA_024229275.1 bacterium | reverse complement strand
CATCGGGGTCGGGATAAGTGACTGGCAACAGACTGAGTCCGAGCCGGTGCAAGCCGACCTCTTCGAAAAGCCCCAGAAGCGTGAAATCGACGATCGTCTTCTGGAGACTATCGATCGAGTCGCCAACCGGTTTGGGAAGGGGATGTTGCATTTGGGATGTAAAAAGAAGGCGCGTGGGCATGATTCCTCTTGAGGCTCATCCCGGTTGCTGGCGACGTATTATTTCCTATCGATTACTGCATTATGTGACAGGCTGCGTCTGACGGTCGGCTTGCGACCCTGTAAAGAGTCATCGAAGTTGAATTTCCGATTGGCAGCAACATGATTGAATCACGTAAACTGCACCTGAGGCGCTGCTCGCTGCCGGGATCGAGAACACGACGCGATTTTTCCAAGTTGCCCATTTCAATACATAGGAGGTGACCATGGCGCTGTATCTTGTCCGGTGGCCGGATCTCTCGTGCACGCTAGTAACGGCGCGTGATGAGGATCACCTCGTCTACTTGCTCGACGAGGTGGGCAATCCAGTGGGCTGTCGTTGGACGGAGTACTACGGCCCCGTGTTCATAGATTTCCACCTTCCTGTCCGGATCACGATCGACTGGCCGGAGCAAGCCGGGAGACCCTTGTCACCCGAGGCCGTCCAGATCGAGGACCTGGACCTACTTGCGCAGCGCGAGGGTATCCAGGCAGAAGTGGGTGCGGGTGATACTGCCTGTCAGATGCTTGAGACGATCATGAAATTCGCGTTTCCAGCGACTGCCGAGGTGTACTGCGACGCACCCGAGGAGGTTCTAGACGAGTCGCAGTTGCGAGATGCCCTGAGAGCTGACTTGATGCTACTCGCCGAATCCTCGTGGTGCCGGGCACACACGGAACGAACTGCAAGAGACGATCCGGTCGCGAAGCTCGCAGTCGAGATGGATGCACCGATGGAGCTGGCCAAGCTCTGGGAGTCAATGGCGAGCGGAACGCACCGAGGTGATCACGACGAGCCCATCGTTCAAGGGGTGGCTGAGGGTCAGTACAGTCGGATGCTTTCACCCCT
>JAAESQ010001272.1 GCA_024229275.1 bacterium | reverse complement strand
TAAGGACCTCGCCAAGATGGCTGATAGAGGCTCGACGACGCGCGGCATGGCCATTTTACGCGAGGGAGGCCCCCCGATGAAAGAACTGGAGATAAGGATCGTTGGTTTCGACTGTGCTGAGGAGGAGCACGTAGCCGTGCTGCTGGGCAAGGATGGGCAATTCGGGAATCGCGTGAAGATGGTGAATCGGAAAGACCATATCGAGGCAGCCTTGGCTCAGCTGATGCTCGAGGTTGGGTCGAATGGGCAGCTTGTGGTCGTGGTGGAGTCGAAGCGCTCTCACGGCCGTGTAGTCGCCGACGTGGCGAAGGAGCTTGGTATAGAGGTGTGGCAGGTCAACACGGTAGCCCTCAATCACTTCAGGGATGTCGAGGGACAGCCGCGGAAGGACGATGAGTGGGACGCATTTCTCGCGGCGCGGATGGTCTACCTCCGGATGCGGGGATGCCGGATAGTGAAGGAAGTGACTGAAGAGGAACGGGCCCTTTCACGTCTCACGCGAACCTACGGACGCCTAACGGGTGACAGGACACAGCAGATTCTGCGACTGCGGGCTGTGCTTCTTGAACTCGCTCCCGAAATCCTTCATCGTTAGTGGGAAGGGCCGAAGCCGGACAGCAGCGCGATGATGTACCTTTTGGAACGCTGGCCTGGCTTCGAGGGGTTGGAGAAAGCCCAGCTGCGCAGCATCGAGAAAATACTCCATCGGTGCCGCTATGGCGGCAAGGCGACGAAGGTAGCCAAGCTCCTTAAGGACATGGCGCTCCGGATCTCCATTACCGGCGAAGAACGCTCGGCAATCTCCTTTGAAATGAGTTTCCTGGCCCAGCAGATCACGGTCTGCAACGCTTCACTGAAGAAGCTCTACGGAGAGATCACCAAACGCGTAGAGGCGCACCCTGTGGGGGTGAAACTCCTGCAGATGCATGGAATCGGACCGGTCATTGCTGGGACGTTGGTCTCGGAACTGCTGCCGGTGGCTCGTACGGCAACTGAGGCTCAGAGTGCGACCTATTCCGGCGTCACACCGATCGGCAGAAAGAGCGGGAAGGCACTCGATACCGCTCACCTGGCCCGAGGAGTGAATAAGCGGATCTTGCACGCCTTGTACACGGCATCGGTCGTCGCCATCAACAACAGTGCGGTGGACCGGGCTTACTATCAAAAGAAGATCCGCGACTACGTCGGTCATCCAAAGCCCCATGTCGCAGCGCTCATCGCATTATCCCGCCAGCGCCACAGGGTGGTCTACAAGCTCATGACCACTGACGCGCGGTACGACAAAGAAGTCCTTATCGCAAGTCATCTCGAACGCATCGAGAAGCAACGAGAGGCGGCGGCTTGAGCAGCGGCGCTTGCCGGGCTGTGACTCTGACGGCCTATGGAAAGCTGGCTTCGCCACCTTCCCACAGCCCTTGGAAAACCCTCCGGGTTTACCACAGACTCACTGCCTCGACGACGAACTCTTCCCTCTTGACTTCTTATAGAGGCACCCTTTGTGGCCCCCTTGAGAAAATAATAATAGATAGATTATTATTTTCTTGCCATTTAATAACCTATAACATATATTTATTTCAGTAGAAAATAATGTAAAGGTTATTATAATGCGTGCACAGGAAAGGGCTATGGCCCGCAAACAACTTGATAAGCGTCTGAGCATACTGCAGAACGTGGACATCCTGGCACGCCCACCGCGCGGATGGATCAAGGCGATCCGTGAAGCGCTCGGCATGACCACTGCACAGCTCGGTAAGCGGCTGGGCGTGAGTCAGCCCCGCGTGCTCGGCATCGAAAAGGCGGAAGTCTCGGGTAGCATTACGCTAGATTTGCTTGAACGGGCAGCTCGCGCGCTTGATTGTCGGCTCGTCTACGCCCTCGTCCCGAGAAAACCTCTCAGGTCGCTGGTCGAGGATCGGGCTCGAGAACTCGCGAAGAAACGCCTACGGGCGACCAGTCACAGCATGGCACTGGAAGATCAGCGGGTAGATGAAACTGACGAGCAAGAGCACCTGGAAAGACTGGTACAAAGGCTACTGAATCGGCCTGGTTCCGCGCTCTGGGAAGACGAATGACCGATCCCCTCGTCCCCCAGGATGATGGAAGAACAGAACTCACCGAGGAAGAGCGTGAAGGTCTAATTCCGTCCTATATCACACTACGAAACGAACTGAATGAGGCGGAACAGGCAAATATTCTGGAAGCCGAAGAATGGGCCTTAGCGCGCAAGAGCAATCTGTTGGAGGAAGAATTTCTCAACAACCTGCACAAGAGGATGTATGACAAGGTCTTGCGG
>JAAESQ010001271.1 GCA_024229275.1 bacterium | reverse complement strand
GCATGGAGACACTCTCGTAACCCTCTGTAAGAAAGAGTCGCTCAGCCGCTTCCAAAATTCGCTCTCTGAGTTCGGTCCGCTCCCTACTGCGTCTGTCTGAACTTCCGATGGTGTGCCTCCTTTATGGCCTGACCCTGGTGAATCCGCAACCCGACATGAACGCCGTTCATATACTTAACGATGTTAAGTTCACTTCATTACACACAAGATTCCGACTTTCTTGAAGGCGCCTACAGAACTTTCCGCATTCCTCTCTCGTATAGACTTCCGATACGAGCAATACGCTCGGCATGAAAAGGACGCCCTATGACAAAGAGCCGATCAGATCTTCTTCGCGGAACCCTCGACATGTTGATCCTCAAAGCCCTGGTTCTCGAACGAATGCACGGCCTTGGGATTTCGCGTCGTCTTGAGCAGATCACCGATGGTGTATTCCAAGTACAGCCGGGGTCGCTCTTCCCGGCCCTTCATCGCCTTGAACAGGAGGGTTGGATCATCGGCACTTGGGGCGAATCAGAGAACAAGCGGCGAGCCAAGTTTTACGAATTGACTGCCGCCGGCAAGCGACAGCTCGGCGAGGAGAAGCAGAACTGGTCCAACGTCGTTGTCGCCATTTCCAAGGTCCTCGACGCGACGTCCTAGGGAGCAACGCCATGCCAATACTGCCCCGTATCGCAAGCACCTTCCGCTCGATCTTCCGCAAAGAAATGATCGAGAAGGAACTCGACCAAGAACTCGAGAGCTATGTCGATCACCTCACGGACCGAAAGATCAAGGAAGGTCTTTCGCCCGCCGAAGCCCTCCGCCAAGCACGGATGGAACTCGGTGGTACGGAACAGGTCAAACAGAAGGTCCGCGAACGCAGTCTTGGTTCTGGTTTGGACACGCTCCTGCTCGACATACGTTTCACCTTGCGCAACATCAGAAACCATCCAGGCTTTACGTTCACCGTGGTGCTCATCCTTGCCATCGGTATCGGAGCCAATACTGCGCTCTTCAGTTCGGTCAATGCAGTTCTCCTGAGGAGCGTACCGTTCGGAGATTCAGAGCAACTCATCGTCGGTAGAAAGACAAACGAGGGACGGATAACGGGGGCTGTTTCGAGGCTCGACTACTACGACTACCGCGACCACAATAAGACCTTTGATCACCTTGCCGCTCTTCTCAACGGCAGCTACCCAAGGGTCGTCATGATCAACGACACGCCTCAGCTTCTGAACGCCGGCATGGTGACGTGGAACTTGCTCTCGGTTCTCGGAGTAGCACCTGCGGCAGGGAGGGATTTCCTTCCTCAAGACGATCTGGCGGAAGGGTCTACCGTTGCCATGATCAGCTATCGCACATGGCAAACACAATTCGGCGCCTCTCGAGATGCCATCGGCAGCACAGTAAGTTTCGACGGTACTCCCTTCACCATCGTGGGTGTGATGCCCCACGATTTCCGATTCCTCTACGACCACGATGTATGGACCCTCATCGACCGATCGGGGCAAATCGACATGCAGCGGGATGCACACAGCTTGCTCGTCGTCGGTCGTATGCGCTCGGGAGTGACTCTCGAACAGGCTCAGGGCGATGCCGACACCATCTCTGCAGGTCTGCAGCAGGAGTATCCGGACACCAACGCGGACAAGGCACTGAATCTGACCGGGATGCACGACTACATGGTGCGCAATGTTCGTTCTAGTCTGACCATGTTGATGGCAACAACCGTGCTGGTTCTACTCATTGCGTGCGGTAATGTTGCCGGACTCCTTCTCGCCCGAGGTCAGCGGCGGCTCCCAGAGATGGCCATGCGGGCAGCACTTGGCGCCCCGAGAAACCGTCTCATTCGGCAACTGCTCACCGAGAGCCTATTCATCACGATGCTCGCAGGTTTAGCTGGAATAGCAGTTGCCCATGCCTTTCGGGTTCTCCTCTTGAATCTTCTCCCAATAGGTGCTGTCGGAATCGCACCCCCAACGCTAGACGCCAGCTCTCTTATCTTCGCCTTCGGAATCTCGATCGTTACGGCCCTTCTGGTTGGCATCGTCCCAGCTCTGCGCGCAACAACGGTCGGTCCGGCACGACAGATCGTTTCGGGAGCACGAGTATCCGAGGGTGTCCAAAGCGCTCGCCTGCGTAGCGGCCTTGTCGTCATGCAGGTTGCAGGGTCAATCCTGCTGCTGATCGGTTCGGCACTGCTGATCCGTAGTCTGGGACAGCTTTCGCACGTCAACTTGGGGTTTGATAGTGAGAACCTGCTCACAGCACGCATCCAAATCCAGCAGACTGACTATGAAACACCCGAGGAGCGCCATCAGTTCTTCTCTTCCCTGATGGAGCGGATCAGCGCGATGCCCGGAGTGGTCTCCGCCACCACGATCACAAAACTGCCGATTCTCAATCCTTGGCAAGATTGGCCGGTCTGGCCTGCCGACCAACCGCGGCCATCGAACACAGAACGTCAGTTTGCGATGGCGCGGTGGACGACACCAAACTACTTCGACACCATTGGAATCCAGCTCCTGCGCGGAAGAGACATCTCAGTGGATGATCTCCCACAATCTCAACGAGTCGTCGTACTGAGCGAATCAACTGTCGAAGCGCTGTTTCCCGATCAGGACCCGATCGGCAAGTACGTTGGAATCGGCTGGGATGAAGAACCCTGGCGCGTGATCGGAGTCGTTTCCGAAGCACGACTCAATCGGATCACCGACGTACCCAATGGCGCGATGTACATGCCGTCGGCGCAGCTGGGTGCCTCGATCCTGCGGCTCGCTGTGAAAACGACCGGCAAGCCAATGGCCTTGGTTGGGCCCATCCGCGAAACGATACGACAGCTCGACGCCAACGCCATCCTATCCGAGGAGGCGTCAATGACCTCAATCCTCGATGCCGAGCTTGCTTCCTTCCGAATCGTCATACTTTCTATAGGTCTGTTCTCGGCGATCGCTCTGATGCTGACAGCGATCGGTCTCTATGGCGTTCTCGCCTATCACATCGCCCAACGATTTCGTGAGATCGGGATTCGCATGGCGCTCGGCGCCGAGCCAGCAAGCCTGGTCCGTCGCTACGTATTTCGCGGCCTTGCCCTCGTCGGAAGCGGATTGCTTTTGGGTGTGCTCAGCGCCTTTCCGTGCTCCAAGCTCATGGCTGATCTACTCTTCGGGATCGAGCCTTTTGACCCCGCGTCCTTCATAAGTGCTTTCGCGTTTTTGACCATCGTTGGCATTGTGGCGTGCCTCATTCCGGCACTACGGGCTACTCGGGTGAATCCCGCGCAGATCTTGCGCGAGCAATAGGACCACCTACAGAGGTTTGCTGCCAGTGCACCGTATGATGGTCCGCAACATGGGCAAGAAGAATGCACTGCTGTTCGGCCTTCCACTTGCTGTGGTTGTGGCTGTGATGTTCCTGCTGCCACGCAGCGAATTAATGCAAGGCAACAAAAAGGAAGAGTTCGTGGCGTCTCCCACACGCCCGCCCGCTGCACCCCCAACCGAAGGAGTATCAACCAGGGTCTGATTTCCAATCGATGCCCCACCCCGGTTCTCACGACTGGCTCGCCGCTCACCGCGAACCGGGTCAGAGCTATGAACAGCACATCCGTGCGCGCCCCAATCTCCCAAACGATCAACGTAACGTCATCTACCTTCAACCGCTGAACGACTTCCCTGAGGACACGAGCCCATCGACATATGCCTTGGAAAGCTTCGCGGCAGCTTTCTTCGGTCTCGAAGTGGTGGCCCTCAACACGGTGACTCTGGGCGACCGCGTCACAACCCGCATGGACACCTACTCGCAGCGACGACAACTTCTCACAACTGACATACTTTCCATTCTGAAGGAGACCTTGCCTCCAAATGCCTACTGTTGGTTGGGAATCACCATGGAGGACATCTATCCCGGCCCGGAATGGAACTATGTATTCGGGGAAGCCTCACTCCGCGAACGAGTCGCTGTATATTCCTTCGCTCGCTACGATCCCGCGTTCTATGGGGAATCCAACAAGGATCGGTCAGCACTTATCCTAAATCGAAGCTGCAAGGTATTGGCTCACGAAACGGCCCACATGTTTGGAATACGCCACTGCATCGCGTTCAGCTGCCTGATGAATGGTTCGAACCATCTTGAAGAGACCGATTCAACTCCGATGCACCTGTGTCCCATAGACCTCAGGAAACTGCAATGGAGCATCGGTTTCGATGTTCGCGAACGCTACAGTCGTTTGGCTGTTGTCTACCACGAATACGGCATGAAAGACGAAGCGCGCTGGATAAGCCGCCGCCAAAGTACGATTGACTGAGACGCCGCGACATCTACCGTCATTCTTTTGTCGGTGTATCTTCAGAACGTGAGTTCTTCGCGAACATATCCATCTTTGCGTGTTGCCACGATTTACTTCGCAACCGCTGTCACTGTCTGGATCGCTGGGGCGGCTCTGCAGCCTTCTCTAGTCGTGACGATCACCGGCGCTGATGACCGACTTACGATTGAGGCGTCAAATACCGTCATCGAGACCAGATCGATCGTGGCGCCAGTCTCCAGAATCAGTATCGAGGCCTGTGACTCGATAGTTCCTCCAGGCGGCTCATGGCTTCGTGTCTATCAGGATTCACGCCTGGTGACGCATGCCCCACTTCCTCGCCGATTCTCTGTCGAACCGCTGATTCCAGCACCTATTGGCGATTGGTTTATAGACTTCCGCGGTCCTCATCAAACAGTGTTTTCAACGCCAGTGAACCTTGATCAGCCCTACACCATCAAAGCAAAGCTGACTGGTCGTTACGTGCGCGCCACACGCGTCGTGCTTCAGGGGAGTAGTGAACTGTCGGTACTTGTCAGGTCCGGCCTCATGGACGAGGATCTGCTTTTAGAGAATTCTGAAGGCGAGCGTCTGGCAGCCACTCGCATGGCACCGGAGCCGGCTCGGCGCATCATGGCCTTGGTCGGTACAGGGCTACGCACAGCTGCAATCGCGCTCCTCCTTGCTGCGGTCTTTACCTTTGCAGGATCCCTTGGCTCACCCAAGTGGTGGGAGCGAGTTTGGGAGCAAGTTTCCAAAATCCGTCCAGCAGTTGTTATGGCAATCTTGACGTCAGGCTTCACAGCCCTGTCACTGTGGACTGCCGGCTCTGTGCTCGAACGGCTACCTCACACTCGGGACGAACTTGCCTACCTACTTTCTGCCCGCTGGCTGCTCGATGGACAGATAGGCCACGTAGCGCCAAATTATGCAGATCACATCACACTGCCGTGGGTGAATCTCGTTGACGGCATTTGGCTTCCGCATCATCCACTCGGCTGGCCTGCAATCCTGGCTCTGGGCGAGTTTGTTGGAAAGGGATGGATGGTTAATCCCCTGCTCGCACCGGTTTGGCTTGTGCTGCTCTATCTCATCGGACGCCGGTTGTATGGTCCCGGAGTAGCCATACTTGCCACTATCTTCGGTGCGCTCTCTCCGCTGGCAACTCTGATTTTTGCAAGCCATTTGAGCCATCCATCGTGTTCAATCTTGTTGCTCGTGGCGCTACTGCTCATGCTGTGGATACGAGACCATTCGACCGTATCTGCCTGGCCATTGCTTACCCTCGGTGCAGCACTCGGTCTGGCATTCGGAATTCGTCCTGCCTCCGCTGCGGCACTAGGAACTGTTTTCGGAGTATTCATTCTTCTCGACTTCAGACGACGAGGGCTTCCCCACCTCAAGGTTTTGTGGATCGCCGCTGGAGGGTTGATTGCGCTAACCCCAACCGCTCTCGCAAACCACTATGTCACCGGTAGCTTCTTCCGCTTCCCCTATTCGCTTGTGGAATCTAAAATGCTCGGTTTGGGATACTTGTCATATGGGATTCGCAATCTCGACTCCCAACTCACCGCTCTGGGTGCGGGACTGCATGGCTGGGGATGGAACCTGGTTCCCGGCACATTCGTGATCGCCCTGGGCCTTTCAGCTGCTGCCGTTCCGTTTGTGCTCCGCAGAGCAACCCGAACTGACCTATTTCTTCTCGCGATCGTCACCAGCCTGTCGCTGGTACACCTCTTCACTCGAGGACACGGCTTGCAGGGTTACGGCGCTCGCTATTTATTTGAAGCTGTAGCACCGCTGATGCTGCTGAGTGCACGCGGCATCTGCCTACTGGCCTGTGAAACCAACTGGCCAGGCAGAAGACCACGTCAGCTGATTCCAACGCTTGGAGGAAGCGTGCTCGGCGTTGTCCTTCTGCTATCAGCAGCATTCGGAATCGTCACCAGATTGAATTCCTACCATGGCTACAATTCGGTCAACGGCAGTCTCGAGGCTGCGCTCGAAGAAGCGGATATCACTACCGGCGTTGTCTTCTTGCCCGAAAACGAGTGGCATCACTGGGCACAAGTTGCCGCCCACCTGGGTACAGGCGAGGGCGAGGCTATCGTTTTCGTTGAAAAGACGAAAAACGCAGTCATCGAGAACGACGACTTGAGGAGGGTTTCCCCATGGCTGGACTGGGACGGCCAACGACTGCGCACATTACCGAATTCGGCCAGAAACGCGAAACAACGGCAGTAGAATACTGGGGTACTACGGTTCTCGATCGCTAGCGGGAGGCCCGCATGGTCCGACACACGAAACTCGGCATCATAGTGCTCGTAGCGATTATCGCCAGTCTTATCATCATCCCCCAATACCGGCATTATCGAATGGCAATCAGAATC
>JAAESQ010001270.1 GCA_024229275.1 bacterium | reverse complement strand
TGCGTCTGGTCGTCGACGACGTTGCCGCTGGCGGCTTGAAAGTAAATGGGCACGCCGCCGTCGTCGCTGACCGTCAAGATATAGAGCAACTGCTTGAGATCGGGACGATGGTCTTTGTTGTGTCCCCAGGTGATCGCCGGAACCGCGTGACCGTCGGAAAGTTGTTCGGCATCCGCGTCGGGATAGTCGCCGTAGAACGTGACGCTGGTGGAATCGTTGTGTAGTTCATCCAAGCAGACGTCAAACTCCTGGACGACATGAGTCACCACGTCCATGATCAGGTTGGTGTCCAACGCCCGGAACATGCGTTCCATACAGCGGCCCACGCGATCGTCGTTGAGGTGTTGCAGGTCTTCGGGCCAAAGATCGAACAGTTCCGGTCCGAAGTTGCAAGCCCACTCGGCGACTCCATACACGGGTTCGCGAGAGACGAGCAGATTTTTCAGCAGCAGGAGCACGACCCGCGGCGTGTCGACTTTGGTGCGATCGTCCTCCGGCGGCAGATGGCGCTGGAGAAACTCCTGCAGTCGCATCCGCTTCAGCAGGCGGTTGATGATCGGCATGGCGCCGACGGAATGCGTGAGGATGACTTTTCCACGAGTTCGATAGGTTCGCTGTCCGTCAGTCAAGTTCTTGGGACGACGCGATTTCGGTTGAGCCTTGGGTCTTCGTTTGGCCATGCTGTTCTCCTTGCGAGGCAGTGTGCGGATGTATCCGTTGCTTGCCTAAAAAGTAGAACTCACCAAGTGTCCAGACTAGCGTGAGGCGCGCGCAAAATTCCTGCGCACGAGACGTCCATTGACGTAAGT
>JAAESQ010001269.1 GCA_024229275.1 bacterium | reverse complement strand
TGTGGCCGATTCGAAGCTGTGCACGGACGAACAGCTGCACTACATCGTACGGCACGGCGGACGTGCCATTACCATCATGCCCGAAAACTGGACGGAGGTGGCGGCCTTCAAGCGCCGTTTGAGAGCTCGCCGGCATCCGAAGCGCGAGATCTGGCGCCGGCCACAGCCCGAGGCCGAGCACGAGACCGAGTACTTCTCGGTGTTCAGTGGCGACCATTTTACGCACAAGCGCGGCTATCGGATCCACTGGATTTATTCCAGTGTGAAGCGAAAACGTGATCGCCTGGCACGTGAGAAGCGCCTGGCCAGGGCTGAGCAGGCGCTGCTCGAGCTCAACACCAAGCTCAACCGGCGCCATCTCAAGCACAAAGAAGCAATAGAGGCGGCAGCAACAGCCATTGTGCGTCAGCACCAGGTGAGCAAATTTATCCTCATTGAGATGAACACCATCCAGGAGATCTACGAGGTCCAACTCAGCAAAGGGCGACCTGGGAAGAACACTCGCTACGAGAACCGCGAGCGCACGATCTACACCCTGAGTTGGCGGCGCCAGTCCTCGGCATTGAAGGAGGAAGCGCGGTTGGATGGTCTGTTCCCCTTGCTCAGCACCGACACGAGCCTCTTGGCCAAAAGGGTCCTGCAAGCCTACAAGTATCAACCGCGGATCGAGAAGCGTTTCAGCCAGTTCAAAAGCATTCACAATGCCGCGCCGCTGTTATTCAAGAAAGTGCACCGGGTCGAGGCCAATCTGTTCCTGTTCTTTATCGCCTTGGTCATTCAGTCACTGATCGAGCGCGAAGTGCGCAACAGGATGGATGAGGAGGGACAAACTGGCCTTGCCATCTACCCGGAAGACCGCGATGCCCCGCGACCAACGACCAGTAAGATCTTTGATCGTTTTGAGCGCTTGTCAACCTATTCGATTGTGGAGAACGAGCGTGTCCTCGAAGAGTTCAAGGACGAATTGACGGATACTCAGCAGATCATCCTGCGCTACCTGGGCATGGAGGAAAGCAATGTCTGGTCTTCAATTTGAACCGTGAAAAATCGGAAAAAGACGCGTTTGGATCCGCGGAATGTAAGGTATACCTGACTCCTGAATGCTTCTATTAAGAAAACACACCACAACAGCAAGGAGCGCCTTAATGGCCAGATTGGCACGGGTCGTCGTCCCGAATTATCCTTACCACATGACGCAGCGTGGAAACAGGCGAGAAAAAAGTCCTTTAAAGGCCAGACGGTTTTGCTCGCAAACGGTGCCCGGAATCAGCGAATTACCCAGTTGTTATCTTGGGTAGGATCCTGTGGAAAACTCGCTCTCATCTGCGAGCCCGACAAGGCGTCCCAAG
>JAAESQ010001268.1 GCA_024229275.1 bacterium | reverse complement strand
GTGCGCGTCGCGCCGAGTCCTGGTAGCAGAATGCTTTGACCCTATAGCCAAGTTCGCCAAGGCTGGCTGCAGCGGCGGCACCCGCGAGTCCAGTGCCAACCACGATCACAGTTCGTTTACGTTTGTTCGCTGGGCTGACCAATTTGATCTCGTCAAGCAGTTTCTGCCACGTCGTGTCGAGCGGGCCGGACGGAATACGACTTTCAAGCTTCATGGCGCTCTCCTTCCCGCTACAGTTGCACGACGCCGGCCAATACCGACAACGGCATCGAGGTATTGCCGGCACCGATGATCACGGCAAACGTTACTGCCAACCGGCGTCGCCAAGGATCGAGCTTCGGATGGTCCAACCCTAGCGTCTGAAAGAAACTCCACAGCCCGTGGTACAGGTGTATGGCGAGCAGGACATTTGCGATGATGTAAGTCACCGCTACTAATGGCGATTGAAAGCTCACCACGACGTTGTGGTACACATCTCCCGATATGAAATCCGGATGAGTGGAACCGACAGTTAGATGGAGCAGGTGATAGACGATGAATGCTGCGATGATCGGTCCGCTCCATGCCATGGTGCGCGCGGCATAGTCCACTCCCGGAGGGCGAAAGACCTTGTACTTCACTGGACGACTCGAACGACTGCGCCACCAAACCTGAGCCGCAGCCACAATATGGACAGACACACAGAACAGCAACACCGCCCGAAAAGACCACAGGACCGGCCGGTTCTTCTGGAGTAACTCGGCATAGTGATTCAACGCTTCGGCACCGAGATACAGCTGCAGATTTCCGATCATGTGAACCACGACGAATCCAAAGAGGATGAACCCCGTTACGGCCATCAGCACTTTCTTACCAAGCGTGGAACTATAGAAGGCGGCAAGCTTGTCCATGGTCTCTCCTCGCTCCCTCCTGATGCCACCAACCCGCCACGATCTGGTGCGTCTGCGTGCTTGAACGAAACCCCAGCTCGTTGCCACTCCTGAGCATCATTACGTTCGGGAATGATAGCTCTTCTCGCCATTCTTCGTGGCCGACTTCGCCCGCAAATGTCCAAGTCGGGTGACACTCCTGCGACAATTCAGGGAATAGGCCTCTTCCTCAGGGATTGAATACAAACGTTTTACGCAGCTATGACTCTTCTGCGATCGGATCTCGGTTAGAATTCCCGGTGGAGGCGCGTTTGGACCGCATCGGGGTGGCCGGCACCAGCTACCGTACAGCAGATATGAAATCTCTCGCACAGGCCGCACTGCCGGCCGATTTTCCTCGTGAGAGTCTCCAGGAGCTGGCGCGCCTCTCCGGTTTCGCCGAACTCGTCTACCTCGGAACCTGCAACCGAGTCGAGTTCTATTACCGCACCGAAGGACCACACCACTCGCGCAATCTCCTCTTTCATCTGCGGCGCAGTCTGGCCGATCTCACCAACGGAAGTTGCCAACTCCCAGAGGACAACGACGCAGTTTACGTCCACCGAGGACAAGCCGCTGCAAGGCATTTATTTCGAGTCACCTCAGCACTCGATTCGATGATGGTTGGTGAGGCCCAGATTGCCGGCCAAGCCAAGGATGCGCACGAGCGCGCTCACGAAGCGGATTTACTTGGAGGTTTCCTCGACCAGGTCTTCCATGAAGCGTTTCACCTGGCAAAACGCATTCGGACCGAAACCGAACTGACGCGTCGTCCAGTTTCCCTGGTTACTCTCGTCGAGCGCAAACTCCACGAACATCTCTCCGCCTCGTCCTCGCCCGTCCTCATTCTGGGCGCCGGCGAGATGGCCAGCCAGACTTATCGTCTGGTGCGCGGCGGAGATCGTGATCGAAAGCTATTGATAGCCAACCGCAATCCGAATAGGGCTGAAGAAATGGTCGCTGGAGATGCCAACGCTGGTTTTCTGTCCCTCGACTCGGTATTGCTCGAACCTCCGCGGGTCGGCCTAGTGGTAGCAGCCACGTCATCGGAGGACATCCTGCTGGAGAATCAGCAGGTGGCTGCGATCCGCAACTCTATTCCCGCAGATGAGCCCGTCTTGCTGGTCGACCTTGCACTCCCCCCCAACATCGATCCTTCCTGCGACCAGAACGAAGGTGTCGAACTGCACGGAATTGAGGCGATGCGTGCCCAAGCGGAGAAGAACCGCACTTTGCGCATGGCTGAAATCGATCGCTGCGAGACTCTGGTTGAGCATCAGCTTCTGATTCTTCGCCGCCGTATGCTCGATCGTGCCCTCTCTCCGGTCGCACGCAGTCTTCATGAGTCCTTCCGTGATGTCGCCGAGCGTACTGTGCAGCATGCACTGTCCAAACGCCTAGCCCATCTCGGTGACGGTGATCGGGAAGCAGTGGAGGGAATGGCTGCGGATCTTGTAAAACGGCTCGTTCAGGTTCCCCTGCGTGGACTCAAGGGTGCGGCATGGTCTCACTCCGACGCAGTTCTCGACGGGTTCCTTCGCGGACTCGACGACTCTGATGGAGGTGGCCCTCAGAATGGAGGACGAGGATGAGCGCAACCCTGCGTTTGGGAACACGAGGATCGAAGCTGGCACTGTGGCAGGCACATCACGTGTCAAAGATGATCTCCAATCAGCTCGGCCGAGAGTGCGAGATCGTCGTCATCAAGACTCAAGGTGACCAAATTCACAACGTCGCCTTCCACAAGATGGAGGGCAAGGGATTCTTCACCAAGGAGCTGCAAGAGGCACTCCTGGACGAACGCATCGACTTCGTGGTTCACTCGCTGAAGGACCTCCCCACGGAGGAACCTCCCGGTCTGCAGGTTGCCGCGTTGCCGGAGCGCCAGGTCTCCAGCGATATCCTGATCGCACGACCCGGCATTCTCAATCCGCAACCAGCCGACCCGCTTGGCCTTCCCGAAGGATCAACGCTGGGTACTTCCTCGTTGCGTCGCGCCGCTCAATCTCTCTCTCTGAATCCTCAGCTCTCGATCAAGGCCTTGCGCGGCAACGTGCCAACGCGAGTCGAGAAGCTTCGCAGTGGTGACTACGACGCGATTCTCTTGGCAACAGCTGGAGTGCAGAGACTCGACTTGGATCTATCGGACCTCGAAAACTCGGAGCTGCCCCCTGAGGTCATGCTTCCTGCTCCCGGCCAGGGGGCCCTCGCGATCGAGGCACGAGCAGATTCAGACGAAGCTGAGATTCTCAGCCAACTTCACGACCCAGAGGTCGCTCGTTGCGTCAATGCAGAGCGATCGTTACTGCAACTTCTTGGCGGCGGTTGCCATCTCCCACTGGGAACCCTAGCCACGGCATGCGAAGACGGAATACGCCTGCAGGCTGTGCTCGGTGAAGTCGACGAGGAGATCTCGCACGCCACGGTGTCCCGTGTCGGCTGTGCGGCCCCC
Source organism: bacterium (assembly GCA_024229275.1). Lineage (GTDB taxonomy): Bacteria > Acidobacteriota > Thermoanaerobaculia > Thermoanaerobaculales > Sulfomarinibacteraceae > JAAESQ01. Next base: position 3,521 of record JAAESQ010001268.1, on the reverse strand, counting down.
GACGGTGAGGCCGCTGCCCGGGGCTGTTTCGAGGCGCTCCGACTGGCTGCTGAGCACGCTGCTAAGCCATGACCCGCAAAGTCCTAATTACTCGCCATCCGGCTGATTGCCGGGAACTGCAGGAACTGGTACGACCATGCGATGTGACTTTGAGGGCATATCCCGTGCTTCGACTCGAAGACATCGATGACCGGGCAGGATGGAATGTCATCCGTACAGCGACTGCTGAATCCCAAGTCCCAGTGGCTTCGTGGCTCGTCTTCGCCTCCCCTCGAGCGCCACACCGTTTCGTCAAAGCTGCACGTTCGCACAAGCTCCCGCGGTTGCTCGACCTACCTACTGCCGCGGTCGGGGAAAGCACCGCCACGAGCATACGAGAAGCCGGTCTTACGGTTGAACTGGAAGGACCGGGCACAGGTGCGGGCCTCGCCGGGGTGCTCCTGCAGCGTCTCGCCCCATCCTCGACGATCGTCCTGGCGTGTGGACACGACCGCCGACGCGAGCTACCGGAACTTCTTGAGGCCGAAGGCCATACAGTGCTACCGGTTGTCGTCTACCGGATGCGCCCGACCCCACCTCGCGAACTCCCGCCGCTCGGCGATCGTCTCGACTCCGTCGTGCTCACTTCGCCACGCGCTGCTCAGCTCTATCTCGATGGAGTCGGCGGTCTGCCCTTACCCTGTCAGCACTGGGCGCTCGGGCCCACAACCCGCGATGCAGCTGTGGCACTTGGCATCGACTGCCGAATCCCACAACAACCAACCTTAAGATCTTTAGCGGAGGAACTATGCCGGACCTAACCAATAGACCGCGCCGATTGCGCTTTTCACCGATCATTCGAGACTTGGTCGCCGAGGCCCGTCTCGACGCCGCAATGCTCGTCCAACCTCATTTTGTGGTGCCCGGCAACGGCGTCTCAGAACCGATCAGTGCGATGCCAGGTATAAGCCATGAATCCGTAGACCGACTCATAGCTACGGTGGAAAAGGACCTCGAGCTCGGAATCCGGTCGGTCCTGATCTTCGGCGTCCCCGAAGACTCCAGCAAGGCTTTCGACGGTCGTGCTGCCTATACTGATGACGCCATCGTCCCCACCGCTGTCGCTGAACTGAAGAAGCGTTTCGGGGCCGACCTCGCGGTCATAACGGACGTCTGCTTGTGTGCCTACACCGATCACGGCCATTGTGGTTTGATCAAAGACGGCCGTATCGACAATGACCTCAGCTTGCCCCACTTGGCAAATATGGCACTCGCACACGCAGCCGCCGGCGCCGACGTGGTTGCTCCGTCGGACATGATGGACGGCAGAGTCGGCGCCATTCGAGAACTCCTCGACGAGAGTGCGCTTGACCACGTAGCCATCATGTCGTACTCGGTGAAGTACGCATCCGCCTACTACGGTCCGTTCCGGGAAGCTGCCCATTCTGCGCCCTCTGAGGGAGATCGACGCTCATATCAGATGGACGCCCGCAACCGTCGCGAGGCGCTAGTCGAAGCCGAACTCGACGTTGCCGAGGGAGCGGACATCCTGATGGTCAAGCCCGCACTTGCCTATCTCGACGTTGTACGTGACTTGCACGAGTCCTTCCCTCTGCCTCTGGCCGTCTACAATGTCTCCGGCGAGTTCTCAATGGTCAAGGCCGCCGCCGAACGTGGTTGGATAGACGAGCAGGCTATCGTACTTGAAAACTGGCATGCCTTTCGACGCGCCGGCGCCGACATCCTGATCACCTACCACGGCCGCCAGGCTCTCGCGGAGGGCTGGTTGTGAGCGCCGGTGACATCTCTCGCAAGCTCTACGCCAAGGCCTGCGAGATACTCCCTGCAGGTGTCAACTCACCGGTAAGGGCTTTCGGCAGTGTCGGTGGAGAACCGTTGTTCTATGCCTCCGCCCGCGGAGCGACTTTCACCGATGTCGACGGCGAAACCTATGTCGACTATGTCGGATCGTGGGGTCCGCTGATCCTAGGGCACGCCCATTCCGACGTCGTTCAGGCTGTCTCGAGCGCGGCCGCAAAAGGTCTTTCCTACGGAGCCCCATGCGCCGAAGAGATCGCGCTAGCCGCCATGGTTGTCGAGACTGTGCCTCACCTCGAGATGGTCCGCTTCGTATCGTCTGGCACCGAAGCTGTCATGTCCGCTATTCGACTGGCGCGCGGAGTTACTGGCCGAGATGCCGTAGTCAAGTTCTCCGGCTGCTATCACGGCCATGCCGACCACCTTCTCGTTTCAGCCGGATCGGGTTTGGCGACCTTTGGCACACCGTCTTCTGCTGGTGTTCCGGAAGCTTTCGCGAGTCACACCCTCGTGGTCGAGTTGGACGATGCCGAGGCGTTTCGTGCCGTCATGGCTGAGCGCGGCGACGAGATTGCTGCGGTCATCATCGAGGGCATCCCTGCAAATGCCGGACTGCTAGTACAGAGCTCCGAATTCATGCGTCTGATACGCGACGAATGCACCCGCACCGGCGCCCTGATGATTCTCGACGAAGTCATAACCGGCTTCCGGATCGGCCCCGGAGGTGCAGCAGAACACTACGGCATTTCTCCTGACCTGGCGACCTACGGCAAGGTCATCGGCGGCGGCATGCCGGTCGGCGCGTATGGCGGCAAACGCGAGTATATGGAACAGCTCGCTCCACTCGGCCCGGTCTACCAGGCTGGAACTCTCTCCGGGAACCCCGTAGCAATGGCCGCCGGAGCAGCAACTCTGCGTCGGCTGCTCCAGGGTGGTGGCCGCGCCTACACCCAGCTTGATGATCTGGGGGCGGCGTTTGAGAAAGGCCTCAGAGACGTCTTCAAGGATCACGGCAAGAAGTGGTCGGTTGCTCGCGTCGGCTCGATTCTGTGGCTCGTTCTCCAGGATGGAGAGCCCCCACACAAGTACGAGGATATCGACCCCGCAGCAGCAGATATCTACGCGAAACTACATGCCGCACTCCTCGAACAGGGCGTTTACTGCGCGCCGTCAGCATATGAGGTCATGTTCGTTTCTCTCGCACATGATCCGAGCACTATCGCGGACACGGTAAAGGCGTTTGATCGAGCATTGTCTGAGATTGGCTAACGGGGATACGGGTATGGGAAAGGGAAAGGGAAAGGGTAATGAGCGTGAGCGAAAGTAATCGCTTTTTAGCAGCGTGCAGAAGAGAAAGGATCGACCGTCCGCCGGTTTGGGTGATGCGACAGGCGGGAAGATACCTGCCCGAGTACCGCGAGATTCGTGCCAAGGCCGGTGACTTTCTTACGATGTGCTACACGCCGGAGATCGTAGCTGAGGTGACTCTGCAGCCGATTCGGCGATTCGGTCTCGACGCGGCGATCATATTCTCGGACATCCTGACACCGCTCGTTCCAATGGGCATTGATCTCGAGTTCACACCGACGCCCCAGATCCACAACCCAGTGCGCTCACCTAAAGACCTTCAGAGACTGACCATTCCGGAACCCTGGCAGGGTACCGCGTTCCTTTCAGAGCCTCTCGAGCGGGTCCGTGCGAACCTCGATCCCAAAACTGCACTG
>JAAESQ010001267.1 GCA_024229275.1 bacterium | reverse complement strand
GGGGCCGACGCCATCGATTTCGCCAGCGGTGACAATGAAATCAGCGAGATCGCCGAACTGCGTCGACAGGAGGCCGATGAACTTGACGATGCCCCTTGCCAACCACATGGGGATCACGGTGACCTTTTCAGGCTTGCCCACTACTTCGAAGGCCAGCTCGACAGCCTGTCGCTGGGTCATGATATCCGGTCCACCCGCCTCGACCTCGAGCTCGTCGCCTTCGGCCGCGTCGACGCAGACCCGTGCGAGATCGCGACCGTGGATGGGGTTCATCTTGTTGCTGCCATCACCAATCAGATAGGCGCGACCCTTCTTGGCCATATCCAAGACAGCGCCCATATCCGAGAAGTAGCCACAGGGGCGAACGATGCGGTACTCCATCCCGGAATCTTGCAGCGCGGCGACGACCTTTTCGTGGGCCTGGGTAATGGCCAGCTGCATGATGTTCTCAGCGCCTTGCATCGAGACATAGACGAAGCGCTTGACGCCGGACGATTGGCATAGATCGATCAGGTTCTTGTTGCACTGGTAGTCGACCTGCTCGAAGGTGAGCCCGTCCCTCTGTCGGGAGATGCCAATAGAAGAGAACACCAGGTCGATACCGTCCATCAGGCCCGTGAGGGTTTCGGGCTTGCTGATCTCGCCTACGAAGATCTCGTCCGCATCGTCTTTGGTAATCGCCGGTGCGGAAAAGGGGCCCGGCTCCGAGAGGCGTTTCTCGCTGCGCGTCAGGACTCGGACGTGATAGCCCCGTTCTTTGAAGGCTTTCACTGCGAACTTGCCGAGATAGCCGGTCGCTCCCGCTATCAGGACTCGCTTCATCGTTTCATCTGACATGGTCTGCATTGCCTCTTCATGGATTGTAGAAGCTCTTGCGAGGCGCCCCGGTAGGGGCATTCGCGTGAAGGGCACTCGTCTCCCCCGAAGCTATTCCCAGTCG
>JAAESQ010001266.1 GCA_024229275.1 bacterium | reverse complement strand
TTTGGGAGATTCTATGCAAAGGCTATCGTAACCCTCTTTCGAAATAACACTGGAAATCAATCGTCGCACATCGCCAAAGGCGAATTCCGTTCTGTCATTGGTGGCATATCGCCGCGCGGGTGTATGACTGATGCGATCAGCGTATATCCACACCAAGGTCGTCGCCATCATAGAGAAGTGTAGATGGTTGGTGACCGCGAAAGGATTGCGGGTCTGGCTTTGACTGCTTCCGATCTCTTGCTTTATCTCGCGGAATCCGGCTTCTATTTTCCAGCGAGCGCCATAGAATTCGATGATCTGCTCCACCGTCAGGGTCAAGTCAGTGGTCACCAGGGCGACCCACTGGCTACCCCGATATACCCAGACCACCCGTACCGGACAGCGGAGCGTCTTGAGCATCAGTACCTGATCATGGGCAAGCACTTCACGAGACTTGCCGTACAAAGATACCCCATAGGATTTGGCCCGGGCCTGATAGCCTGCGGCAAGCTCGCTCGACGAGCCGAGTCTGGCGCCGTACTTTCTGGGACGGCCCTTTCGCCCCTCAGCGGGCGGTGGCAGCGCGTAGAGCGTGTTGTTGACGCGTAGCCGAGTCAACACGTGGGCGCGCTCGCCCAGGGTTTCTCGCAGCGGCTTGAGCAATCCGTTGTTGCCGAACCAGCTGTCGGTGACCACC
>JAAESQ010001265.1 GCA_024229275.1 bacterium | reverse complement strand
GGGAGATCGCCCGATCACCTCGAAGATGGCAATGAGTACAAGTCCTCGCTCGTGCGGATTGCCGAGCTTGCACGGCATTTGGATGGCTGCCATCTCCACTGCGATTAAGCGACCAAACGGCGACGGGGCGTGAGCCACTCAGCACTCACACACTGGTGTCTTCCTGATAATCGTCATGCCGACACCACCTTCAACCGAATGGAAAGATCGTTGAGTGCCGTTTCCACGGTCCAATCGTCGAAGTAATGGGCATTCCATTTCCTCACCGATCATACGCTCTATGCCAGCTTGGTCACATCAAAGCAGTAGCCGGAGCGTGTGGGATGCACCTGAATAACTCAAACTGTAAGCCGATTGCATCCGCGCTTGAGTCGTTAAGGCGTCGTTACAGTTCGATGATGTCCTTGAGTTTCTTCCCTATTTCAGCGTATCGGGGTCCTTGCTCCATGGCGCTGACGGCGTCATCCCATAGCATGGATCGGAGGGTGTGCTGCATTTGAGCCACGCTCGGCAGTCGAAGCGGCAATCGTCTTCCCTGACGGATCGCTTTTGCACCCAGCTTGTCACATGCTAGGTGGGTCAGCAGGAGGTGGGCGATCATCACGAGATGTAGGTATCGTTCTACAGCCCGGTACCGTAGGAATTGGTAGTCGCCCAGTCCCAAGTGCTGCTTCGACATCTTGAACAGGACCTCGATCGGCCAGCGATTCAAGTAATGTTGCAGTACGGTTTTCGCATTCCAACGAGTTTCATTCGTCGCCAGGGCAATCCAACTTCCTTCACTCTTGCGACGACTGAACACCAGTTTCACGCGGCCGGCTCGCGACAGGTGACCCACGCGATCGGCCAGGCGATGGTTCTTTTTATTGGGGATTGTGTGCCAGCGGCCGAGACGACGGAGCGTATTCGGGCCGTATGTCGACAGCCGTTTCTTGTCAAAAGGACGACCGTCGGGCCGGAAGGTGCGATTCTTCTTCGCCGCCCCGACGTAGCGAAATCTCTTGTTTTTACAGGCCCCAAGGACCGTCGGGCACAAGTAGTACGAGTCGAAAAGCACGATCGCCTTGCCCTGGGACGGCAACCGAATCGCCTCGATGCAATCGGCTGCCAACTCGGTCAGCTTGCGGAAGTCGACCGCGTCGCCCGGATG
>JAAESQ010001264.1 GCA_024229275.1 bacterium | reverse complement strand
GCGCTGCGGAACGTGTAGTGCCCGTTCAGATGGACGTGGCGCCACGCCGCCGGTGAGATCTTTTTGATCATGGCCAGGGCTTTCGCGTTCCCACTCGCCTCGTACCTTGCGAGCATCCGCGACAGGATCGCGGAGTTGTAGTAGATGATGGCGTTGGCGATCAGCCGCGCACATTGGTTACTGATCTCGATTTGGATATCGGTCCGACCGGTAAGCTCCTTCTTGCCGCCCACCTGGGCGATCGCAGAGCGCAGCTGGTGATAGGACTCGATCCGGTTCTGCGAGCGGTGCACGTTGCGCTGCAACTGCGGGTCGCGCAGATAGCGCAAGGTGTAGATACTGCGAATCAGCTTGTCGAACTCGAAGATTGCTCGCCGCGTCGGGTTTGGTGCGGTGTAGGTGCACAGCTTTCGGATCAGCGTGCCCTGGGTCATTTCCTTGAGGCCCAGCGTGGCGACGATCTGGTCAATGTTGGCTTTCTCGTCCGCGATGGCTTGCAGGTCGATCTGGCCGACAGGACGGATCAGGCATTTCTCGTACAGCGACGGGTCATCGGCGCAGTAGAGTTCTTTCAGTTGTTTTTCCAGATCGGTGAAACGCGGCTCGAAGCGCAGCCCGAACCAGTGCAGGATGGCGAAGTTCGCCTTGTTGATGCTGTGCATGTCGCCGGT
>JAAESQ010001263.1 GCA_024229275.1 bacterium | reverse complement strand
CAGGCTGGCAGAGCATCTGGGACCGTCCGTCTTCGCGCCGTAAGACAGACCCTCCTGAGCACTTCGAGGCCGTGGAGGATCCCTCACCAAGTTCGGAGGGCTATCGTATCGTCTGGTATCGCAGTTCAGAGAAGTGGAAGCGCGATGAGGGGGTGCGCGATCGGGCTATCGAGAAGGCGCTGAAGGACTTCCAACGACTTGGCGAGCGCGTAGGCAGGCGACAACTCAAGACTCGAAAACAAGTCCAAGCCGCTGCAGACCAGATCATCAACGAAACTGGGACCCACCGATGGGTACGAGTGAAGATCGCGACCCACAAGAGCGAGACCCTCAGGCAGGTGAGCCCTGGCCGGCCCGGGAAGGAGACACGCTACTCTCGTCGTGTGACTTACGTGCACAAGCCAGTTGCCACAGTCGATGCTGACGCCGTCAGAATCTCCGCTAGCGCGGATGGCATCTACCCGCTGATTACCGACATCCCTGCAGATCGGATGTCGCCTCTCGATATCTTATCCATCTACAAATACCAACCCTTCGTGGAAAAGCGCCACGAACAACTCAAGACTGCCGCCGAGGTCGTCCCGGTCAATTTCAAGACGCCCGAGCGAATCGAGGCCTACCTCTTCCTCTACTTCATTGCCGTGACGATCCATGCGCTCATCGAACGCCAGATTCGCGATGCCATGAAGAACCAGGGCATCAAATCCATCCCGTTGTATCCGGAAGAACGCGCCTGCCGTACGCCGACGGCGGACAAAATCCTGGGGCTATTTGGGTCGCTTCGACAGCACCGGCTCTTCGAAAACCGCTGCTTAATCAAGACCTTCTGGGACGACCTGACCGATGTCCAGCTCGAGGTTCTTCGGTTGCTTGAGATTCCTGCCTCAGCCTACGGCCAATGAGGGCTGAGACGATTCACTCAAAAAGCGGTCCGCAATGTGCGGAAAGTAAGAGATAACCCACCAGTTGCATTGTTCCGCCCGCTGCGCGGGCTTGATCGCTCGCGACAGCCGCTCTCACTGCCTTCCACTCGCGAATCACTGTCGAGCATGGCCATCGATGAGACTTCACAAGAAGTGAAGGCTCATTGACAACACAGATCCGTGGTATTGTGATGCAAAGTCGCACATGAGAAAGACGAAAGGCCTTCCGCTTGCTATGGTGTATAGCGCCAACCAACACCAACAAGAAAAAGGCCCTTCGATGAAGCGAAGTAAAGCAGACGTAGTCTCCCACCGCCAGTCGATCCCCGAACTTCGATTCGAAGATCAGCAACTCAGCTCTTTCGCAGGTCTCGTGGTCCTGCAGGCACTCATTCGCCGCTTGGATCTTCGTGGACGTCTGCGGGGATGCTTTAGGCCGTCCGGCGGTCGGGCCTTCGCACCGCATCTCATCTTCTTGTGGCTCATCGTCCATCTCTTTATCGGGTACCGCCGCCTTCGCGATCGCGACTTCTACCACGACGACCCCGTGGTGAAGCGGACCGTGGGAGTCAAGTACCTGCCCGACGTGGCCACGATCTCTCGGTCGCTTGGCGAAGCCGACGAGTTCTGCGTCGAGCGAGTCCGTCAGCTCTCCGTCGATCTGGTGCTCGAGCGGATCATCCAGGAGGAGCTTCCCCGCGTGACCATCGACTTCGATGGCTCGGTCCAGAGTACCCAGGGTCATCTCGAAGGTACGGCGGTTGGCTACAACAAGCAGAAGAAGGGACGCCGCAGCTACTACCCCCTGTTCGCCACCGTGGCCCAGACCCAGCAGTTCCTCGATCTGCTTCATCGCCCCGGCAACGTCCATGACTCGCGCGGGGCTCGGGACTTCATGCAGACGTGCTTCGAGACGGTTCGAGAGGCCTGTCCCGGTGTGCAGCTCGAGTCGCGCATGGACGCCGCCTTCTTCGATCAGAAGATCCTCTTTGCGCTCGACGACCAGCGCGTGGAGTTCACGGCCAGCGTTCCCTTTGAACGCCTCGTGGCGCTCAAGGGAATCGTCGAGCAGCGAAAGCGCTGGCGACGCCTCGACGATACGTGGGCCTACTTCGAGATGACCTGGAAGCCGAAGAGCTGGGATCGTTCCATGCGCTTCGTGTTTCTGCGCCAGCGCGCAGCCAAGCAGCACAAGGAGCCGTTGCAGCTCGACCTGTTCGCACCACGCGACTACACCTACCAGTACACGGTGATCGTCACCAACAAGACGATCGGTGCGCAGAGTGTGGCGCGCTTCCACCATGGACGAGGATCCCAGGAGGGGATCTTCGCGGACGGCAAGAGCAGTGCGCAGCTCGACTACTTGCCCGTCCGCAAGCTCCACGGCAATCAGCTGTACACGCTCGCGGCGATGATCGCGCACAACCTCGCACGCGAGATCCAGATGACAGCCTATGAGCGAGAGCGCGGTGCCACCCAGAAGCGTGCGCCCCACTGGCAGTTCGAATCGCTTCGCAGGCTCCGACAGCGCCTCATCCAACGAGCCGGACGACTCACCCGCCCCGGCGGGAAGCTCACACTCACCATGAACGCCAACGAAACGCTACGAGACGAACTCACACACCTGCTCGATACCCAAATCGCCGCCTGATTTCTGCAACATCTGGGT
>JAAESQ010001262.1 GCA_024229275.1 bacterium | reverse complement strand
GTTGATTACCGTTCGCCGCTCGACAAAACAAGGTTCCGCCGACCTCGAACTGGTTCACGAATCACTTTTGGTCGCCTGGAGTAGATTTGCTCGATGGCTCGAGGGGAGCCACGAAGAACGGGAGTTTCTCGAAGAGATCGAGCATGCCGCCGAGCTTTGGCAGCGCCATGACCATCGTACTGAGGAACTCTGGCAGGGCGAGGCCCTGCGCGAGGCCGAGGCCACCGTCAAACGCCTCGAACTGGACCTTCCAAAAACCGCACGCCTTTTCCTCGATTCCAGCCGGCAGCGATCAGACCGTCGGGACCGGCATCGCCGTATGCTCATAGCCGGTGTCTTCGTAGCGCTCAGCGCAATCGCAGCCATGCTCGGAGTTCAACGCCACGAGGCGAGGTCGGAGCGTGATAGGGCCGACCAGCAACGACTGTTTGCTGAGCGTGGACAAGCCGATGCGCTGCGGGAGGGGGCAAAGGCGGCTTGGCTACAGGGAAACATTTTCGAGGCGAGGTGCAAACTCAGGCGGTCTCTCGAGATTCTTGACTCTACAGCTGGCCGCGCACTTTGGTGGCAGCTCGAGAGCGACCCGTTGCGCTGGAGGGATCCCGGGGACACGCTCCACTTTCAGGTTACGGTCTCTGCCGACGGTCGACTCCTCGCTGCTTCAGGCGCCGACGCCGCAGTGACTGTGTTCGATACGCGGACCCGAGACGCACGGTTACTCACAGGTCACGACGACGCCACTCTTGGTGTAGCGTTTTCTCCAGACGGACACTTGCTCGCAGCTGGAACGTACGGCGGAGAAGTCATTGTATGGTCCCTCGCGGATGGGCAACTTCGTAAGTTCTCAGGCCACGATATGGTCCCCTGGTATCTTGTCTTTTCTGCGGACAGCAGCGAACTCGTTTCCGCCAGCTATGACGGGACCATTCGAATCTGGAACGTTGCGACCGGGAACACGCGCGCGATCCTTACCGGTCATGAAGAGCGGATTCGTAGAGTTCGGCTATCTCCTGACGGCCGCACTCTGGCCTCGGGAAGCTACGACGGTACGATTCGCCTGTGGGACCTTGCTTCTGCTTCCCATATCAAGACTCTGACAACAAACGGGCCGGCGATTGCTCTTGCATGGAATGATGATGGGTCACTGATAGTTTCTGGTGGTTCAGACGGGCCTCTTGTCCAAGTGTGGGATGTGGAGCGGGGTGAGGCGATCGCGACCATGGACGTCGGTCACTCTGCGTCTATCGAGAGTCTTGATTTCAGTCCTGATGGTCAATTCGTGGCCTCAGGATCGCGTGATTGGACGGTTCGGGTGTGGGATGTCGCCAGCGGCGCGATTCACAGGATCTTCGACGGTCACGAGGGTGAGATTCACGTGGTTCGTTTCAGTCCCGAGGGAGATTATCTTGCGGTGACGAGTGCCAACAAGGGGCTACGACTGTGGAATCTCGATCCGCCGGCTCGGCCCCTTCCAGTTTCAGGACACACCGAAAAAGCCTACCGTGCTGCTTTCAGCCCGGACGGTTCTGTTGTGGCAACCTCCAGCGAGGACGACACCGTCCGCTTGTGGAATGTCAGTACCGGCGAGGTATTGCGTGTCATCGCCGGTCACGAGTCAGATCTTTTTGGACTCGCTTTTTCGCCTGATGGACGGATGCTGGTGACCACGGGAGCCGATCGTACGGCCCGCTTGTGGGACGCCGAATCGGGTGAGTTGCTCCGGGTCTTACGTGGCCACCAAAGAGAGGTCGTCGCTGCCGAGTTCGCTCCTGACGGTCGCCTCGCGACCGCTAGCGTCGACGGAGTCATTCGCTACTGGGATCCAACAACCTGGACCGTGGTCGCAGAGCTGTCCGATCATAACGCCCCAGTGATTGACCTCGACTTCAGCGCAGATGGCCGATTCCTCGCCTCGTCAGGGTATGACGGCACAGTTCGATTGTGGAGCACAGTCACTCTGAAACAGGTTCGCGTACTGACTGGCCATGAGGGCAACGTTCACGGTGTGCACTTTGAGCCTGATGGTCGTCACCTTGTCTCGACCAGCTACGACGGGACCCTGCGCCGCTGGAGTACGTCCACCGGTGAGTCTCGGATTCTCGAGCGATTTGACTCGGCACCCTATTTCCACGACATCGGTGGAGAAGGGCGTACGATCGCTGTTCCAATCGTCAGTGGAGAGGTCTTTCTGTTGGACCAAGTCGCGGGTGAGCGGACAACGCTGGTAACCCACAGCAGCGGCGTGAGCGCCGCCCGTTTCAGCCCAGGCGGAGAGGTTCTCGCAACAACCGGGGCAGACGGCACTCTGCTCATGACGAGAGTTGCCGACGGGCGACCGTTGTGGCGAGCTCCGGCCCTCATGACCCAACCTCCGGTTCTCCTCAACCACCTCGGCCTGCAAGAGCTGGTGCCGGGTGCGTTGGCAGACCTTCCGGCTGACGCAGAGTGGCTGTCGGCCGTGGAGAACCGGGCCCGACTCGCCTCACAGTCGGAGGACGGCCAGTTGTTGTGTCTCGTGACATGGGACGGCCTATTTGAACTCTGGCACGTCTCCGAGGACAGGGTGCTCTATACCGACAGTCCTTCTGCCATTACACGGCTTGTAGCCGTTCCCGGTGGTTGCCTTTCTCACTCAGCCGATGGTCAGGTGCGGCTCGTCAGGGCTGACACTACCCTTCAGACATTTGCGGAAGGGGCCACAGCCATTGGTTGTGAAAACGACGAGATCTTTGTTGCGACGGGAAACCTTGTTTCCACCTATACCCTCGGTGGAGAGCAGTCGGCGACGATTGAAGCCGTCGAAGGCATCTCAGCGATTGCTCGGATGCATGGGCGCATCGTTGTCGGCACCTCGCAAGGGCCTCTTCTGGCCTACGACGAAGTCAAGACTGATTCCGAGCCCTCTGCCATGCGAACAACACCGCTAGCACCGGTGACGCGTATCGGCGCCGGACCTTCGGGCACCATGGCGGTGGGTTTCGCAAACGGCGAGGTTGCGTTATGGGATTTGGAGACTGGCGGGATGTTGATGAAAGCGCGCTTGCATGGCGAAATTAATCACCTCGCGGTGGGCGATTCGGGTCTCGTCGCCGCCTCCGAACTTGGGCAGACCCTCAACTGGGATCTCTCCTCACTCGTCGAATCTCGGGCCGAGTTTCTGCGGAGGATTCGGACAGCGGCACCTGCTGTGTGGGAGAACGGCCGACCGGTCGTTCACTGAGCCGAGTTGTGCTCCTGGTCAGTCTCCTTCTGAATTAACTCTGGTCTGTTGGTTACGGTCGAGGACGAGGCGGAGGGCTGAAGGCGCAATAGCGATTCCGCCCAGGGCAGTACACCGAAGTTCAGAAGGCAGGGCCTTGCCAACCGCGAAGGAAGCGTCGATTGTTTCACCGAGTGGAATATGGTTTGTGTATCCTCCGACTGCGAGATCGGCACACAGGAAGGCGTTGGCAGCGGCAACAGCGTTGCGAGTGTGGCAGGGGATTTCACAGCCACCACCGACAGGATCGCAGACTGAACCCATCGTGTTCTGAAGAGCAATCGCCGCTGCAGCAGCTAACTGGCGGGCGTTTCCTCCGGCGATTTCCACAACGGCGGCCGCGGCCATTGCCCCGGCTGCGCCGATCTCAACTTGGCAACCGGCAGTCTCCGCGGCGAAGGTCGCTCGGGCGGCGATGGCCGCACCGATCGCACCTGCGGCAAAGAGACCGCGCGTGATTGCTACTTCACTCGCAGCGTGCTCCGCTTCAAGGGTGAATAGGACGGCTGGAAGAACGCCGGCTGAGCCGCCGGTCGGTGCGGCACAAATAACGCCCTTACTGTTACATACGTGCATGACCGCCATCGCTCGTGCGGCTGCGCGAGTCAGGATGCCGCCCAGGGGGAGTGAGTCAGAGGCTTCGTTTCTGAGTATGGCGGATGCTGTAGGGGAAGTCAGTGGCATGTCGACCTGGTGGTCGTCAAAGCCAGTCTCGACAGATGACCTCATCACTGCCCATCGCCGCAGCATCTCTTCAGTCAGCTCGTGAGCCGGCAGGCCGAGCACCTCACCTTCGTGGGTGAGACCCATTTCACCAAGCGACAGTTCTTTGTCATCCGCCCGGGAACACATTTCATCGATCGAGCCATAGCTGCTCTGCCCAGGTTG
>JAAESQ010001261.1 GCA_024229275.1 bacterium | reverse complement strand
TGGCACGACAGCCTGCGCCTCCGATTCCAAGCACTTCGGCGCCTGGGACCAAAACCTCACCACGCAATGGCATGTGCGTTACGGTGGGCGCGGCATCATGATCTACTGGCACGTCGAGCATAACTCACTGTGCATTCACTCTCAGCTCAAGTCGCCTTCGTCATCAGAGGTGGCGTCGATGATCGAAGGCGTGATCCATCACTGCACCGAGATGGAGGTCGACCGACAATACGTCGACTCGCACGGGCAGAGCACGGTCGCCTTTGCCTTCTGCAGACTGCTCGGCTTCCAGCTGCTGCCACGACTGAAAGCCATTCACTCGCAAAAACTGAATCGCCCCGAAACCGGCAAGGCCGATGCGTATGCCAACCTGCAACTGATCCTCAGCAAGCCGGTCGTCTGGGATTTGGTGCGTCAACAGTACGATCAGATGATCAAGTACACCACGGCGCTACGTCTGGGAACAGCCGAAACGGAAGCCATCCTGCGGCGCTTCACCAGAAAGAACGTGCAGCACCCGACCTACAAGGCCTTCGCTGAACTGGGCAAGGCCATCAAGACAATCTTCCTCTGTCGGTATCTGCATTCGGAAGCGTTGCGCCGCGAGATCCACGAAGGACTGAACGTGGTCGAACAATGGAACGGCGCCACGGATTTCGTGTTCTTCGCCCGTCGCGGCGAGATGGTCAGCAACCGCCGCGAGGATCACGAGATCAGCATGCTCGCGCTGCACCTGATCCAGAACTGCATGGTCTACATCAACACGCTGATGATCCAGAAGGTGCTGTCGCAGCAGCACTGGCAGGGAAGGCTGACACCGCGCGACTACGCCGCCTTGACGCCATTGATATGGGAACACGTCAATCCGTATGGTCGGTTCGACCTCGATATGAACGCCAGGCTGGCCTTGCTGTGATCGAAATGGCGGCTGGTGACACGAGTGTTGGATCCATGCCGTGTTGGGGTTCGGCGAAGGGGCGTTTGGCGTACACGACCCAGGCGTGGCGGTAGAGTTCGCGCCGC
>JAAESQ010001260.1 GCA_024229275.1 bacterium | reverse complement strand
CGTCTTTCGTTACCCATGAACCAGCTGACGGACTCAACGTCGACATCTACTGCGCCTTTGCCGAGGCCTACTCCATCTCGGATGCCGCCGCCACCACAGCGGCCGGCAAACGGGTGTGGATCTACAACGGGAGAAGACCCTGGACCGGCACCTTCGTAACCGATGATGTGGCCGTTTCAACGCGAGTCAACCCATTAATCCAATTCAAGTACGGCATTCCACGCTGGTTCTACTGGGAGTCCACCTTCTATCAGGACGAGCAAGGCAGTGGAAACCAGATCAATGTCTTTCAGAATCCCATCAACTTCACCAACTCATGGGGCGACGAGATGAACGGGGACGGTCTGCTGATTTATCCCGGTCGAGACAAGCTCTTTCCGGCCGAAGATCGGGGCTTCGACGGCCCCATGCCTAGCATCCGGCTGAAGAACTGGCGCCGCGGAATCGAAACTGTCGAGTACATGGTGTTAGCTGAGGCGGTCGGCGCGCAGACACTGGTGGACGACGTGCTCGCGCAGCTCGTGCCGATGGCCCTCGATGATGGGGGCCTGAACGATGGCGAGGCCGTAGCCTGGGAAGAGGATGGGGAGGTCTGGGTGACCCAGCGCAGGCGGATCGCCGATCTCTTCGCCCCCGAAGCCTCGCACATCTTCTCGGACGGCTTCGAGTCCGGTGACACATCCGCGTGGCAAGGGCCACTCGGCAAGGCGGCACGACTGCCAAACTCCGGTCGAGAATAGGGAGAAGGCTCTATTCGGTTGGAGTTGAGTCCTTCAGGTTGGGCAGCGCGCTTGGGTGCCACGTGAGCCTCTTGCAAAACTCGCCTGGCAATCCGCTCGTGCCACGTCCGCCAAACTTGTCATCCCGACCGAGCGAAGCGAGTGGAGGGATCTCCCGCTACAGTTAGCAATCTACTGAATTACAACAACATACATACTGCTGATTTCAACGGGAGACCCTTCGACTCCGCTCCGCTCCCAAT
>JAAESQ010001259.1 GCA_024229275.1 bacterium | reverse complement strand
GATGGATGCCACGAACGCCTTTTCGGTAGGCCGAACCCAGGCCGCGAAGGACGGCGTGGAAGGCTGGTCGGTGACGAACAGCAGCCTCGAGCAATTGAACCAGATTTCAACCTAAATTGAGCGATTCTGAGGTTCAAGGAGCAACACCGACGGGTTGATCTGAGGTGGCGTATGTGCTTTTTGCCAGAGGAGCGGGAGCTTCAGTTGATCCCACAATGCTTGTGCGACCTTGAGCGCTACTTCGCCTGCATGCCGGACGATCTTCCCGGCTTGATCGAAAAGGCGGCGTCTGACGGTGGTTGGATACGACTCCAAGGGGATCACCTCGAAACTGACGTCTTCTTTGAAGCTCCCGAAGAGGAAGAACGCGACCAAAATCGTGAAGTAGTAAGCCATGTTGGGGCCGAAGCGGAGGAAGGGCAGTTGTTCGCTGGCAAAATCCTTCAGGTCTCGATGGACCAGCTCATCCGTTCCTCGGCCGTGGTAGAAGCCGATCAGCGCCGCGGCGTCGAGCATTTCGGCATGTCCTGCACTGCGCAGCAGAGCGTCGATCCTCTGCCCTTTGCCGAGGTTGGTGTAGATCACGGTATCGGGGCGAGCAAACTTCAAGAGCCGTTGACGATCCTCGTAGAGCGGCTGGCAAAAGATCGCACGGCGGCTATCACTCCAAGCCTCCCGTTCATCCTCGAACTCAAAGTAGCGCCACTGCTGCGGCTTACGATCGAAGATCTTCCACTCCTCTTGCTCTCGAGCCCGATCGCGGATCGGGTCGTACAGCCGACCGCCGCAGGCATATCCGATGCCCAACTCTTCGCAAAGGACGAAGATCTTCTCGTCGAAGAAGCCGCTATCCATACGCATGACAATGGGCACGTCGGCTCGGTAGTGGGTACGGATGGTGGCCACCGCTTGGCGGATCATTCTGACGGCATCCTTGCCGTAGTTGCAGTGCCGATCGCCGCGGCGAAAGACCGCGTCGATGATGTAGCGCTGCCAGACCAACTGAAGGGGCTGGAAACCTTTGACCTTTTTGTAGGTGGGCGTGACGCCATGCCGTTTGGCGGCCTCATCGTTGTTCATCACCATCGAATCGAGACCCAAGGTGACGACATCGGGTTCTGCGAGGCGCAGCCGCCACACAAAGAGCTCCCGAAGCAGCTTGCGGAAGAAGTGAATCACCGGCAACGAGAAGGCCTTGAAGAAACGCTTGACGGCATGGGAGGAGAGCAACTGCTGCGGGCTGCATTCGACGATGCCAGCGTGGGCAGGATCCTTCTTCAGCGCATCGAAGTAGCTGAGATGGCGACTAGTGCCGTCGAGGATGAAGACGAAGATCTGCTTGAAGATCTCAATGATCGGCAGCCCCTTGCGACTCTTGCGCAGACGCCCGAAGAGTTGGTGCAGGAGCGGGTTGATGCCGATGTTGTCGAGGTATCGCACGAAGAGGTTCAGGCCTGCTCGGCCGGTCAGCGAATCGGGGGTCACTTCGACCTTGGTGATGGTGTACGGGCTCTTGGAATCTCTGGTAGACTGCATCTCGATCTCCCACCTGTTGGGTTACGGCGGTTGTGGCCGCCAGCTACTGGTAACTCTTGCAACTTCAGTAGTTTACCACAACGGTGGGAGGTCTTTGCGGTTTAAATCGCTCAATCTAGGTTCCACCTGAATCGTCGTCGGCTCCAAGGCGATCGGATCGAACACGGATATATTCGTTATCGCGAGATCGTACCCTGAGTCGAGGTCCCCCGAAATGTGGAAGACGGCTTTCTGGTGGTTGGTGACCCACGGGTCCGAGACCGCGAAGAGAACCTCGTGG
>JAAESQ010001258.1 GCA_024229275.1 bacterium | reverse complement strand
TGTGCGGCAATAGACGTGATAGATAGCTCCGGGAACGAATAGACGTGGTTTCCGCGGCATGGGTTCCTCCCCCAAGCGCGGACGGCAGCCCTATTCTACAGTCTCAACGAACCTAATGTGACAAAGTGATACGTGGCACCCAAGAACCATGTTTCCTTTCTCAAAGAAGTTACACCGTTGCCCGGCCGGGACGTATCCCTTGTCTATCGAATGCTCTTCTGAACTTGCACTTCGGTGCCACGTGAGCCGCATGCAAAACTCGCCGGGCATCACGCCCGTGCCCACGTTCACCAGATCTGTCATCTTGAGCGCAGCGAAGCGGAGTCGAAAGATCTCCCTTTCAAATCAGCAATATACTGGCTACTATTCGTTGTCAGTTTGCTAAATCTCGACGGGAGATTCTTCGTCGTTTCGCTCCTCTGAATGACATAATTAAGAGTTTTGCAAGAGGCTCACGTGGCACCCAAGTTTCCCTACCCTATTCCCCAAAATTTTAATGCTTTACACTGGTTTAGGCCGAATAACATCATTGTTAGTGCCAGGCACCTATAGGGCAAATACGAGCAGAGTCATCGATACGAAACAGAGCCAGCATACCTCTATCGGATTGGGCTGTTGACACCAGATGAGGACTCACGATTCGAGGCTGGCGAACTCGAGGCTGAAGACTGGAGCTACTACCAATGGGAAGCGCCAAACCATCTACCATATGAGAGCGCGTCATCTGAGCGTGATAGCCTGCGTCAGATACCTCCGGCAAAGCCGGAGGCGTGGATTTTGTGAGCCGCTCAAAGCGGCATTAATGGGGGCCGCCTAAAGGCGGCCGGCGCGCTTCATCCCTAATGTAGCTCGAGGTGCATCTGATCGATACGCCTATCCTCGTTCTGTTGGTTCTTGATGTACTCTCTCACCTGCTCTTCGTCACGCCCAACCGTACTCACGAAATAGCCTCTGGCCCAAAAGCTGTGCCCTCGCACGTTTCGTTTTCCCTGGTAGTTCCTCGCAATGTAGATTGCGCTCTTACCTTTGATGAAACCAACAACCTGAGCGACAGAGTACTTCGGAGGTATCGATATCAACATATGAACGTGATCCGAGGCAAGATGACCTTCCTCGATCTCACTCTCCCGCTGACATGCCAACTCCCGGAAGACCTTGCCCAGTTCCCCTTTGAGCTGCCCATAAATCATCTTCTTACGGCACTTCGGTATAAATACGATGTGGTATTTGCACTCCCACACTGTGTGGTTTAGGCTCTGAATGTCTTTCATATAGCTCCCTCTCGTTTGCTTTGAGCGGCTCACGAGGGGGAGTTTCCTCTATACCGAGACTCCCGGAAACGTCAAACTCTGTGGGGCCCCCGGCAGAGCCGGGGGGGTTCTTAATAGCCTAACAAGTGAAAAAGATACTCCCGTGGCCAGTGGATGAATGGATCGGTGACGACCCTGTGTCCGCGGTTCTGTGGCTGGGGCCAGAACCCGTGTCCGTCGCCGGGCTTGAGCGCTGGCCTCGGGTCGGTGACCGCTACGTGATTTGCGGGGAACCGTGGCGGGTTGCCGAAGAGACTGACCGCTGGATCTGTAAACGGGAAGAAGACTAAGGTGAAGAACTGCAGGCCTTTTAGGAGACGCAGCAGATGGCAACAGACAAACTTCAAGAGAAGGTATCCGAGGCAGCGAGGAGATGGCAGTTTTCTACGTTAGCACTAGCTTTTGCGTTGGCAGCGACTCAGTTTCTTGGGTTCCCGGCGGAACTCGAACGGGCGTGCACCCAACTCTTGAACATCGCCCAGCTTCAGGAGCAGGGACACTGGAACGATCTGTCTAATCTCGCGAACAACCATTTTTCTCGAGTTTGGGGAGACGATCGTGATTTCCGAGAAACGGTACTCCCAGACAAGATAATCCTAACTAGCGCCCAAGAGGACTTCCCGTCGTTTGCAGTAAGCGGTCCTGAGCAGCGATTAGTTGCTCGGAAGCGCTTCTCACCTTTCGAGGATGATGCCGAAGGGGTCCGACTAGATGAAACAACCCACAGCAATCAATTCATCTCGCTGAAGCCCGCATCTGTGGCTGAGTTTCAGCGCATGTGGGACACCTTGTGGTCCTTCGGTGAGCCTGTGTTCGTATCTGGGTACAGCAAGAGAGGTTATCTCATCGAGCACCAGGTTCCTACCCGAAGATTCCCTCCTGGCGCTTTCAAGGAACATGAGATTCGCGTGCTTGAGGAGTTTGATGTCTCCACAGAACATACCAACCGAGGAGGGGGCGTTCACGTTGATGGCCTAATCGAACGCCTCTTGTTTAACCTCAAGAGAGGTGAGTGGGAGCAGGATAGACGCTTCTGGACAGAGGATATCCGATTCATGCAATCGAACACCTTTGTCTCAGAATACCTTACAGAAATGGGATATGAAGAGGAAAAGAAACATCACGTTCTGGTAATCGATGATGTCGAGGCCTCCTCGATGCGCTTGCATCCGTCGTCAGAGGAGTTCACCTCGGTCGTCTACAGCCTCCAGGTACCGGTTGAAGTCAAACGCTGGGGCAACACACTACAGGAACTGTTCGTCAGCGAGAACAGATCATTCTGGCAAGGACCTAGGACGCTCGGGAGCTTCGAACAATCCTACCAGGAACTCAACTCATGGATCACCAACTCCCAAAGAGAAGAGCCAGTTCACGACGTCTTTGTCGACTGCGAGCGGGATCTCGAATCAGCTGTTCGGTCAGCCTCAATCGCAGGCATAGAGATCTCTTCCAGATTCGTGGGCAAGGTTGGTCCGTTAATACTTCTGGTCTTCATGCTTCACCTACAGCTGCACCTTCAGAGGCTAGCCGATCTCGCCGCGCGTAGTGACTCACCCCCTCCGATCGCGTGGTTCGTTCACTATCCGGCGATTGTGCCTGCGATCGTGTCTTACCTGGCGTCGATTGTCCCTGCGGTATGCGTTGCCTTTGTGGTCGTCGTTTCAGATATTCCTCATTGGATAGCAATCTCCTACATTGTGATCGCCATGGTTTTCCTCTTCAAACAGATTGCATCAGTTCGAGAGATTCGAAGGCGTCGCTCCATCTTGCTGATCGAGAAAGGTTGATCGACGATCTAAGGAACAACCGGTGAACGGGGCGACTCCGCCGCGGTCCTTATCTGTAGCGAGCGATTGGATCACGATTGACGCCCAGGCTCCACCGCGCGATACTCCAGCACATAGATCGTCTGGAGCAAACTAGGTGCACACAACGAAATCAACCAGCAGCCAGGACGGGTAGCGGAGCGTTGCTGTCAGCCACCGAGATCACTGCACTCAAACTCGGAGCCGGTGTCGTTTCCGGCGTGTTCGCTCTTGTCGCTGCCTACATCAGTTTTCGTGAGGCGTTTCGATCCGAAGAACAGCGACAGGCAGACGGTCGATACGTGCGCGTTTGGCAGAGCATCTCGTCCAGTACATGGCTCAGTCTTCCAGAGCTGATCATTCACGATATCCTGATTGGCGCAAATCTAATCTCCTCCAAGGTCAGGCGCTACATTTGGACGGAATCCCGTGTCGAGAGGTGGTTGCTTACGGCATTTGGAGTGCTTGTTCCTGCGCTGTTCGCCTTCTCTCAGTGGGGCATTCAGGCTGCCGCAAATACCGAGTTGGCTGCCCTGGTTTTGATCGGAACCATGCTGATCCCGCGGCCCAGCAGGGGATTCGCAGGCATCATAGTCAGAGTCGTAGTAAACCTGACAATGCTCGGGATTGTCGGCACACTCTATTTTTGGATTCCGCTTTGGGTTGTCGTGCATCTTCCACCGCCGTTCTCAGCCGTTGCGATGTTGAGCCTTGCCTTTCTGGGCTGGCGCAGCGTTTTGATGTTTCGTTTCGTGAACGTTTCGGATAGGCGTGGTCGTGATCGCGAGGCAGCCCTGCAATCAGACGGAGAATTGACGCTGGCGATCATATCCATTCCGGTCAGTCTTGGGTTCACCCTCGCGGCCATCTCGCTCGGAAGTCTTCTTCGCCCCGAACTGCCAGTTCCTGACTCCTTGCAGTTGCTCTTGGCCAATCTTCTGTTTGATGTACTCACGGTGCTAGTCACGCTGTGGCTTTTGAAATGGTCGGTCTCAGCATCCTCCCTGGCGAGAGTTCCAGTCGCGGTATTCCTCGACCTTCTCGCCTCCGCTGTCTTTGCGTGCGCGTCCGTATACCTTGGACTTCTCGGCACGACCTACTCGATCGAAATCGGAGAGGCTATTCGTATTCTGGCAGGCAGGGCTCCGTCAGGCCCGGGGGCTGAACTCGGTCCTTTGTTCTGGGCTATGCACACCACCTTTCTGCCGACCTTTGGCTATTTGTTTTGGGTGTTCGCAGCATGGCTGGCGAAATCGATTCTCGTGGCTGTAGGTCTTTTTCTGAAGAGGAGCCTGGCGAACCGAAACCTACCGCTTCTTACAGCGGCTCTTCTTACTCTACTTGCCGCCATTTTTGGCTTGATTGCGACCGGTTTAGGCATTGCAGAAGGCAGAGCACAGGAGCGTCGATCTCGTCTTCTGCTTTCGACCCTCGACGATCGATCTCAGGAGGCAGAAAACCTGGCCTTCCGGACGTCACAGGACGTCGACCTGCGCGAACGGGGCTAGAACCCTCGAACCTTCGCTAGGCCATCACACGGGCTCATGGCCCACCACAAAATCCTCCCAGGCGCTTCTGCTGAGCGTTTCGGCTGATATCTCCGGTCCATAGTTGCCGGGTCTTGATACAGACCCCATGTTGTATGTCAGATAGCAGGACAGTCACGAAAGCTACGTTGTGGGATTGCTGGTTTGATAGCGCGACCACGCCGCAAGGTCGTACCATAAAGGTGCCAGGTACCTACATGATGTTATGTAGCCATTCCCTTCTTGGATAGACCCGCTCTCTCTGCCACTTCTCGATCGAGCTTGTCCAACAACCGCCTGTATGACTTGTCTCCTGCTTTGCGGTGAAGCGCTCTTCCGATCATCCGACTGACTGTCTCCGGATTCTTGGCGAATGCCGCGGCAAGATCCTTCACCTTGTATCCGTATCGCTCGACCCCAAGAAGCGCAATCGTCTCCCTCGCTTCAACGACCGTGGCTTCAATCGTTCTACTAGCTAGTTGTTCAGGGGCACATCCGAGTTCCGCAACGGTGCATTCCACAAATGCCTCTATCGGCATCGCATCTCGGACGGGGCCAGTGCTCAGACCATCCATTCCGATCCGTGTTCGCTCAGCATCAAGTTTCAGAGACACGCCGCTGCCCTTTCGTGGTGGCCGACCAAGTCGCCACCATGGCAACGTTCCTGGCACTCCTTGCACCCAGTGCTCGTCTCGATTCCATTCCATCGCTTTTCTGTATCGCTTCAGTGCGGCCCCCCTGCTCGACCCAAAGACAAACAACGCTTCATCACGATCTGCAATCCGCGGCTTCTTGCTACGGCTCACAATCTCTCGGTGGCCACTCCATTCCCGCTTCTTCGGTGCCACGTATCACTTTGTCACATTGTCGATTCTTGGGCCTCATCTCTGCTAGAACGATAGAGCATCGCCAGGGTATCTGCCCCCTCTTTGATGTGCCTTCGGTACCGTAGCTCATCTCGCATCCTTTGCTGAGCAATGCTCAGCCACCTACTGACGGTTCCTGGATTCTTTCTAAGCACGCATGCTAGGTCTCTCAATCGGTGCTTGAAGAAAAGTGCTGAGATTCCAGTCAACATAATCCGACCCTCGACCGCATCCCCTGACCGCCCAGTGCCGCAAAGCTCCTGAGTTTCCATTCCCTGCCACTGACAGAAGAGACCGACCAGTTCCTCGACTTCGACTCGCGGATACTCACGATCCAATGGAGCACCGTCAAACTTCAAGGCGCCAGAGTGTTTACGTCCG
>JAAESQ010001257.1 GCA_024229275.1 bacterium | reverse complement strand
CTGCCAACTCTTCCTACACCCTTGTGCAGGAGTTCATCCCGCCGGGATTCATGGAGTTCAACTGGAGCGTCTGTGGCTTTTTCGTACAGGACTGTCTTCCCCAACCCGATACCAGCGTAGGAATCGACAGTGCGTCCTGGTGGCCGATGCAGCGGCTGCAATATAGAAACTTCGGAAGCCACGAAACGCTCGCCGGCTCGTGGACCGTGGATGTCACCGGCACACCGGATCATGCGGCGCCAAGGTGGTTCGAACTGCGCCGCACCAGTGGCGACTGGTCCATCGAAGAGCAGGGAACTTTCGCCCCTGACGCGCTTCACCGCTGGATGCCGAGCGCGGCCTTGGACGGTGACGGCAACATGGCGATGGGTTATAGCGTGGTTTCCACCAGCGTGTACCCATCGCTGCGATACGCAACTCGACTGGCCGGTTCGGCGACGTTCCAGGACGAGGCCGTGCTGGTCGCTGGAGGTGGGTCGCAAACCCATTCCTCCGGACGCTGGGGCGACTATTCTTCGATGGAAGTTGATCCTTCCGATGACTGTACTTTTTGGTACACATCGGAGTACATCGCAACCACAGGAACTTCCCCCTGGCAGACCAGAATCGGTGCTTTCGCAGTGCCCTCTTGCCTAGGTTTCGGATATTCACCACTCTCACACGAGGTGTGTACCAGCATCGGCTCTGTCGAATATAGTTTGATTCTCTACGATCGTTTCACCGGAACTACGAATCTCACGCTTACGGGATGTCCTACCGGAGCAACCTGCGAATTCGCACCCAGCTCTGTGATCTATCCCGCAACTACCAGCACCCTCACAGTCTCCGGTCTGGCCGGTGTGGCTCCTGGCGAGTACGTATTGGACGTGACAGCAACCGACGCGAGCGATGGATCGAATACCATCACCAGATCACTGAGTCTTGTTCTTTTCGACGGCGCACCTCCCCCTCCGTCTCTGAGTTCTCCTGCGAACGGCGCCACCGACGTAAGTCTCGTCCCTACACTTGAGTGGGCAGCGTCCACCGGTGCTCAGGAATACGACCTCCAAGTTGCTAGCGATCCCGGATTCACCTCGATCGTGGAGTCTCAGAGCGGACTCACGAGCCTCAGCCATACTCTGGCCGTCCTCCCTCAGGCAAGCACCTTCTACTGGAGAGTCCGTGGGACTAATCCCTGCGGTAACGGCTCGTGGTCGACCGCTTTCAGTTTCACGACGCGGACAGTTGCTCCAATCCTGCTGGTTGACGACGACGACAACGTTCCGGATGTTCGCAGCTACTACACAGGCGCTCTCGACAGCATGGCTCTCGCCTATGACGTATGGGACACCAACAACAGCGACAACGAACCCAGTGCCGCGATGCTACTCAACTACGAGAAGGTGGTGTGGTTCACTGGTGACGAGTACGGCGGATCTGCCGGACCCGGAAGCGCGGGTGAGACCGCACTGGCAAGTTACCTGGATGACGGTGGATGCCTATTCTTGTCTGGCCAGGACTACTTCTATGACAGAGGACTGACGACCTTCATGCAGAGCTACCTTGGGATTGCTTCGGGCACCAGCGACGTCACGCAAGCGACTGTCACTGGCCAGAATTCGTTTGCCGGCCTCGGCCCGTACACTTTGACGACAGTCATCACCAACTATTCAGACTACCTCGTTCCCGATGGAACCGCCGAGACCGCATTTGTGGGTACAGCTTCCGGTCAGGAGTCAGCAGCAGTCGCGAAGAGCACCGACGACTTCGCCGCCTGCTACCTCGGATTCGGGCTGGAGACGCTTCCGACTCAGTCCGACATAGTGGACGTCCTGGAACGCGCATTCACATACTGCCCCGATTCCGGACTCTTCGCCGACGGGTTCGAAAGTGGTGACATCTCGGCCTGGACTACAAGCGTGCCTTGAGTTGAGTCTGGGTCAACCGAAATCTAGAGGGCGGCTCCAATTGGAGCCGCTCTTTTTCTTGTGTCTCTCAAAAACAAAAACCTTCAAGGTTGTCATCCCGACCGAGCCATGGGCGAGTGGAGGGATCTCCCGACGAGCTAAGCAAACTGCTTGAATACACCACCATACGATCTGCCGCTTGAAGCGGGAGATCCCTCGACGACGCTCGGGATGACAACGATTGGAGCGAGTTGTCATGCCATGAGTCAGCACCGGTGCCAGCGTAGTTGTGCTCAGGGCGATCTCGACAGACACGGAATACGCCAGCTGGAAGGCGGTTTCAAAAAGACAGATCAAACACGAGGTGTCTGCTCATTGCTAGAGCCTGACACACCTGAATCCTTGGCTCCTTGAGCCTTGACCGTCGTCTTGCTTGGGAGGATTAGACCTATGAGTATCACTGCCGTAGTGCTTGCGTTGACTGGTTGTGCAAGCGTAATCACTGCTTGGGCAACATATCTCGCGACAATTCCCAAGGGCACGGTTCCGGCCCGACCTGTGGGCACGATCATTCTCCAGCTCGGTGGCGCGGGTTTGGCAGTTGCCGGTATCTTCTGGAGCCTACGTGAAGGCGAAACGCCGGGGGTTGCTGTGATCGCACCTGCCGCATTCGCTCTCATGATGGGGCTGGGATTCATTGCACTGCTCACCCAACGCAAGACTCCAGTCGGTGACATCAAGGTCAAGGTAGGTGATGGCCTACTTCCTTTTACAGCGCATGCCTCTGACGGGAGAGCATTTCATTCTGACTCACTAGCCGGACGACGGATTCTCCTCAAATTCTTTCGCGGCGGCTGGTGACCCTACTGCAG
>JAAESQ010001256.1 GCA_024229275.1 bacterium | reverse complement strand
TAATCTTTCTGGTTATGGGCCCACAGTGCGTCTAGGAGACGGCTGTGCGTTCCATTCACGCAATCTTCACTGTGTGGTGAAACTTTTGACGCGCTGGACGTCATCTAGTTCACCGACTTCGACGAGTACGCAGTCATCATGTCGCAGGGTCTGGGACCCATTCCGGCGACACCGACTCGGGCCCCGAGGAGAGTTGCACGAGCTGGCACTGCAGCTGACCCACCTTCGGAAGGTGGTGCACCTCCTGACATCGTTATGGTGGACGCTGAAGCGAACTTCACCGTCTACGACATTACCAAGCAGTTCCGCGGCATCGACACCTTCACGTTCGAAGGTAAGAACAAGTTCCGGGACGGTGCGAGGTTCTTGCGTGTTTTCAAAACCTCTATCAGCAGCCTGAACACTCCTCACGCTGAAGAAATCATTAACTACGAAAACGACATCATCGAACCCGTCAATGAGAAGTACAATCAGACAATCTTTGGCGCCTTGGACTTCCTGACCGGAGGTCACGCAAATCGTTT
>JAAESQ010001255.1 GCA_024229275.1 bacterium | reverse complement strand
TAAGATACCCAAAGGTGCATAAGTGTCAGGACTGAAAAGAATGGATAACAGCAATCAAGCCAGCAATTCAAAAAGGGAGAAATAAAATGGCCAAGAAAACATTCCAAGGCCGGCCCGTGCTTTCCGGCAAACTCGAGGGCAAGGCGCTGGTCTCTAAACAGCCGTTCAACTTAACTGGCTCTTATTTGAAAAACATGTTCGCAGGTGAAACCAAGACTGCGCCCTGCACCGATTCGGCCAACAAGGAGCTGTACGAGAAAGACCTCAAAGGAGCCATCATCTGCACGCCCCAAACCGTCGGCTCCACCATGGGCGCCGGGACCATTATGATGTTGAGTGAGCTCGGCGTGCCGCCGCAGGCATGGCTGTTTTCCTCGCACATCGACAGCATCTCTGCCGCCGGGCTCATCATCGACGATGTCTGGAACGGGAAGCGGGTCATCACGATCGATCTGCTCGGCGACGAGTTCCTCAAGGCCGTCAAAACGGGCGATCCGGTCGCCATCCACGAGGATGGGACCGTCGAGGTCGGCTAACCAGGAGAGTTTCAGGCTTCTCACAGCCGAAGACCTGCCTAAAAGGAGGAACCAATAATGAACAGACGAAAATTTTTAGGGACATTGGCCGCCGCCGGTGCCACGCTGGCGGCGAGCCGAGTGGTCGCCGGGCCGGCAACGTCAGGGATGCGCAGCAACTTCTCCTTTAAGAAGGAGGAAACGCCGGTGATCCTCGAGGTCGCGATCAACGGCTCGACCACGAAGAAAATCAACCC
>JAAESQ010001254.1 GCA_024229275.1 bacterium | reverse complement strand
CTTGGCCGGCACGCTCGGAGAGTGCAAGAAGGGGATGGACATCTCGTACAAAGGAATCTGGGGTTACCACCCGTTGATTATCTCGCTCGCCAATACCAAGGAGGTGTTGTACATAGTGAATCGACCGGGAAATGTAGCCAGCCACCAAGACTCGGCGAAATGGCTTGATCAGGCGATCTCCCTGGTAGGGCCGCACGCCAAGAAAGTGTGTGTGCGGGGCGACACGGATTTTTCGCTCACGGCCCACTTTGACCGCTGGTCCGAGCAGGTGGATTTCATCTTTGGGATGGATGCCCGATCCGGGCTGATCGAACGGGCCGAAGCCTTGCCTGAGGGGGACTGGGCGGCGTTGGAGCGGTCGCCGAAGTATCTGGTCGAGACCGAGGAGCGCGAGCGCCCGGAGAACGTCAAGGAACGGATCGTGCGCGAGCGGGAGTTCAAGAATATTCGGTTGATCGGTGAAGAGGTGGCGGAATTCGATTACCGACCGATCAAGTGCGCGAAGACCTACCGGATGGTGGTGGTGCGGAAGAACCTGAGTGTCGAGAAGGGAGAGCAAGTGCTCTTCGATGATATTCGCTATTTCTTCTACATCACGACGCGCCGCGACATCACGGCGGCCGAAGTCGTGAAGCTAGCGAACGAACGATGCGATCAGGAGAACATCAACGAACAGCTGAAGAATGGCGTAAACGCCATGCGCCTTCCAGTGGAGGATCTGGACAGCAACTGGGCCTATATGATCATGGCGGCTTTGGCATGGAATCTGAAGGCGTGGTTGGGG
>JAAESQ010001253.1 GCA_024229275.1 bacterium | reverse complement strand
AGGCTGGGATGATGACCCTCGAACAGGTCGAAATCCACCGTCAAGCACGCGTCATCATGATCGATGGTGGGCGGGGGGTGCGTTCACACCTCAATACCCTCGGAATCCACATCGGTGATTGGATTCGTGTTGTCGAACGGGCACCTTTCCGTGGACCTGTGTTGATAGAGGTTCATGGCAGCCGAGTCGCATTGGGGCGCGGGGTTGCAATCAAAGTGCGTGTCGATTTCGAAGGTTTCATGGAAAGCTTGGCCGAGGTCGATGTGGATAAGCCAATCGGGCCAGTATGAAGTTCGTTCTCGCGGGGCAGCCCAACTCGGGGAAAAGCACGATCTTCAATGCAGTCGCCGGCTATAGGTCAGCGACGGCTAACCTGCCTGGATCCTCGGTTTCCTACACCATGAGTCGAGCGATAGTGCTCCAGCGGGAAGTGTCAATCGTTGACCTGCCCGGGATCTATTCGTTGACCACCTCTGAAGAATCCGGCTCGGAGGCGACGCGCTACCTCCTTGAAGAGGAATACGACGTCATCATAGACGTCATTGATGCGACGCGTCTCGGACGTTCGCTTGAGATGACCCTGCAGTTGATGGAGCTCAACCGTCCTTTGGTGGTGGCTCTCAATCTGATGGACGAGGCTGCAAGCAAGGGCATCGAAATCGATCATAAGGCCTTGTCCGCCCAACTCGGTGTGCCGGTGATTCCGACTGTCGGCCGGCGAGGGCATGGTCTTCGCAAGCTTTTTCGGGAGGCATTGCGATCAGCCTACAAGGCCGAAGCACCAACTCCGAGAGGTTATGACCGAGAAGTTGAGTATGCCGTCGAAAGCGTGGTGCAGGCGCTTGATCCCGGCTCTTCGGTAGCAGATCTGCCGCATCGCTTCATCGCCATTAAGCTCCTCGAGGGTGACAAGGTCCTCGGCAGGCGGGCAGGGGACGTGCGACCCGAGATTGCTGCAGATCTCGATGCGGCCGTGCGAAGCCTCGAAGCGACACACGGATGGAGTGCCGACCAAGTGGTGACGGGATCCCGGCATGCAGTTGCACATCACATCGAGGATGATGTTGCCAAGATGCGTTCGCCGCGAGTCGGCTGGAGAGAGCGTCTCGATCGACTCCTCCTCAATCACTGGACCGGTGGCCCTCTCATGCTTGCAATCCTGGGTGGGTTCTTCCTTCT
>JAAESQ010001252.1 GCA_024229275.1 bacterium | reverse complement strand
GTGGAAGATGGCCGGACTTGGCAGGAGGCAGCGTCGCCTGCCACCAGCACGATTTGAAGGCGACGATCGGGGCGGCGGATGAGTTTTGAGAACAGACAACCCCTAGATCGCTGGGCCAGACACCTGCTCTATGCTGTTGCGTAATCCGGGCAGCGGTTCCCCGGTGCTGAGTGTCGCCAACAAAGAAGAGGTGTTCGGTGAGGAGTTTGCAGCGAAACCAGCGAGGGCGTCACAGTAACGATGAGCTGCCGATTGCCTTTGTCGGAACGTACCCGCCCCAACGATGTGGGATCGGTACGTTTACGCGCGATCTGAGTGACGCTGTGATCTCGGCGAACGAGGGAGTTCGCGCGACGGTCCTGGCGATGAACGACGCCGACTCCGCTTACGAGCATCCCGAGCGCGTTCGATTCGAAATTCGCCAGGGGGTCAGGGGCGACTACGTGCGGGCGGCAGACTTCGTCAACTACAGCGACACCCGAATGGTCTCGATTCAGCACGAGTACGGGATTTTCGGTGGGAAGGACGGTGCCTACATCCTCGACTTCCTCGCTGAGTTGCGCAAACCGAGCATCGCCACGCTACACACCGTCCTCGATCTGCCCACGGCTTCGCAGCGGCTGGTTGTGCAGAAGATGTCCGAGCGCTGTGAGTGTTTGGTTGTCATGAGCCATCTTGCCGTCGACCTCCTCGAGAAGTCCTACGACATCCCGCCGGAGATCACCCACGTCATTCCACACGGAATCCCGGACATGCTGGCGGACGAGCGAGACGTGAACAAGGCCAAATTCGGTGTAGCAGGAAAACGTGTTCTGCTTACGTTTGGGTTGATCAGCCCCGCAAAGGGGATCGAGGTGCTCATTCGCGCATTGCCGAAGCTTGTTGCCGAGTTTCCGGATCTGATCTACCTCGTCGTCGGCGCAACGCATCCCGCGATCAAGCGTCGTCTGGGAGAGGAATACCGCCACTCGCTGAAGCGCGAAGTCGAGTCGCTGGACCTTCGCGACCACGTCGTCTTCCGAGACCAGTTCGTCGATGATGACGAGCTTTGCAGGTATCTCCAGGCGGCGGATATCTACATTACGCCGTACCTGGATGAGGCGCAGATCACGAGCGGAACGCTGGCGTACGCAATGGGGTCCGGGGCCGCTCCCGTTTCCACACCCTATTGGTACGCGAAGGAACTTCTAGCTGAGGGGCGTGGGCACCTGTTTGGCTTCGGTGATGCAGAAGGGCTCGGCGATGCTCTTCGGATGCTCCTGAGAAACCCGGTGGAGATGGCACGGAGCCAGCGCTTGGCGTACGCGTTCGCGCGACAGATGATCTGGCCGAAGGTCGGGGAGGACTATGTCGAGCTGATTCACCGCGTGTTGCGCGAAGCCGTGGTGCCGGAAGCCGCAGCGTTGCTACCGCGGAGTATTCCGGACCTGCGCCTCGACCATCTGATCCGTATGACCGACGACACCGGCTTGCTCCAGCATGCCGCCCACAGTGTGCCCGACCGC
Source organism: bacterium (assembly GCA_024229275.1). Taxonomy (GTDB): domain Bacteria; phylum Acidobacteriota; class Thermoanaerobaculia; order Thermoanaerobaculales; family Sulfomarinibacteraceae; genus JAAESQ01. The sequence goes on along the minus strand of JAAESQ010001252.1, from coordinate 3,489 downwards.
CGCTTCGGCTACTGCGTGGATGACAACGCGCGGGGACTGCTCGTTGCCTTGCTGGCTCAGCGGGTGACCGGCTTGGGCGAAACCATACGGCTGATCACGACTTACCTGAGCTATCTCCATCACTCTCAGTGCGAAGATGGGCATTTCCGAAACTTCATGGACTTTCGCCGGAACCTCGATCGTGAGCCGGGCTCGGAGGATTGCGTTGGAAGAGCGTTGTGGGCTCTCGGCCTGGCGGTTGAGTTGGCGCCGGATGAGGGCCATCGCCTCCTGGCCAAGAGGATGTTCGATCGTTCGATGACGCTTCCCTTGACGTTTGGCCCGCGCGGATCTGCGCTGGGAATACTGGGGCTGGACAACTACCTGCGGAGCGAACCCGACAACAAGCTGGCATCGGAGACGCTGGAGTCCCTCGCAGCCAAGCTGATCTTCCGCTTCGAGGAAGAGGCCGACGAGACGTGGCGCTGGTTCGAGCCCGATCTGACATATAAGAATGCGCTGCTTCCACTGGCGCTCTTCGCGTTTTCGAAGCGCACCGGTGACAAGACGGCGCTGCGCGTGGCATGCGACAGCCTGGCGTTCCTCGAGGAAATCTGCTTCTCCGACGGGCACCTCCAGCTGGTCGGGAACGCGGGCTGGCACGTTCGCGGAGGTGAATGCGCAATCGCTGATGAGCAACCGATCGACGCAGCGGCATTCGTGCTCGCGTTTCGCGCCGCCTACGACGCTACCGGCGATCGCCGATACAGGAGCCGTATGCGGGAGTCCTTCGAATGGTTTCTCGGCGCCAACCGTCTCGGGCTTTCCCTCTACGATTTTTCGACGGCCGGCTGCCATGATGGGCTCGGGGTCAACGCAGTGAACGAGAACCAGGGAGCCGAAAGCGTCGTCTCCTTTCTCATCGCGTTGCTCGCGATGCTCGGCCTTGCGAGCGACGAACTTGCCCGCGAACATGTCGAAACGGATGTTTCTTCCACAGAATGAGCGAGCTTGGAGAAAAACCGTATCTGATCCTCGGAGCGTTCCGATAACACAGCCTTATAACCGATTCAACGGAGCGATCGCCGGAGGCGTTCGGACGCCACAATGCATTGCTCGTCGCTGGGAATAGCATGCCTAGGAATATAGAGCCCTTATTTGTGACGAGGACACCGCACCGGCTTCTTCCCGACCCGAGGCGGGTCATCACCAGACCGTTCCTCCTGGGTGAAGCCTCCGTCGCCAATGGTGATTCTCGCGTCAAAACCCTCCTCGACCGGATCCTCGCAATTCCGGAGGAGAAGATTCCGGCGACGCTCAACGAGATCCTGCGCGATTTCTCGACCCGGCACCGCGACTTCGAGCAGGTGCTCGAGGATCATTTTCGTCTGGTGTCGCACCACCTTGATCGCAGCGAGTCGTTGTCGCCCGAACGACGCCTGCTGATCGGTGCCTACTGCTCTCACGAATACTCGATCGAGGCCGCCGCACTGTGCAATCCGTCGATGGTTCCGGCACCGGATCAATCCGGCCTGCCAAAAGGGGCATCCCGCTTCATCATGAGCCTACGAGCAGTCGGAGAGGGGCACATCTCTTCGATCGAGTTTCGCTCGGGCGTGATCGAACTGGACGGCGAAGTCGCCTTCGACTCGATAAGCCCCTTTGTCTCCACGGGAAGACGCGTGCCCAACCCCTCGTACGATAAGGAGGTCTTCCACTCGAAGATGGGAGAGCTCGGTTTTCACAACGAGGTCTCCAAATGGGTACTTGATCGTCTTCCGGACCGGTTTGACCTGGGAGAGCTGATGCGGAGCATCGCGTCGTCGACAACTCAGAACATCCCGGCGCCGATGAGGCGTGAGACCATCGAGGTGATCCACTGGTTGGCAACCTCCAACTATGACGTCGTATTTTCACCCGATTCAGCGATCTCCGAGCGCGTGATCTTTCCCGAAGGACCGACGGAGAGCCACGGAATGGAGGATGCCCGCTTCGTCCGCTTCGTCGAGGACGACGGATCGGCGTGCTACTACGCGACGTACACGGCCTATGACGGGCACGAAGTTCTTTCCCAACTCATCGAGACGCGCGACTTCCTTCAATTCGATGTTCGAACACTAAATGGCACCGGCGCACAGAACAAAGGGATGGCCCTGTTCCCTCGGCGCATCGGTGGGAAGTTCGCCATGCTCTCACGTCACGACGGCGAGAGCCTCTACTTCACCACCTCAGACAATATTCGTTTCTGGCACGACGCCGAGACGCTTAGCATTCCTCTCCACCGCTGGGAGATGATCCAGATCGGCAACTGCGGCTCACCCATCGAAACGGAGGAGGGTTGGCTCGTGCTCACGCATGGCGTCGGTCCCATGCGGACTTACGCCATCGGAGCCATGTTGCTTGATCTGGACGACCCGCAGCGCGTCATCGGGCAACTTCCCGGGCCGCTCCTGGCCCCCGCACCAGACGAACGCGAAGGCTATGTCCCGAATGTGGTCTATACCTGCGGTGGGATGCTGCACAACAAGCAGCTAATCCTCCCCTACGGCTTCTCCGATGTGGGCATGCGCATCGCTGCGGTATCCCTTGACGACCTGCTTGCGCAGCTCCGGAATCAAGCAGAGGGGTGAAGTGTTTGGTTTGCGCCTGACCTTAGAGGACGGGTGCACGCGCGTGTGCAACAATCCAGCATCATGACACCCTCACGGGACAACCTTTCGCCGATACCGCCCATCGTTGCGAACGTCCCCCTGCGCGTAGCAATGCTCGCGCCGATCTCCTGGCGCGTTCCCCCGCGGCATTACGGGCCGTGGGAACGCGTCGTGTCGCTCTTGACCGAGGGCCTGGTTGCACGCGGTGTCGCGGTCACCCTGTTCGCCACGGCCGACTCGATCACGGAGGCAACGCTCGCTGGAACGTGCCCGCGGCCTTATTCCGAGGATGAAACGCTGGATCCGAAGGTCTGCGAGTGTTTGCACATCTCCAAGGTATTCGAGCGGGCAGGTGAGTTCGATCTCATCCACAACCACTTCGACTTTCTCCCGCTCTCCTACAGCGGGCTTGTCGACACACCCGTGGTGACGACCATCCACGGATTTTCGTCACCGCGCATCCTACCGGTCTTCGAGAAATACAACGCGTCAAGTTATTACGTGTCGATCAGCGATGCCGACCGCAGCCCGAAGCTCGATTACTTGGCGACCGTGCATCATGGCATCGCCCTCGACGAGTTCACGCTGCGGAAGGATTCAGATGGCAGCCTGCTCTTCTTTGGCCGCATTCATCCCGAAAAGGGCGCAGCGGAAGCCATCGAGGTCACTGCCCATGGCGACGCCAGCTCTTCCAAAGTGGTTGGGCGCCGCCTCGATGAGTTGAGTCTGCCATCCAGCGTCACCGTCGGCGCCATTTTGCGGGGAGAAGAGGTCTTAATTGCCCACGGCCATATCGTCATTGAAGCCAATGATCATGTGATCCTTTTTCTGACTGACCGAGCACAAATCTCGGCAGTAG
>JAAESQ010001251.1 GCA_024229275.1 bacterium | reverse complement strand
TACGACCTGCGTCTCATCTATACCGGCGACGATCCCTACGATCCCACAGCAATTATCCATGCATCAGATGTAGTCACCATTGTGATCGACAACACCAACTTCGTGGTCAACCCATTGCCAACCAACGCAGTCGACACCAGCTACTCCCTCGATCTCGTCATCGACGGCGGTGACTGCCACAGTTACCCGCAGACCGCTACCATCAACGGACACCTTCGGGTCCGTGACGAGCACTTCTGGAAATGGGTGCTTGAGCTTCAACCTACGACGCATACCCACGGTCTCCAAGCGACACCCAGATGCCAGAGCTATAGCTCGCTGTCCGACCAGGGTCCGGTGAACGATGCGTGGAATCTCCAAATTACCCAGGGCACAAAGAAACTCGACAAATGCGGCTACACCTTAACCCTATGGGGCTATGATCGCGCCATCATCAATAGCAACGGTGCCGTCGTCCACCATCGTAAGAAAGCGGTGGGCTTCTCGGTCATCTGACCATCATCTACTAGTAGGGCGGGTCTGTTTTGCAGACCCGCCCTATTTATTTTCGATGACCTGTTAGGCGGCACCGTTTGGACAATTGCCTTCATGGTAGTGATAGCCGGAAGAACAGATACCCTCGTAAAACACTTCAGCATTATACGAGGCCCACGGTGTAGAGAATCGCTGCGATCTCGGCTGCGGCAGTTCTATCATGATTCCACATCGTCCACCGCCCGGTCACCAGAATGCAGTATCAGCGTATCGCGCGCGAATCAGGTATCTACGAGTGGGAACGATACTTCGACGCCTCTTCCCAGACTGACTGGGAGCAGGCCGCCATGAATTGGATTATCGACAGGATTGACCCAGACCAGTAGGCCCCGCGCATAAAGAGGGGGGCCCTCAGCACACTACTCCTCACACGCTTGATTCGTACCTATCCAAGGCACGACCTAGTCCCACGCCGAGGTATCGCCGGATTCAAAACCATCCCCAAATATCCATGGGCAGGGATTCTCCAACGCTCCCAACAGGGCATAGCCGTTGGAGGCAACTGGGTGGGCGGCAAAACGTTGGCGTACCAGCTGGGTGTGGCACGCGTTAAGAGCGCCGAGAGTGAGCCAGCCGGTATCAAGAAAAAGGTAGTTATCGCGGCGTCCCGAGGAAGTCGACTGGTTCCAGGCATCACGAAGGCCAAACTCGTGAAACACTGTTCCGGTGTCAAGCGGGGCTCCGGCGCCGTCTTGGTCGAAGGCAAAGAGGTTCGATGCAGAACTCTCTCCCACTCCTTTGTTGATCAAGTCGAGTCCCATGCCTGACATGTAGGGCGTGACGACCTCGGGTAGGAACTCATCACAGGAACGGTAGTCGCATGAATCAGCATCGCTGTGGTTGGTCCAACCCCAGAGTGACAGAGCCTGGCTCGTAGCCCAGTCACGTTGAGCAGCCATCATGTTTGCTACCGAGTCGGCGAGCGTAAGGTCACCCAGCGGGAGCTGACTGGAGCTGAGATAGATCTGGGGTGCGAGCTGCAGAAAAGGACCACCGGTTTCAATTGCAGGTATCGTACTCACTCCGCAGTCGAAGACACCTGTGGTGTACCAACGATAGATTCCTTGGCCGCGAAGCTCGCATCCTTTGACTGAAAGGCATTCGGACCAGTATTCGTCGGGCGCAGCGCCTGACGAAATGGCAAGAAACTCACCGAGCAGAGCGTCGTTGCCGTAGTACTCCAGAGTGCCAGCCTCCAACCCAGTACAGAGATCCATCGCCCAGTGCAGCTTGCCCGGACAGCTACCTTCAGGCGCGATCTCGAAGAGGTCAGTGAAATCGATCATTCCATTTCGAACCGCGGCCGCCGTCGTTTCGAGCGAGGGCCAACTCTCTTCGACAACCATCAGCGCTGCGTAAAGTTGAGGGAGGTCGGTGAGGCTCCCGATTCTATTGGTAGACAGCGGCATCAGTGACGAAGGGCTGTGCCAATCCTGCATCCAGCCGTCGACTCTTGGAGTCCCACCCAGGCTATCCAGAATTCTCGCAACCCTGCCCTCCGCCTCTGTTGCGTCAAGAAGACCAACCTCGGGCAGCAGCGTCAGCGTCGTGAGGGCGTTGGCTACGTTGACGGCCCCGGTGAAGGGCTCGTACTTGGAGAGATCGGGATAGCAGCTCGGGTCACCGCCACAATCGATTACCACCGAGCAGTTTGCTGCCTGGCTGGGATCAGCCAAGAATGCCAGGTGGTCGACCCACAATATCGGCTCTGGTTCACCGGCTAGTCCATCGCTAGTCGCCAGCACTATGAAGTTGAGGTGTGCTGCATCTGTTCCCAGAAAGTCGGTAGCGATCTCATAGGTTTCATCCCTCCAACTGCCGTCGACCGGGCTTCCTGGAAGTTCGACCGTCTTCTCACGTTTATCTCCCTCCAACCCGGAGTTGAGCTTGAGCTCAAACTTGGTAGTTGCTGAAGTCGTGCGATATCGGATTCGCAAACGATCGTAACGGGAGATATCGACAGTGGCGTGCCAGATCAGACCACCAAACGTATTTGGGGGAGAGAGGTCAAGAGCGATCTTGAGGGCGAAGAGCAGCGTTGGGTCGTCACCGGTGGAGAGGTCATCCACGAATCCCCAGTCAACGTTGCTGCCGTTCGGAAGAATCTTCGAGAAGGTAGTGATGTCCGCATCAGCAAGTTGGGGGAGTACGCCCCCTGAGTGGCAGATATCTCCGCCTAGGGGCCATCGGCAAGCACAGCGCAAGTGGTCATAGGGCATACCTGTAAATGGATCCAGGAGGGAGACAAGGAAGTTGGTGGAGTTGGTGAGCAACGGTCCGCATACATACTCTTCAGGTGTCGTCGCTATCTCGGCCCCGAAAGAAACAGGTTGTACTGAGACTACTAGGGCGAACACAGAACCGATCGCCAGGAAAGCTGGCCAGCGCCTTGGACTAATCATGGCCAGAGAAAGGCGGAGTTCTGATTGGATTCTCGACTTGTGATTACGCATTAGGCTTGTCCCCTCGAGTTGTTGAATGACAGTGCCAGTTTTGGCAGCTGGTGTCGTCGCCTTCCATACCTTAGGACGTTGCCGCCGACCAACGGGATGCGTCTTCACTTTCAAACCCGTCGATGAACAGCGCGTTGTTCACTCCTATCACTCCCTCAGGCAACGCCGCCCAGCGCCGGGGCCCTTGCTCGAACAGCAGGCAGCTCATTCTGTATACCTTGCGATCATCTTTGTTTCGTACGGTTCGAACTCAATCTATGTCAAAACTGGCTCGTTCGCAATTAATGTATCTATAAGGGCCTATGAACGCTGTTGCAAACTCGGTTCAAGCAACCTTGAATTCGTCTCTGCAAGCCTCCCCTCGATTTGTCACCACACAGCGAATCTTTGACCTTGAGGAATCTACCCGCCCATACCAACAAATGACCCGGGCGGTCACCCGCCCGGGTCTTCCGATACTGAATTACTTGCCAGCGCGACGTGATTCTCTAGCGCTCAACTCTGCGTTCAGTTTGTGTATTCAATAGCGATCCAGTCAAGATCCCAACCGGGGCGTTCGAATATTCCGTGCCAGGAATACTCCGTGCCAGGTACAATTATGCAAAGATACTGACGCGGAGGTATCGCTATGCCCAGACCTCGGCGGGTGTTTGTTCCTGGTGGAGTGTTCCACATTTATGCGCGAACCGCTCGCGGAGAAGTGATTTTCTCGGATGAAGAGGAAGCCCAGGCTTTTGTCGATATCCTGCGCGAGATCAAAAGCCGGGATTCGTTTTCAGTCTTCGCATGGGCCCTGATGGGGAATCACTACCATATCGCGATGAGGGTGGGTCAAACCGCTCTCTAGCGCAGCATGGCCTCCCTCCAGGTTCGAGTTACGAAGGGATTCAACCGCAGGCACAACCAACTCGGTCCGCTCTGGCAGAGCCGCTACCGGGCCAAGCTGCTCGAGCATGATTATGACCTCGTCCGGCTAATCTCCTACATCCACCTGAATCCGGTGTCGGCAGGGATGGCTGAGGACCCTGCGGACTATTCCTGGAGCGGCCATTCTGAGCTGGTGCGTAGGACAAAGGACCCTTTGATCGATGTTGACGAAACGCTTCTGGTGTTCGGGGCGCGTCGACCGACTGCGAAACGTGCCTATCTTCGCGCGCTACGCGCGAAGATGGATGACCCGTGGATGCGGAAGGGCCCTGGTCACCTTCCCTGGTGGAGCGGTGCGCAGGAAGATGATGCGGAGGTAACGAGAGATCTCGACGGTCCGTTTCTCGATCATCTGGGACGGAGCACGGAACCCGAACGCCCGGTCTTGGATGTCGAAACCTTTCTTGAGCGGGCGGCGAAAGCGGTAGGGTTCGCGGTGTCGGACCTGGCCGCTCGCAAAAAAGTTCCCGAGATCGCTGAGGCACGTGGGCTGATCGTGCTTCTCGGGCTTGAATGGTATAGGCAGAAGGTCAAGGAGATCTCCTGTGTTCTCAAGAAACACCCGGGCAGTCTCAGCCTTGCGGCGAGCCGCTTCGCCGATCGTAGAGCTGAGGATTCCGAGCTTCAGGGCAGGTTTGAGGAGGTGGATGCTGCCATTCGCGGTGATGGTGGAAACAAAAGTTATGCTCAGTAGCCGAAGTCGTCCAACTTGAGATTATTGTACCTGGCACAGGATACGGACTCGGCCTCTCGATCGCGAAGACCATCGTGGAGAAGCTGGGAGGCCGGGTGGGGGTGGAGAGCGAGCCGGGCAAGGGGAGCCGCTTCTTCTTCACGTTGCCGGCTCCGGGACCCGAGGAGTAGCTTGGGGGGCAGGAGCGGATGCTGGTCCCTTCCGGCTCTCGCCGGCGGTGCCAACGGTTTGCAGAAGGAGGACGCCCACGCCGAATCGCCGTGGGCGCAGCTGAGAGGAGGACTGCCTTGGAGCAAGGGGGCACAAGGCAAGACCTGACCCCGCTCCGTTCCGGTGATGCCTACCAGTGCTCGTACCGGACGAGCTCCGAGATCGGCTTGCGCTGCTTCCCCTTCGGGGTGTCGGCAGGCCAGCCGACGGGGGTGAAGAGGATCGGCTCCACGCCCTTGGGTAGCGCGAGGATCTCGCGGGCGGCGACTGCGTCGAAGTCGGCGACCCAGCAGGTGCCCAGGCCGGCATCGGCGGCCGCCAGGATCAAGTGATCCGTCACGATGGCGACGTCGACATCGAGATAGCTCCGGCCGTCGCGGCGCACCCACGCCTTTGAGGGCAGGCCGCAGATGCAGATGACCAGCGGGGCCTGGGTGAACCAGCGCGGGCGGTAGACGCGGCGCAGCTCCGCCTCCCGCCTGGCGGTGTGGACGACCACGATGCCGAATGGCTGCTCGTTGTTCGCTGTGGGGGCCAGACAAGCTGCGTCGAGGACGGTCTCGAGCATGTCGTCGGGGACGAGGTCGGGCTTGTAGGCCCTCACACTGTAGCGGCTGGCGACGAGATCTCGGAACTCCATGAGAGCCTCCCTATCTGGTGCGGAAGGGAATGATACCCCCTCCGGTCGGGCCTTAGGGACGGCGCGGCGCGCGTCTTGGGGTCAGGTCTTGTTTCTTGCCAATTCTCCAGCGGATGCTGGCCCTTTCCGGCTCTCGCCGGCGGTGCCTGCGTTCCGCAAGAAGGAGGCCGACCACACCGAATTGCCGTGATGGATAGGAATTTCCTTTCCCTAGCATCGAGGCTACCACACATCGAGAGGCCGAAACCGCCCGGAACAACGCGCCTCGCTCCATCACATGCGCTCGAACCCATACCTCAGACTTCCTGTTGGCCGACAGGCGACAGAAGACGCCTTCGAACCGAATTTAACCCGCACTCCGGACACACCTCAACCAGAAAATCATACTCCTCGAAGAGGAACCGGAATCACGACGCCGATGGGACAGCCGCGTTCTGAGGTGGGCCCCGCTCGCTCGCGGCGTCCGCACGCCTCAGGTGTCTGCTGATCTTGTCCACCACCACGTGATCGATGATGAACGCGATGACCTTCATTTCTGCTCCGCAGGAAGGACAGACCAACGGATCCACCTCGTAGATCCGCTTGATCAGCTGCGCCCAGCTCTTCCGGAGGGCCCTGGCGTCCGGGTCCTCCTCGCGTCTCCGCCCTCGGATGGAGGTCTCACCGTCCAAGGACCCCGCACCGTCTCCCTCTTCCTCCTTCCGCCGCTTGCCCCTTGAGACGTTGGAGTACCACCCGTAGTACCGCACTAGGTGCCGGCGCGGGTCGGGAATGTGCATGATGACGCGGGCGAGAAAGTCGATGGGATCGAAGGTCTCGAGCGGGTCGCGCCGAAGCTGCGGGCTCCGGTCGTGTCCGGGTTTGCACTGGTAGCGCACCCCGCCTACGTTGTCCCAGTTCATGCGCTCGAGGCTATTGGGCGCCAGATGGGATGAGTAGGCCGGTCTCCAAACGGCGTAGCACACTGCTCGCCATGTCAACCAGCTGCGGACTCACGACAACAAGCCCTGGCGGCTTCCTCTCCCGAGCCAAATCGGAACCCGTCAAGGGTCAAATCGGACCTTGGATCCTCGGAAAGCCACTTCCCGCCAAGTTATCTCTGTTGCAGATTGTTGAAATCTAGTGTGACGAGAGTGTGACACAGACCAGAAACGCTCCGAATCTGATCTCGGAGCGCTTGAGCTAAGTTATTGATTTTATGGTGCCGGAGGCGGGGATCGAACCCGCACGACCATTTGGTCAGGGGATTTTAAGTCCCCTGCGTCTGCCATTCCGCCACTCCGGCACGGCCAGGACTATGTTAGC
>JAAESQ010001250.1 GCA_024229275.1 bacterium | reverse complement strand
TTTCTCAGAAAGGTCATCATCTCATCCTTTGTCTTTGCCTGCTCTTCAAGTGTAGCGACCTGTATCTGCAGTGTTGTGTGATCATTATTCTGCTGTTCGACGTAATTTGTATCTTGCTCCACCTTCGGTGTTGGCTCTTCTTGTCGGACAGTGTCCGACATATTTTGCTTGTGTCCGACACTTTCGTCCGACACTGTCCGACGTTGTCCGCCATTTTCGGTGTCGTGTCGGTCACTTTCGTCCGACACCTCTTCCACGTCGGACAGATCCGGGTTGAACGTCTCACTTTGTCTTCCTTTGGTACGCTCTTCACGTATCACATCCTTCACACTCTCTTCCGAGATGTAGTATTTTCTCTCATCCGGCTCAAAAGCACAGTCAAGCCTGCGTGTTCCTCTCTTGTTCGTGTTACACCAGCGAATGACTGTTCTTTCTGATACCCGACACTCCGCCTCCTCAAATATCCTCGCTGCTTCGTACGTGGTGAGGGCGTGTCGGACATCTCGGTGCGGTAAGTCGGGGTCGTGTCCGACATCTTTTGGCTCTTCTGTCCGACGTTGTCCGACACTGTCCGACGTTATTGATACTTGTGTCGGACGCTGTCCGACGTTGTCGGACACTTTCGTCGGTTTTGTGTCGGACACATTGGAGTGGGGTAGGGGAGAGTTACCTACTGACTCCGTAGTAGCAGTATTTGTGCTATTGGAAGGATACTGCTGATCCTGATTGTTGTGTTCATCCATAGCACTATTGTATAGGTGCCACTGCAATTCCTGCAGTTGGTTATCCACACCTTTGGGTTCTTGTGCTGCGCGATAACATGCAATACTTACCATATGAACCTCACGCTCCCGGCGACATTTGTCGAACGGATTCATGATTTGAGTCCGGGCGCCACTAAGACCTATCTGGCGTTGGCATGGTTGAAGGCAGAGAAGAAGCCAAACCCAACACAGCTAGAGATCGCAGCACAGATGAACGCATCAGAGCGAAGCGTGGTGACATACCTCAAGGAGCTTGAGTGTGAGGGATACCTGAAAAAGGAACGTATCAAAGCAGGACGTGGCCGCACTACGAACTACATCCTCCTAACCGAACTTACCTATGGAGCATGATGATGCGACATGGAAGTTCGGTGGGTTCAGTAGTCCCAACTTTACAGCCGTCCCAGACGAGTTCTTTGACGACCTCGCGCCACGCCTCGGGAGCGCGGAACTAAAGGTGCTCCTCTACATCGTTCGTCGTACCGGAATGTGTCAATGAAAATGAGACACGGTCTTGTCGAAATTAGTGTATCTACGCAACCTCCTTCTCGTCTGATGAGCCATCGACTGGGGGATTGATCCAGACGGCCTGCGGGGGCATCTTGGGTTCGGGTCGCTTACCCTTGAAACGGGCGGGGTTGGCGTCGTATGCGGCGCTCAGAGCCTGTGCACGGATCTCGATGATCTGGTTGACGCGCCCGTGATGGACATCTGCCGGTGTCATGAAGACGATGCCGGAGTGGCGGTGCTCGGTGTTGTACCAGCGGAAGAATCCCCGGCAGTGAGCCCTGGCGTCCTCCAGGGACCCAAAGCGCTGCGGAAACTCAGGACGGTACTTCAGCGTTTTGAACTGCGCCTCGGAGAACGGGTTGTCGTTGCTCACGTGGGGGCGGCTGTGGGTCTTGGTCACGCCGAGGTCGGCGAGCAGAAAGGCCACCGACTTGGAGGTCATGCTCGAGCCCCGGTCGGCATGCACGGTGAGCTGGCCGCGGGCGATGCCCTGCTTGGTGCAGGTCTCGCGGATGAGCTTCTCGGCCAGGGCGGCCGACTCCCGTGTGGCCACCATCCAGCCGACCACATAGCGGCTGAACACGTCGAGGATGACGTAGAGGTGGAAGTAGGTCCACTTCGCCGGCCCCTTGAGCTTGGTGATATCCCAGGACCACAGCTGATTGGGGCCGGTGGCCAGCAGCTCCGGCTTGGCGTACCGGGGATGATGCAGCACGTTGCGCCGCTCCCGCACCTCTGCCTCCTCGGCCAGAATGCGGTACATCGTGCGCACCGAGCAGGGGTAGTGCCCCTCGTCGAGCACGG
>JAAESQ010001249.1 GCA_024229275.1 bacterium | reverse complement strand
TGGACGTCCATTCGAGGGAGGCGAACTCCACCGATCACAGGCAAGCCGAGATTTGTTCGATGCCACAGCACGGCGCATCGACGATGCCGGCGGAGACACTCTCGAACCGATTCATCTTTTTTGCGAGCTGATGGAACAACCCACAGAAGTCATCGCAGAACTCTTCTCCTCTGCGATCGGCCAGTCAGGAACAGACGTCCGAGCAACACCTATCCTTGACGCCTTCGCGACAGACCTGACACGACAAGCCGAACAGCAAGAACTGGAACAGATCACCGGGCGGAATGCCGAACGGCAGGCCATTCTCGAAGTGCTTGCTCGACCAGACGGCGGCAGCATCTTCCTCATCACCGACAGTGACAGTGCGGCTCAAGCCGTAGTTCACGCGGTGGCACACGGCGTCGTCGCACGCAAGCAGGGCCGCCGCATGCGAATCGTCGATGTGACCGCCAAGGTTCCTTACGGCGCTGGGGGCTCGGACACTATCGAACAACTCCGTATGGGCCTGAACGAAGCCGGCGAAAATCCCGGTGTTATCACTGTGCTCCCAACAATTCAGGCTCCTCCTCAGCCCGACAACGATCCATGGGCTGATCTCGTGGCAATGGTGATGGACCGAGGAGCGCCGCAGTGTATATGCCGGTTCACCTGTACATCCTGGGAATCCTGGGTGCACCTTGATCCCGCATGGAAGAAGCGAGGTCGGGCCATCTGGGTTCAGGAACAGAGACCGACGGAAGTACCGTGGGAACTGTAGTAGACACGACACCAGCGCGAATAGCCGTTAAGTCGGGCTCTGAGCAGAGCTGAAAGCTCCACCGACGCGAAGTTCGACACAGGAGGATGGAATGTTCAACGACAAGGCTCAAACCATCGTGGATCGTGCCAAAGATCTGGCGTATTCGAGCGGTTCAGCCGAGCTGACGATTCCCGCGTTGGTCGCCGCTGTGATCGACTCCCAGGAGGCGATGATCCAGCTCTCCGACTGCCTTTCACTATCTCTAGATGATCTCCGAGACCGCCGCCCCGACTTCACCGAGTCCGCATCCTGTCCTGGCAAACTCCCTCTGGCTGCACCTCTTCATGAGGTTCTTGTCACCGCCAAACAGATCGCCGATGAGATTCCCGATCGGGAACGCCCGGGCATGGTCGACCTGCGCCATCTCGTCTGCGCCCTCGCCCTGTCGAACGATGCATGCTCGGCGCTTGGCGCGCAGCCTATGCAACCCGAAGCTGTAGAGGCACAACTTGCCGCCTGGTACGAAAACGACGCGCAAACTCCCAGGATTGAGCAGCTCACAGCGCGGCTCCGCACCATGCGGGACGAGTTGCTGACCAAAGTCTTTGGCCAGGATCACGCCATTCACGCTTTTGTAGAAGGGATCTTCAACGCTGAGGTCGTCGCAGCTGCTGACACCTCTCGGCGAGCGCCCCGTGCCCTCTTTGTATTTGCGGGTCCTCC
>JAAESQ010001248.1 GCA_024229275.1 bacterium | reverse complement strand
GCGCTTGATGCGTCAGATGGGGCTCGAGGCGCTCTACCCCAAGCCCAGGACCTCGGCGCCGCATCCCGAGCACCGGATTTTTCCCTATCTGCTGCGAGATCTGAAGGTGGTGCGGCCCACCCAGGTGTGGTGCTCCGACATCACCTACGTCCCGATGCCTCGCGGCTTCATGTACCTGGTAGCTGTGATGGATTGGTACAGCCGTTACGTGCTGGCTTGGCAGCTGTCGAACACCATGGAGACGGACTTCTGTGTCGAGGCTCTGGAGGCAGCGCTGTCGCAGGCGAGCCCCGAGATCTTCAACACCGACCAGGGGGCTCAATTCACCGCCGAAGCCTTCGTCGGCCGTGTCCTGGCGGCCGGGGTGCAGGTGAGCATGGACGGCCGGGGCCGGGCGCTGGACAACGTTTTCATCGAGCGGCTGTGGCGCTCGGTCAAGTACGAGGACATCTACCCCCGCGCCTACGAGACGGTGCCGGAGCTGGAAGCGGGCCTGGCGGTCTACTTCGAGCTCTACAACCACCGACGCTTCCACCAGTCGCTGGGGTACAAGACGCCGGCTCAGGTGCACTTCGAGAACAACCGATAGGAGGCAATTGCGGAAAAGCTGTGGAAAAGCTGTGGATAACCTGCGGAAATCTCCCCCCTCTTCCCCCGGGCCCCCATCTCCCCATCGGAGCCCGGACTACGACGACTACTAACACTAAGGAATTAACTTAGATTTCTATCAGAATGGTCTTGACAAAGGGGTCCACTTCATATAGCTGTAGGAATAAACTCGCAAGGCCTCGTTCAGGCGTTACCAGGTGATATTGCAGATCAGCGTCACGAGGATCAAGTATACTGGGCTTCATTCTCGTGTCTTCCTAGTGGAGAGATCTGCGAGGAAATGTTTCAGACGCAGATGCAGTGTAATCCACCCGACTCTCCAGGTGCAGTTGAACTTATAGCTAATGCTCGTAAAGAACTGAACTCTGTCTTTGAGTCAAAGCGAGGCGCTGCATTGTTCGATTCGATCTCAGAGGAGCCAAAGAGTGCAAACCAGCTCAGTGTTGGCCCGCTAGGCAGTGACCACTCAGAGGTCTTCGAGCTTGGCAAGCTACTCTACCACTGGGTAATTGAGAAGATGAGCAAGTCCACTCTTCGGTCTCAGCTGGATAAAGATAGCTACGACAAGGAATGGGGGCAGATCAAGCTTTTGGAAG
>JAAESQ010001247.1 GCA_024229275.1 bacterium | reverse complement strand
CCGGAGTCGGTCACCAAGTCAATGAGCACATGCTCAGCCTTGAGCAAGAACGGGTTGTAGCCTGCTTCTTGGATGTATCTACAGCGCTCAGTTTCTGTGGTGATCGTGAGCGGTTCAATGATACGGCTGCGATAAGGCTCGAACGGGATTTTCATGAGCGGTCTCCAGCGGTGCAGCGTGTCTGGGGCGCGCTGAACGTTTGGATCCTCTCATACCCAGCAAGTTGCGAAAAGGCCTTCGCTTCGACCTCTGATGAATAGTCAGGCCTGCAGCCTGTTCATCGATTCCATCTTACGACCGATAAGCAGGGCCATCTCCAGTGCTTGCTCGTAGTTGAGCCGGGGATCAACCTGTGATTCATAGGCACGCGTGAGGTCGATCTCTGACAGGCCTCGTGCGCCCCCGATGCATTCAGTAACGTTGTCGCCGCTGAGTTCAAAGTGAACGCCGCCAAGGAATGACCCACACGAGCTGTGAATGTCGAAGCTCTGCTCGAGTTCAGAGAGAATATTGTCGAATTTCCGGGTTTTGAGGCCACTCGGAGTCTTCTCGGTGTTGCCATGCATCGGGTCGCAGCACCAGAGAACGGTCTTCCCTGCAGCTCGGACCTCGTCGATCAGCGGAGGAAGGCAGGTGGCGACCTTCTCATGGCCAAAGCGGTGAATGAATGTGAGGCGACCAGGCTCATTATTGGAAAGAAGAACGTCGAGAAGCTCACGCAGCCACTCGCGGGTCATTCCAGGTCCGATTTTGATCGCGATGGGGTTTTGGATGCCGCGGAAGAAGTGAACGTGCGCTCCGTCCAATTCCGCTGTCCTCATGCCGATCCAGGGATAGTGTGTGCCTAGGTTGTACCAACCGACTCGCCGTGGCACCCGGCGCGTCTGTGCCTGCTCGTAGTGCAGGTGGAGACCCTCGTGACTGGTGAAGAAATCGACTCTGTTGACCTGGGCCGGCTCGATCCCAGCTAAGGTTTCCATGAAACGGAGCGAGTCGCTGATTGACTGGACCATCTTTTGGTATTCGCTCGCTTTGGGCGAGTGCTTAACAAAGTCAAGATCCCAGTACTCAGGGTGGTGGAGATCAGCGAATCCGCCGTCTACCAATGCGCGAATGAAATTCAGCGTGAGAGCGGCATGCTCATAGCCGCGCAGAAGCAAGTCTGGATTGGGTCGGCGATCCTCTGGAGTGAACGGCTGGCGGTTGATTAGGTCACCCCGAAAACTGGGTAACGTAACACCGTCTCGCGTCTCGTCGTTCGATGATCGTGGTTTTGCGTACTGTCCGGCAAATCTTCCGACACGGATGATTCGGCGCTTCAGACCGTAGGTCAGGATCAAACTCATCTGTAGCAGAATCTTGAGCTTGTTGGTGATGACGATCGCGTCGCAGTGGTCGAAGCTCTCAGCGCAGGCGCCGCCTTGAAGCAGAAACCGTTGCCCAAGCGCCGCCTCAGCAAGTTGAGTCTTGAGACGCTCGATCTCCCACGACGTTACGAGCGGGGGTAAAGCCGAAAGCTGTTGTACGACGTTTTCGAGATACGCGGGGTCATCGTAAACAGGCTGCTGTCGTGCCGGTCGTGTCTGCCACGAGCGGGGATTCCAGTCCTCCATGGTACACCTCTGCGGATGAAGGCCGGATTCTACACCACGACACTAGTCGAAACCAGCATTGCACAGAGCTTTGATACGCTGTTCGTCGATCCGAGTAGAGGTTAAACTACAGCGCATGATGCTTGAGTTTGAGTTAGCTGTTCGGTTTCTCATGCGGAGGACTGCTCGACTGCTTCGGGGAACAGCACTCGCTGCGTTGATCGGCGTTGTTATCTCAGTAGCAGCCCTTGTGATCACAGTGGCGTTGATGACTGGCTATCAGGGAGCGATCGCTGATGCGCTACAGCGGGGCAATGCTCACATGGTTGGTTTTGCAATTCGCCCGATGGAGCAAGAACGGGCTGGCGAGCTCGCTGCACGTATTGTGAGCATCGACGGAGTTGAGTCGGCCGTGCCAGTGCTCTATCTGACGGCCCTGTTGGATGATCCGAGTGAACCTTCTCGGCCGTTGCCGGTGATAATCAAAGCTGTTGAGAAGCCCCCGGACTTCACAGGACTTGAAGAGTGGCCGAGCGATTCTTCCTTGGCGGCGGTCATAGGGTCGCGCCTGTCGCGAAAGGCTGATTTGGAGGTTGGAGACGTCGCTCATCTTCGGATCCCCCCACGAGCCGGTGGCTGGGTCATTCCCACCTTGGCGATTTCCATCGTTGGGCAATTCGATCTCGGTTTCGCGGAGTTCGATGAGCGATGGATCGTGATGCCGTTGGACTCGGTCCTTGCGGCGCTTCCTGAAGAGGGAGTTGCAGGAATTGAGTTGACGGTGGCCGATCCGTTGGCAGTCGACCTCTATCGTGAACGTGTCGAGGCCGAAGTCGATGAGCTGCTGTTCTCTGACTGGCACGAGATGAACAGAGTCATGTTCACCGCCTTGCGTTGGCAGACAACGTCTCTTTTCGTAGTGCTCACTCTGGTGGTCGCAGTCGCGTCGTTTCAGGTCAGCTCTGCGATGGTCGTTTTGGCGATCGATAAGCGTCCTACAGCCGGCATATTGCAGGCGATGGGTGCAACACCAGGCAAAGTAGGTCGGGCTCTGACATTGGCGGGGACTTTAGTCGGTGGTTCAGGGGTTGTGATTGGGGTTTTGCTGGGCGTCGTAGGTGGAATGATCGCAACCAAAGTGCGCCTCATCCGATTCCCGGAAGACCTTGCAAGAGTCTACATGGTCGATCACATTCCACTGGTTGTGACTCCAGGTCACGTGTTGCTTATCGGTGGGATCTGCCTGGCGTTGGTTTTCATCGCGTCGCTCTGGCCCGCGCGTAGAATTGCACGAGAGAATCCGGTCGCGTCAATTCGGTCAGCGTAGGACTTGAAGTGATCTCGGCCACAGCCCTGGAGTCGCGATTCTTTCACTCTGGAGAAAGCACGAAGCATGGGCGTGATAGATTGAGGCCTTGAAACCGGGGTGGTTCGACTCGGCATTATTTCCGCCCAGCTGGACAATGACTGAATCGAACCTGATGACCGGCTCAACAGAACGAGCCCAAGTATGTATGAAGTTCAGTTTCATCCGTCAGATATCCGCAAACAGGTCAAATATTTTTTCCTGACGCGGAAGACAGCGCGACGCCTTGCGGCCGGCGCTGCTGCAGGGCTTCTACTCCTTCTGGCTGGGCTGGCTTTTGCACCGCTTGGCGTTCAATCCTTGCTGGTGAGTTCCGAACTCAGGATTCTCGGCCATCAGAACAACCTACAGCGTGAGATTCTGGAAGAGCGTCGCACCGGCTTGGAACGGCTGAGACGTCGCTTGGAAGCGGCCAGCTTACGTCAACAACAGATGGGCCTGATCCTCGGTGCCCCGCAGAACGAGCGAGGACTGGGCGGTTTCCCCGAACAGCTCGACCTGTCAGTGAACGTGCCGGAGGCACAACTTGCAGTCCGACAGGCAGTTAAACTGGATACGGACTCCAAGGCTTTGCTCGTACTTGCTGATGATCTCGCCAGGTTTGCACACGAAAATGACGAGCTGACACGATCGGTTCCTTCGATATGTCCGCTGCCGATCGGTAGTTTTGTGTTGACATCACCGTTTGGGGAACGGTTGTCTCCATTTACAAACGCGCCGGACTTTCATGCCGGCATTGACCTGGCAGCTCATGTCGGCACCTTGACGTTGGCTGCAGGTGATGGCCGAGTTGTTTTCGCCGGAAGATTTCCGCTGCGGAGAAACGTCCGGTGGTGGCGATACGGTAATGTAGTAGTGTTGTCACATGCAGAAAGGTACGTCAGCATCTATGCGCATCTCGACGAAATCGTTGTGCGAAGAGGACAACAAGTGCAACGAGGTGAGAGCATAGGTACAGTTGGTAATACCGGATGGAGCACGTCTCCCCATCTTCACTTTGAAGTGCGGGTGAGGGACGGGGCCGAAGGAGAACCGGTCCCGGTGGATCCGCGGATCTACATTCTCAACTACCAGTGGAAGGGTCACGAGGCGATGCTTGCTGCGAGCCGAACGGCACCAGCACCAGCGTTCGACCCTCTCCCGTCCCGGTTCAGGTGAGGTGGATTGCGATGGACGAAGACAAGAATTTTCCCACAATGATCATTCCAGAAGGAACGGAGATTTCGGTCAACGAGCAGGGACAGCTCTCGATTCGAACTCCCGGGAATCTGGTGATCCAGAACTCGGGCATGTATTCGGTGATCGAGTCCGGAAGTGGATCGGTTCGTATTGACCCGAAGGTCAAGGTCGAAGCCGTTTCCGTGCAGGCGGCAGACTCGTGCTACGTCGCGGGAGAACTCACAGCATGGCGAGTGCGTGCCCGGAACATCACTCTGGAGCGCGGTGCGCAAGCCAATATCATGTTGCAGGAATCGGACTCTCTCGAACTCGACGGGAACGCGAGATTGGTGGGCAACTTTGCCTCCGAGAAGGAACTCTACCTCATGCTTGGCCGGTTCTCCCGTCAGCTGCGTCAGCTTCCGCAAGGGATGGATATGACCGTTGCCGAACGGGAGCTGCCCGCAACGGGGAAAGATGAAACAGATGTCTCAACGTCGGTAATGGACGACGAGGAACCATTCGTATCACCCGACGGAGAAGACGAGCCAAATGCGGTGGAACGGCAGAAACGGGAAGAAGTACTGTCGTTGGCTCGGATCGTGTTGGAACGGGAACTCGGACGCGCGTCTCTCGCCGACGGTTCTCGGCAGGCGCTTGAACGTCTTCTCGAGTTGGTTCGTGCCCAGAATTACGAGTCACTTGAGGAGAGCTACCAATACCTCCTGTCGCAGGTCGAATCGCCAACGGATGAACTCGATCGGGTGAAGCAGCTGCTGGACCGTAGCTTCACCGAAGACGCGTGAGTTTTTCCGAAGAATCATAGGCGGCGACAGACCATCTTTTCTGGGCGGTGCTGGGGTGGTACCCTGCACACGGCCGATAGGGAGGATGGTCGATGGCAGTATCGACGAATACGAAAAGAACAGCACTCTACGATGAGCATGTTGCAGCCGGTGGACGCATGGTGCCGTTTGCCGGTTTTGAACTGCCGGTGCAATACTCAGGTTTGGTTCCCGAGCACACTGCAGTGCGCACAAAAGCCGGATTGTCTGATGTCTCCCATATGGGAGAGATCTTTGTGCAGGGTCCGCGTGCCTTAGATTTCGTACAACGCGTTTCCTGTAATGATCACTCGAAAATGGTCGCAGGAAGGGCGCAGTACACCGGTCTGATGTACCCCGAAGGTACATTCGTTGATGATGTACTGGTCCACAAGATGGGTGACGAAGAGTTCATGCTCGTGGTCAACGCAGTAAATTTGGACAAGGATTTCGCCTACCTGAGTGAACTGGCCGACGGTGAGGATGGGGTCCTCGTCGAGAATCGAAGTGATGACTATGCGCAGATTGCATTGCAAGGCCCCGTCGCTCCGGAGATACTTCAGTCACTCACCGATACAGATCTGAGCGAGATCAAGTACTACCGGTTTGTCGAAGGCTCAGTATCCTCATGCAAGGCAATCATTGCCCGCACAGGCTACACCGGAGAAGATGGATTCGAACTCTACGTCACGCCGAGTGATGCGCCGAAGATTTGGCGTGAGTTGCTTGCCGCAGGAGCGCCGCATGGATTGATCCCTGCGGGATTAGGTGCTCGCGATACTCTTCGACTCGAAGCTGGTATGTCTCTGTATGGAAACGAGATCGACGAAACGACTACGCCGCTTGAAGCGGGTCTTGGTTGGATTGTGAAGTTGAAGAAGGGTGACTTCATCGGCCGGGATGTGCTCGAAAGGCAGAAAGAGGAAGGTGTCGAACGAAAGCTCGTCGCCTTTGAAATGGTCGATCGCGGCATAGCTCGTCACGGATTTCCAGTTCGCTTGACAGACGGAGGAGAGCAGGTGGGTGCTGTGACCTCGGGAACGCAGCTACCGACCGTTGGCAAGGCAATGGGTCTGGCCTACGTTCCTACTGAGTCGTCAGAACTGGGCCAAGAACTACTGATTGAGATTCGTGGGCGGGAGGCTCGTGCGAAGGTTGCGTCCTGGCCTTTCTACTCACGCAAGAAGAAATAGGGTATGCCTAAATTGAGCGATTCTCACCGGCGATCTGCACCAATCTCTTGCGCCCTGGGCACTTGCGCCAATGCTCGACGTACCGAAGGGTACGCCTCCGCTTGTCGCAAGCACCAGAACATCAAGATCTTGGCACATCTCATCCGGCAGGATCGCTCAGTTTAGGGTTTAATGAATTTCCGAGTGTTTTCCTGACGTCACCGACAGTGACGAGGATTGGTTGTAGCTCGGGAACTGATGAGATAAGGAGGTAGAGATGTCCATTCCGACGAATCTGTTGTACTCCAAAAACCATGAGTGGGCCCGTGTTGAGGGTGACTCGGTCGTTATAGGTATCAGCCACTACGCCCAGGACCAGCTTGGCGAGGTCGTGTACGTCGAGTTGCCAGATACTGGCGCCGCGATGGATGCGGGCGACGAGTTGGGTACTCTCGAATCCGTTAAGGCTGTTTCGGAGTTCACTTCTGTGGCATCTGGTGAAGTCGTTGAAGTGAATGAGAAACTCGCCGACGAGCCCAACCTTGTCAACGAGAGCCCTTACGAGAATGGCTGGCTCGTCAAGATCGCGGGTTCTGTCGATGAAGGTCTTATGGATGCCGCAGCATACGAGGCCTTCCTCGAGGCGGAAAGCCACTGATGCATTCGTGGATCGGAGCCGGTCCCGAGGACCGCAAACGGATTCTGACCGAACTCGGCTGCACTTCGGTGGACGAGCTTTTCGCCTCATTGCCACCCGAAATCTGTACTGACAGGCTCGAAATGGAAGATGGTTGCGACGAGTCAACGGTCGTCGCAAAACTCTCGGCGATGGCATCGGAAAACTTGCAGATGGGTTCACGCCCCTGCTTTCTCGGTGGTGGTGTGTATCGTCACGTTCAGCCGAGTGTCATCAAATCAGTGCTCTCGCGGGCCGAGTTCTTCACTTCGTACACGCCTTATCAGCCCGAGATTTCACAAGGGACGTTGCAGGCGATTTTTGAGTTCCAGACCCTGTTGTGCGAACTCACAGGATTGGGAATCGCAAACGCGTCGCTCTATGACGGAGCAACAGCGGTCGTCGAGGCGATTCTCTTCAGTCACAGGGTACTGCGAGGCAAGCGAAACAGAGTCGTGCTTACCGGTACGCTTCACCCCATGTACCGACGAGTGATCGACACGTATGCGGGGCCGTTAGGCCTCGAGTTGGTTGACCTTGCCCTGAGTTCCGATGGAGATGTCGACTCAGAAGCGTTGAACGCTGCAGTGAACAATGAAACCTGCTGTGTGGTGGTCCAGTCACCGAATGCCGTAGGAGTCATCGAGAATCTCTCCGCTACGGCAGAAGTGGCTCACGCCCAAGGGGCACTGGCCGTGCATGTTGTGACAGAGGCTGTATCGCTCGGTCTGCTCAAGGCTGGCGGCCACACCGGATGTGATGTCGTATGTGGAGAAGCGCAGTCGTTTGGCCTTCCTGCCGGATTCGGCGGACCCCACCTCGGCTTCTTTGCCTGCACTGAGAAGCATGTGCGGCAAATGCCCGGTCGACTAGTTGGTGAAACTGTCGACGAGGAGGGGAGGAGGGCTTTCTGCCTCACCTTGTCGACACGAGAGCAGCACATCCGTCGGGCCAAGGCGACGTCAAACATCTGCACCAATCAAGGATTGATGGCTCTTGCTGCCACGGTGTGGCTGGAGACGATCGGTGGTAGCGGTTTGCGAGAACTCGCGATCTCGTGCTGGCGGCGCAGTGAAGAAGCGAAGAGACGGCTCACAGAACTTGGGGGTGCGTGGCGACTAGCCTTCCCAGATCGGCCGACTTTCAATGAGTTTCTCGTTGTCGGGCCTGGATCTGGAGCAGAGCTCGTTGAGCGACTGGCTGAGGAAGGCGTTTTGGCCGGATTGCCAACGACGGATTGGGGCGAGCTTATTCCGGATGGAGTACTGATTGCCACTACCGAGTGCAACTCTGCCGCTGACATCGATCGGCTGTTCAATGCGTTGGGGAGGGTGTCGTGAAACGCCGGACACTTCGTGATGAACCGCTCATCTTTGAACGCAACAACGAACGTCGCCGTCGTTCCGGATTCAGGATTCCGCCGCTGGATGTTCCTGAGACGAGTCCTGCCGATGCCATTCCTTCGGAGTTCCTACGAAGTCCCAGTACGACGACACCGGACCTTGGAGAGCTCGAGGTCGTTCAGCATTTTCACCGTTTGAGTCAGCTCAACTACGCTGTCGATGAGGGTTTGTATCCACTGGGTTCGTGCACCATGAAGTACAATCCGCGTGTCAACGAGCTCACCGCCGCTCTCGCTGGTTTTGCCGACATTCATCCATTCCAGCCCGCAAGCCAGACTCAAGGTGCTTTGAGGCTTATTTGGGAGCTGGAAGCTGCTCTGAAGGCAATCACAGGAATGCCTGGAATGACACTGCAGCCTGCGGCTGGTGCCCATGGGGAGCTGGCTGGAATCCTCATGATCCGTAAAGCGCTTGAAGCGCGGGGTGAAACTCGTGACCAGGTGCTCGTGCCGGACTCTGCACACGGGACCAATCCGGCAACCGCGGCGTTCGCCGGATTCTCGTCGGTCGAGCTGCCTTCGGGAGATGACGGCACAGTTGATCTCAATGCGATTGACCGGATGATGACAGAGCGCGTCGCTGCGATCATGCTGACTGTGCCGAACACTCTCGGTGTGTTCGAATCAGAGATAGTGAAAATATCGAACCTGGTGCATTCACGAGGCGGGTTCATCTACCTCGACGGCGCCAACCTCAATGCTTTTGCTGGTCGTGCGCTGCCCGGTCTGATGGGTGCGGATGCGATGCACATCAATCTGCACAAGACATTCTCGACACCGCATGGAGGAGGAGGACCAGGCGCGGGTCCGGTTGCCGTGTCAGAGGCTCTGTTGCCCCATCTGCCGGTGCCGAAGGTCATCAAGGATGGTGACAACCTTCGCTTGGAGTGGGACGATTCTCAGTCTATCGGTCCGATGCGTGGGTTCTACGGCAACTTCCTGATCCTCGTGAGGGCGTTGACTTACATCTGGAGCCTAGGTTCGGATGGACTGCGCGAGATGTCTGATGTCGCCGTCTTGTACGCAAATCTCGTACGTCATAGGCTCAAGGATGCGTATCACCTGAAATACGATGCACCGAGCCTACATGAGGTCGTATTCGACGACACAGTGCAGGCTGAGAAGGGTGTACACAATACCGATATTGCGAAACGTCTACTCGACTATGGATTCCACCCGCCGACAATGTCATTCCCGTTGATCGTGCATGGAGCGTTGATGATCGAGCCGACAGAGAGTGCGCCACCCGAAGAGGTCGAGGCGTTCTGTGAGGCCATGCTTGCGATCGCGCGTGAGGTCGAGGAGAACCCCGATATGGTGACCTCGGCGCCTCATGATACGCCGGTGAAACGGGTCGATGAAGTCAGCGCGGCCAGACACCTCAAGACGCGGTGGAAGCCGGGCGAATAGCGCGATTCGCCTTACGAATCGCAATGAAGCAGCAGCCAGAAGCGGAGCACTTGCTCCGCTTTTTCTTTATGGTGGTCTGCAATAGATCGAAGTGCTTCAACAGGTCTTGGCAGTTCCTGCAGTGTGTTTGATCAGCGGAGGACGCTGTGCTGAAGGGAGTGGTATCCGTGACAGAATCAGAATCAGAATCAGATGCAGATCCAGGTATCAGAGACAGTGACAGGGGTTGTCTCGCATCTCAGTGACCACACCCATCGAATGAAACCGATGGATGCGAGCACTTACGATGGCCATCGTCATCGCCATCGAATATGGCGCTGAGGCGGTGTCAGAAGACAGAGGCAGGGACAGCGGCAGAAACAGGGAACGGCATCGGGTGTCAGTGGAACAAGGAACACGGGTGTGCGTTGGCGTAGAATGCCATCAACAAGGAGGCATTCATGGCAGAACGGGAGCTTCGGGGTGCGAACTACGCGGCTGAACTGCAGCCGAAAGAGATTTACAAGCAGCGGAGACAGCGCCTTGCCGAGATGATTGGCGAAGGAATAATCGTAGTGTGGGGTGCAGATGATTCCCGGTCCGACGGAGATATTGGGACATTTCGCCAGACCTCGGACTTCTACTATCTGACTGGGGTTGAACTTCCCAATGCAGTCCTGGTGTTGAGACCTGAAGAGGGCTCCGAAGTTCTATTCCTGCAGCCGCGTGATCCTGCAGTTGAGCGATGGACCGGTCCCAAGTGGGGCCCCGGCGAGGAGTCTGCGAAAGCGCTTGGGTTTAGCGAGGTGAGTTCGATTCAGTCGTCGGAGATCACAGTCGCATCACGCCGCAGACCGGTTCCTGGCTTCGAAGGAAGGCTCAGAGAATGGTTAAGCGAGGATGGCGCCCAACTCGTTGCCCAGCTGCCGTCGCAATCGGTCAACGAGAAGCTGCTGCCAATCCATGAGTACATCTCAAAACTGCGCGAGAGAATGCCGACCTTTGCAGTTCGTGACCTCACAGACGAGCTTCATCGAATGCGGTTGGTCAAGGACGACGGCGAGGTGAAACTCATTGAGTGTGCTGTCGACGCCACCATGGCTGCTCACAGAGCAGTCGCCGAAAGAGTGGGCGTAGGTATCCGTGAAGGGGCGCTGGACGGGCTTGTCTTCTCGGTCTTTCGAGAGCACGGAGCAGAGGGGGTGGCTTTCCCAAGCATAGTTGGATCCGGCTACAACGCGACAACACTGCACTATGACCAGAATGTATGCGCCCTTGCAGCGGGGGAACTCGTTGTTGTCGATATTGGTGCGCGCTACGGATATTACTGCGGCGACGTGACTCGGACCTATCCGGTCGACGGTGTGTTTACGGATCGGCAAAGGGAAGTCTATGACGTTGTCTTGGCGGCGCACGATCGAGTTGCCGAAGCTATTAAGCCGGGTGTCGCAATCAGCGAATTGCGTGAGATTGCATACGAGTCAATGACAAGTGCCGATGCGCGCGACAACAAGGGTGATCACTTGGGCAATCACTTCATTCATGGGCTCGGGCACTTTCTCGGCATGGATGCTCACGATCCGGGGAGTGACGTTGTCGCACTGCAGCCTGGAATGATCATCACCAACGAGCCCGGGGTCTACCTCCAGGACGAAGGGTTGGGTGTTCGGATCGAGAATGACTTCTTGATCACCGAAACAGGATGTCGAAACCTGTCTCAAGAGCTCCCGACCGAAGCGGATGAGATCGAGGCGCTGATGAGATCCACTGCTGATAGTGACGGATGAATCGATCACAATGAGTTCTAGCGGTCGCCGACTCGAGTGGTCAGCCAGATCATGGTGGTGTGCGCTGGCCACGTTGGTGGTGATCGCGCTTGGTCGGGTCGAAGGCTTGCCAATATGGTCGTTCTGGTTGGTGGCCGGAGTCGGCGTTTTCGCGGCGAGGCCTCGCGTGAGGACCGGCTGGCCTTGGTATGCCGTAGCCGTCGCTCTTGTGGTGTCAACGGGTGGTGATTTCACTGGTCGGCGCTCTCAGCCGATTTCTGAAGGGATTGATCGATTCTGCGGCGACATGCTGGCGATGGCCGAGCGCGTCACCAGTGATCAGGAGTTGCGCCGGCTGTTCTCGGTCAGCGGAGAAGCCTTGGAGCCGGACCTGCCGTTTCGAATCCTGCGTGACGAGTTGGGTGATGTCTCAGGCCGGACGCTCTACCTCGCTGACGACTTTGGCGAACTGGTTGCTTGGGCGGGAGAGCAACGATCATATCCCGCAGGAGTACGTCCTCTAGGTCAGCGGCAATGGGGATTGGTTTGGTTCACTCAAAGGGTTGTGCTTTGGGTTCGTGAACCGGTGCTCATAGATGGGCGGATTGTTGGCGCGGTAACGGTGGCCGACTCGGCCGATCGCGTGTCGGGTCAAGCATGGGGGATGACAGCGAGATCTGGAGAGCAGATTCTGCTTTTCCCCACCGGCACAGAGCGAGGCTTGCCAGCTGAGCCGCGTCCCGGCTTTGCATTTAGAGTCGAAACCGGGGAAGTGAATGAGAGATCATCCTCGCCACTGCTTATTCTCGGGTTGGTTGTACTTGCCGTGGTGTCTGCTGTGGCGCGCCCTCGATGGGCTTGGTTGCCGGCGTTGGCGGCGGGTGTTGTGTGGAGCCTGATTGCACAGGATTTCTTCTCTCTTGGTACCGCGATGGTCGTGATCGTCGGCTCAGCTGCACTCAGCCGAGCTGCAGTGGACATTGGAGGATGGGCCGGGAAAACGATTGTGAGCACGGGACTGCTGGCGCTTTGTGTGCCAACCTTTACTGCATCTAACCATGCGCTGGCATCATGGCTTCCAGACCGCTTGCTCACGCCGGGCTGGCCAGTTGTCTGGTTGCTCGCTTCGGCCATTCTGGCGAGCGGATGGCCAACCATAGGAGGAGGGTCAGATCGCTCACTTGCCAGAAGGATCGTGATCGCTGCCGGACTGGCGGCGGTCGGCTTGCTTCTCGAAGTTGCGCACGTTCCGGTTGCACTGCTGCGTGCGGAGCGAACACAGCCGGTTTCAGTTCCAGAATCGCTCCCAGACGAAGCCAGGTCCATGCTCGATGACGGCTCAGCAGCACTTTTTCTTGATGATTCCGCACATCTGCTGGCGAAGTCTTGGAATCTTAACGACTGGCAGGTGCCGACGTCGGTCGTCGTTCTCGACGACGAAGGAGCCATAGTTTCAATCTGGGGTGATCTGACACCCGCCGGTGATTCCGTGGCTCTTCTGGAATCGTATGCAGTGCCGAACCAAGAAGGGATTGTGGCCGAACTTTGGGG
>JAAESQ010001246.1 GCA_024229275.1 bacterium | reverse complement strand
TTGTAGGGGAGTGGTTTATCCCCTCCCTCTTCGTGGCTTGAGTATTGAGGGACAACGCGGGCGGGGATAAACCTGGCCCCTACGATTATCTATTGAGACAACGCTCAACAGCGCCCGCGACAAGGTCGCAGAAGCTGAGTTGTACGCCGTATCAGAATCATGGGATTCGGAATGATGCAGGTCGAGGTACAAGGTGTTGACGATTGATTCTTCTGCCACTAGTCGGCATGATCCATGGTATGAGGACTTCGAATTGAGAATGTCTGACATTCCTCGCAGTGCTGTTCAGCAGAAATTCCGTTTACTGGGGATCCGCCAGGTTCGCTGGATCGCTGTCGGGATGTTTGCCGTCAGCCTTTGCGTCACCGCGGCTGCTTCGGGCGCTGATACCGACAATGCCCATTTGAGTCAGAAACGACTTCCAGATGTCCTCCTGATCACTGTGGATACCTTGCGTCCCGACGGTCTTGGGTGGGTGGTCGCAGGTGATCTGGGTTCTGAGTCGAGAAATACACCAAATATTGACGCTCTTGCCGCACTGGGTCGGCGATTCCCAGCGGCGTTTGCTCCGACCCCGATCACACTGCCTTCACACACCTCGATGATGACCGGGCTTCTTCCGCGAAGACATGGAGTGCGTGACAACGGGCAGGTGGTGTCGCTGAGGCTTTCAACCTTGGCTGAGCAATTACGAGGGAAGGGATACCGCACTGGAGCATTCGTCAGTGGCTATCCTTTGGCAGCTGAGTTTGGCCTCGATCAAGGATTCGCGACCTATGACGACTCGGCGGGCTTCCGAGCAGAGGGGATTATCGGGGAACGTCGTGCCGTGGAAACGACGACTGCAGCGCTTGACTGGCTCGCCGGCACAGAGCAGGGCAGTGCTGATAGCCCATGGTTCCTGTGGATTCACTATTTCGATCCACACGACCCCTACGAGCCTCCTGCGGAGCATCGTCAACCCGGCAAACATGGCGCCTACTACGGTGAGGTAGCTTCGGTCGATGCGGCTATTGGAAGGCTCCTCAAACAGGCGAGGTTTTTGAGTTCTGAACTGCTGACGGTCTTCGCTGGCGACCACGGCGAAAGCCTCGGCGAGCATGGCGAGAGCACTCATGGGTTTTTTCTCTACCAGAGCACGATGGCGGTTCCGATCATCGTGCACTTTCCGGGTGTCGTTGAACCGGGAGTCGGGAAGGTCCCCGGAACTCTGGTTGACCTGACTCCGACCGTGTTGGATCTCTTGGACCTAGAGGGAGATGGGCTGGACGGGAAGAGTCTGGTGGCTGAGATGCCGTCGCCAAGGATTGCGTACTTGGAGACTCGGCGTCCCTGGTATTCCTACGGCTGGTCTCCTCTTCGCGCTGTTGTGGAAGATGGATGGAAGCTCATCGTTGCACCCCGGCCTGAACTCTACGATTTGAACAAGGACCCGCAAGAGTCAGTTAACAAGATCGAAACCGAGGGCAGTCGAATCCAGCGGCTCAAGGTATTGCTCGAAGAAATCGAGAGTCGGCCATCGGCTGATTCAGTCACGAGCCTCGATGCTGAAACTACGGCACGACTCGAATCCTTGGGATACGTCGGGGCAGGGAGTTCCCCGGTGAGCATTCCGGCTCAAGGACTGGCTGATCCCAAGGATCGCATCGCCCTGTGGAACCGGCTTGGTCAGGCGGTAGCAGCCCAGGAAGCCGGTCAGCTCACCACAGCACTGAAGGCGTTCGACGAAGTCCTCGCTGTTGAACCGTCGAATCCCTTCGCCCTCAGCCGCTCCGGCGCCCTGCTGACATCGGGGATTCGTGATCCTAAGAAAATTCGGCTCGGCATCAACCGATTGGAGAAATGCGTCAGGATCACTCCGTCTGATGCCGAGGCGTGGCGGGCATTGGCAGAGGCACATGTGGCCATCAGTGACTGGCCGGAGGCTGCGGATGCATGGCAGGAGGTCGTTAGACTGCAGCCCCGTCGCCGCGAAGCTTGGATTGGTTTGGCCAACGCACTCGGTCTCGCGGGACGGCCGGATCGAGCCGTGAACGCCTTCGATCGGCTGCTAGAGCTGTCACCCGACGACTCAGAAGTCCGCATTCGTTCTGCCTTTGCCAAAGTTGCGGCCAAAGACATCGCAGGTGCAGTGAAGGACTTCGAGGTAGCGGCGCGGTTGAATGGCGAGGAGTTTCAGCATGCCGGCGCTCTCGGAATCCTTCTGCAGCAACTTGGCAAAGACTCCGAGGCGTTGATCTGGCTTCGCCGGAGTTTGCCCTCAGAGGGTGATTATGTTGCAGCGAGAATTGTTCTGGCACGCTTGGAGGTCCAGGCCGGCCGGATCGAGGCGGCACGTCAAGCGTTGGTTGATGCCATTGCAATCGATGTGACGGTGAGAGACAAGGTACGTCAAGATGCAACTCTCGCGGACCTGTTGCATTAGATTCTCCTCAGAGACAGCGGCAGAGACAGTTAACAGGGGCAGGAATCAGCGACAGGGACCAGCGGCAGGGATCTTCCCTCGATGATGACAAACTGAGCAACTCTGCGCTGTCCTGACGGTGGAAACTCAATGGAAGATAACGCCGCAGATTTTTTGTCATCCCGAGCGTAGTCGAGGGATCTCCCGCTCCAGTTGGCGGGATGTATGTTGCTGTATTCAAACAGTTTGCCAAATTCGACGGGAGATGTTTCGACTCGCTTCGCTCGCTCAACATGACATTTTGTTGAGTTTTGTCATTGAGAGCGGAGC
>JAAESQ010001245.1 GCA_024229275.1 bacterium | reverse complement strand
TTGTCGGCGTGTGGACAGTGTTCTACGCCGTGCGGAACGATGATCATCTCTCCTTCGTTCAGCGTGACAGTGCGGTCGCGGAAACGCATGTCGAAGGAGCCGGAGAGTACGAGGAAGAGTTCGTCCTCGGTATCGTGATGATGCCAGTCGAAAGTTCCCTGGAACTTGACGAGTCGGACGTGTTGTCCGTTGAGCTCGGCGATGACCTTCGGATCCCAGTGGGTCGAAAAGCTCGCCAGTTTCTCTTTCAAGTTGATCGCATTCATGGGTCTCTCCTCACGGTAGGTGGATACTCGCCGTTCGGCGTCGGCCGTCGTCAGCTCTGACGGCGATACGCTGCAAAGAAGTAAGGGATGCAAACCGCGAGGCCGATCAAGCCTCCCTTGATTGCCTCCTCCGCGACATGGTGAAGCAGGTTGGCATCGACAGCACCTGTGCCGTCGATGAGAAACGAATGGACGCTGGCACCGATCCCAATACCGAAAAGAGCGCCCGTGAGCGCCAGGATGAAATAGCACCGATGGCTCAAGCGGTACGCCAATGCCGTCGCGCCAAGAGTTGTGGCCGCGGCGATTGGGATATTCGGAAAGAATATGCTTGTTGCGATGAGAATCGAGGCTCCCACTGCAAACAAACGAAGATCGTGAAGATTGAACCGATAGCGGCCTCCGACAGCCTCGTCGCCGAGTGCTGTGTTTCGAACTTCGGAGATCTGGTCAGAAGTCATTTCTAAGTCTGGCCTTTACTCAGTTGGTCCTGTGCCGGATATGTCCTGCAAACCGGCCACGAATATGATTCCTGGGAACTGGTCCAAAGTGCCGTGAGTCCGCGCTGAAGTCGCGATTGTCGCCAAGTACAAAATAGTGGTCATTCGTGAGGGTGACAGGACCAAAGGAACAGCGTTTGGGGTCGCAGTCGGAGCGGATGGCAATCGACCGATCCGGGCCGTTGCCGTGCTCGGTAGCAACAAATAGAGTGTCTGCGTCCCAGGGATCTGACGTCATCGGCATCTTGCGCTGAATCGTGTAGAGCAGCGGATCATCGTTGACGTAGAGACGGTTCACTCGCAGTTCGACAATGTCGCCTGGAACAGCGACCACCCTTTTGATCATCGGTGGCTGGGTTCCAAAGTGCTGTGTTTGGTCCGGCTCGGGTTCATGTGTCGCTGGTGGGGCAAAGAGGATGAGGTCGCCGCGCTGGGGCTCGTCCCACCTTACGAGTTGTCTGTCGGCAAGCGGCGGGGAAAGGCCGTAACTTGTGAGGTTGACCGCGACGATATCGCCAGTGCGCATCGTGGGAAAATTGGACGAGCCGCTAATCATGAAGACACGCATGCCACACTGCCAGATGAGCAATAGAACAGAGACTAAGGTCACGAAGCTCACTAACAACCAATGACGGCGAGCGACTTCGAAGAATCTCGTCATTTCATTTCGGCAAGTTTTTCTCTCTTCGCCTTGGGAAGCTTTGTGGCGACGAGATCGTATGATTCATCAATCCATGCCAGGAGTTCAGGTTCCGGCACAGAGCCATCCAGATCGACCATGTTCCAGTGGGTCTTGTTCATGTGGTAGGCACCGCGTACGCTACGAAACACCTCGCGGAGTTCGATGGCACGCTCAGGTTCGCACTTGAGCGAGATTCGAAGCGGAATCTCCTCCCATGCCAGTAAGGCGAACATCTTACCCATGACTTTGTAGACGAGAGCTTGCGGCCCG
>JAAESQ010001244.1 GCA_024229275.1 bacterium | reverse complement strand
TCAACATGCTGCGCAAGGACGCATCGATGGCACGCTATCCGGACCACGCTCAATGGGTACGCCGGACTGGACTTCTCTTACCCAGCCCTCTCGGCCTGCTGCGCAGCCTCCCTTGGGTATTTCGCACTCGAATACCCTGACAGGGCCAAGAGGTCCGACAGGCTCCTAGGTATCCAGAATCCACCGATGGTTGCAATAGCCGTCACCTTGCATGATGGTCTTTGTTCTCTCCAACCGAAGGTTTGGATGTGTCGCTTTCGCAGAGGCAAAATCGCTGTAGCAGACTGTGGCGTAACCGATGTGAGCCGCATCTTCCTGCTTGAAGATCTCGCACCACAAACACTCTGAGACTCGCATCTCGTACACCGTTTCAGTCCACTCGACGACTTCCCACGTCATCATGTTGGCGAAATACTCATCACCGCCCTCCAGCCACTTTCTGAAGTCGAAATCAGCGCCGTCTGAGGCCTCCGCCATGATGGACTCATCAGTGGCCCGTTTGATCATGTCAATCAGCTGCTCGCGGCCCAGGTACTCCTCGAAGCGCTTCATCAGTGGAATGTAGTAGCCATACCGTTTCTCAAAGACCTCTTCATAGGTCAGTACCCAGTCTTTCTTGAACTTATGCTTCGCTTCCACAAACGGAGCTTCTGCCATTCGGCTGCAGCCCCCAAGGCATGCGAGCCCACATGCTGGAATGAACGTTCCAAGAAAAGTCCGTCGGCTGTGCCTGGCCAAATCTCCCATTTCGTCTCACCCTTCTCATCTGCTCTAAGGATCCATCCGCACACACAGACTGCACCGTATTGAACGGTGCCAACTTGAATAGGTTGCGTTTCCCTAGCTACGTTTTTGTGTCCTAAGACGCTGAAGCCGGATCCGTCCGGTGTCGCCAAATCCTGCGCAATCCCATGCCGCACATAACGGTCGCGGCGAGCGCCAATCCGACCTTTACCATTCCCACAATCCCTGTACCTCGGAGACCGTAGAGGTGTTCGGCCAGACCTGTGAGGATCGCAAGAACAATGGCCACTCCTGCAAGAAGCTGAAGAATACCTATGTGCGGCAAGTCAGTACCGCGAAAGGCAGCCATCACAATGACCAGAGCGGCTATCCATAGCCCTGTTTGAACAACGTCCTTCACACGGTGCCAGCGGCCACTCCGACGAAACAGCTTCTCGGAGTCGACGATAGCGTAGACATCTGCAAGGGCGGCCAGGGCATCCTTGCCGCCGAGCACCTCTCTGTAATAAGCCTGAAGCTTGCTCATGCCATGCCGTTGAGCAAGATAGAAGAAGAGCTTTTGAAACTCCTTGTAGCCCTCGCTCAGGCCCGCGTGAGGGTCCGCCGCGAGATACGTCGCTGTTCCCTCGCGAAACCATGTTGGGTAGGCGGTTCGGTCCGAATATGCGGGCACGTCAAGGGCCGTGTTGGTGTGGACATGGACCATCTCGTGGCGGAAAGTGTCGATGAGGTTGGCGTACGAATCGCGCTCCCAACGCCGAATGGTTCCTGCGACGTCAAGCGAGGGATTGAACACTGCTGATCGCCGAAGCTCACTGAGGTTCTGCTGTCCAACGTAGGACAGCGGAAGAACGACGTATCTGCAGTAGTAGGTCACTCCACCAATCTGCGACATCTTGTCAGAGGAGCGCCGGGCGAGTCCAGCAAACGCGTCAACGCTGTCAACCAGCCGGCAGTAGACGAGTCCAGGCATCTCGGGATACCCGAACCGAGCCAGCCTGGCATCGAGGATAGCCCGTTGGCGTGGCACTTCCTTTCGGAACCTCTCAATCGTCCGTCGCTGCGCATCATCGTTGAGAAATGCTGACGAGTGAGTCACGAGAACCCGCTCAACAACATTTCGAGTAATGGCCGACGACGGATGAGCGCCTCCGGCATCCCCCTCAGCAAGGGTGAGATCGACGAAGAACCGCAACGCTGCCGGGCTGTTGTCGTCGAGTCGGGAAATGTTGTTCTGAGCAGCGGCGACGGCTTCTTCTGTGGTGAGGAAGACCGGATTCTCCCAGCTTCGATCAGCAGCTGTTACGCCGCTTGCGCAGCTGACTGCGAGGACACCAGCGAGAATAAACCGGAGTCTCAACGTGCCTCCTGCGGCTCAGCGCTCTGCGTGCTGCTTTGACCCGGCAGGTCCTCGTCAGGTGCGTAAGGCTGTTCGACGATGACTTGAAGAAGGACCGTGGCGAGAAGAACGGCGCCAAAAATCATTAGCACGGTTTTGACACCCATGAGAAGAACATCCCGCTCAGGGGTTTCCGGTTGGTGCCGAAAAACGGATCGTCCTTTGACTGTCAACGCGACTGCGATGGCACAGCCCGCCACCAGCCAACGCAGCGTCAGAGCCCCTCCGGTCAACACGTCGAGGCCCGCAACAGCGAGGGCCACGCTAACGCATACAGCGGCAGTGCGCCCAAGCGACCATCCACGGAGCTGAAGAACACCCAACGCCGCACCGACAAGCACCGCCACAAATACCACGACCAGTCCTTGTCCGAGTTCGGCTGCAAAACCCCGAGAAGTCGCAAGAATGAGCAGGTCGCGAAGATCGGGTTCAGCGCCGGAAGCGAGAGCATCATGGTACGGCGAAGCTGCGATCACATGGGGCAGATTATTAAGATGGATGGCGCATGATGCGCCGCCCATCAGTGCTACGGAGTAGACGATGCCATCGAAACGCTCGTCCATCTCAGCCTGTCGACGAAGCTGGAAGGGTAAGTAGAAGGCTGCGCAAAACACAGTGATCAAGATCCAAGGCCCCGACCATATGACGTCGCCGACTGCTGCGGTGACCGCAAGGATCAACACGAGCTGCCCCACCAATCCGAAGAGGTAGTAGTTCTGAATCAACTCGATGGGTTCGCGCTCATAGCGGTCAGCGAGATAGACCACCAAAAGCAATAGCGAGCTGAGCAGGCCGGCAACAGAGGCAATGTAGATTTCCACGAAGACTGATGGTAGTCAGGTCAGAGCCTGCTGTCGAGGAAATGGCCGGCTATACGGGACAACATCGTTGCTTGAAGCGGTTTTTGGACGTGTGCAGATTTCCGAGCTACCGAATGGCCATCCGCCCACTATTCTACTGTTCTCCGTGGCCAAAGGTCACTGGTATTGGCGATAAGACAATCATGCTCCTGATCGAGAGTGAACAAGCATTGCTGCGCTGGGGGCATAGGCTGAAGCCTATGCCTACATCATGCAACCCGCTTTTTTTCCTGATGTAGGCGCAGACTTCAGTCTGTGCCCCCAGGGCCCTCTCTCAATCGGGCTAATGCGAGCATCAACGCCCTCTCCATGCCAGGATAAACCATTTTCCTACAGTGATTTCATTGAATTCGTTTACAGGGCGCTTTCGCTGCTAAGCGTAGATGAATTCCCTGTCTTGCAGAAGAGGCGGGGGTGCACTACCCCCGAAACCGAGCACATTGGGCGAAAGCTCGAGTTGGGGCATGAGATTCGGAAACTCAGGCCCCTTGGCGAGGAGGACTTCGTGCTGATACCCAGGCGTTGGGTGCCATCCGACCCCGACGATTTTGAATCCGAGCCCCTCAATCGTCTCGGCAAAGAAGCTCCAGTCGTAGTACACCGCCTGAGTGGGATCGTCGGAGTTGACATAGACACAATGCTGACCCGGGTTGAGGACCGGAAACCAATCGCGGTTAAAGAAGAACCATGTCGTGCGAAAGATGCCTCGCTCAGCCAACAGGTCTCTGCATTGGTCGAGATAGAAGAGCGTCTGATGCTCATACAGGTGTGTGAAGACCGAATGCGCATTGATAAGTGTGAAGTCACGCCCAAACTCGGTCAACGGCAAAACACTATTACCTCTCGTATTCCCTGGAGCATAGGTTTGGCTCCAGACATCATGATGATGGAATGAGAAGTTCGACTTCGGCGGAGAGAGATTGCGTTGACACCACTTGATCATTCCAATGCC
The DNA here is from genome assembly GCA_024229275.1 of bacterium. GTDB lineage: Bacteria > Acidobacteriota > Thermoanaerobaculia > Thermoanaerobaculales > Sulfomarinibacteraceae > JAAESQ01. Next base: position 13,580 of record JAAESQ010001244.1, on the reverse strand, counting down.
GACGTCGATACCTACGTATTGCTCCGGCGGCCGTTGCTGGAGCAGGAGCTGCCTCGCGTTGCGACCACAACCGCAACCGAAGTCAAACACTCGTCGATAGGCCTCACCCGCCTCAAGCGGACCAATCCCCAGATCCCCGAACACAAAGGATCCGTCTGGATTGTCATAAGCCTCGTCCTCGGTCGGTCCAACTATCCTTCGCAATTCCATGGGAGGGAATGGAAGATCAGACTGAAGAACAACCTGCTTATCGATCGACCTGGATTCTCTGCCCTGGCTTTTCTTAAATGCGAACCTCGATACTAACAGCGCGACCAACATTACACCGCCGAACACCCAGCCTGCAGCTTCCGCCATGCGCACATCTCCCTTCATAGATCCCTGAGCATCTTTTTCAGTCATTTGTTGATTTTCTGTCTGAAAGGGTCTACGAACCTTCTGGCGGAAACGTTGGATTATCTGACTCAGTCGGCGGCTGAAGAATGAAGTTTCGGAGGGCGACGGCATGCATCCGCCACAGGAAACAGAAATCGCGCGATCTAGCCGCCGGGGCGCTCAATTCCGAGCGCAGTGACCTTCTGATGGAGGTAGGTGCGTTGAATTCCAAGCGATCTCGCAGCGACAGCAAAGTTCCAGCCGGCCCGCTGCAACACTCGTTCGAGGTACTCCTTCTCGCAGAGCGTCTTGAATTCGCGCAACGGCATCGCTGGCAGGTGCTGATCGAGCATGAGTAAGCTCGACTCTCGACCTGGGCTCGCTGCTCCGATCTGCGACGGCAGATCTTCAACTTTGATTCGATTACCACCAAAAACAACAAGTCTCTCACATAGGTTCCTGATTTCACGAACGTTACCTGGCCATGAATACTGTCCCAGGAGGCAGTAGACATCCTCGTCCACAATCCGAGTGCGAAGTCGATTGCTCCGACAGGACGCGGCAACAAAATGGTCAAACAAGAGTTTGATGTCAGTACCACGAGCCCTCAGCGGCGGCACCTCGATGACTAGTTGAGCCAGCCGATAGTAGAGGTCTTGGCGGAATCGACGATCGGCGATCGCAACTTCAAGATTCTGATTTGTTGCAGCAAAGATCCGAACATCGACTTGGCGATCCCGAGTATCACCAACCCGTCTTACAAGGCCATCCTCTAGCACTCTCAGCAAACGCGCTTGGAGCTGCGGCTCCATGTCCCCAATTTCATCCAGAAAGAAGATCCCTCTATCGGCTTCTTCAAATAATCCTGGTTTGTCCAAACGAGCATCGGTGAAGGCGCCCTTGACGTGCCCAAAGAGCTCATCCTCAACCAGGTTGGCCGGTATCGCGGCGCAATTTATCTTCACGAATGCCGCCTCGGAACGGTCACTTTGTCGATGCAACGCGTTGGCCACCAACTCCTTGCCGCTGCCACTCTCACCCTGAATCAGAACGCTGCTCTGGCTGTTTGCGGCCCGCTCCAGCCGCTGTTTGAGTTCGACTACAAGTGGAGACTCTCCGAGAATCTCGGGCTCGTGGACCGCTCGAAGACTCTTGATCTCACTGCGAAGCCGAGCGTGTTCCAAGGCATTTCGAATGGACTGATTGAGACGCTCGGCGGAGAACGGCTTCTCGATGAAATCAAAGACTCCGAGCCGCAGCGCCTCTACGGCCTCGGTCACGGAAGCCTCGCCCGAGATAACGATCGTGGGCCCAAGTCGTTCCTGATCGGCGAGCGTGCGGACAAATTCGACACCACTCATTCCAGGAAGTCGAACGTCCACGAGAAAGAGATCGGGTTGGAACTCGCCCAATCGCTCGAGCTTCTCGAGCGCTCCTTCCGCATCGCCCACAGCCAACGGATCGAGGCCAAGTTCTTTCAAGCTGAAGACGAGGTTGGCCCGGATTTTAGCGTCATCCTCTACGACTAGGACGATACTCATGAACTAGTTCTCCGTCCTTTCTTAGCTAGCGTTATCCGAAACACTGACCCATTGCCTGAATTGCTTTCAAGCTCAAGATCGCCATTGTGGTCCAGCATGATCTTCTTCGAGATAGCGAGGCCAAGACCCATACCTTCACCGACCCTGCGAGTCGTGGCGTACGGCTCAAACAAGCGAGTCTGTATTGTGGAATCGACACCAGGCCCATTGTCTGCGACGGCAATCGTAACCGAGTCACCTTGATCCCGGACGGTCAGCGTCACCGACCCTCCTTGTTCTCCCGCGGCGATCGCGCTGTTGTCGCAGAGGTTAACCAAAACCTGGCGCAGCATTTCTCGATCGAAGAGAGCCATCGCGTCCGGACCTTCAGCACTCTGAACTCCGAGTTCGGGCCACGCATCGGCATACGTCTCACAAAACTCAGTAACAAAGCCATTGACAGACCCCAACTTGAGTCGCGGCTCAGGCAGTTTTGCGAATGATGTGAACGTCTGGGCAAACAACGCCAGCCGATCGACTTCCTCGCAGGCACTGTCGATCCGTTTGGATGCCTCCTGTCGACTGTTGACGGAGCTGTCATCCATCAATCTGCGGAGCCGCTCGATGTCCATCTTGAGCCCGGTCAGGGGAGTGCGCATCTCATGAGCCTGGCGCCGCGCAGCCTCCTGCCAAACACCTAAATGTTGGAGAGTCGCGAGGCGAGCACGGTCGGCAGCCATCAGTTGTGACGTTCCTTCAATCATGCCGGCGATTCGTCCGATGGTATCTCGCCGCCGATCACCGATCACGATATCGGTTCGACCCAGCGAAAGGTCCCGCAAATGAACTTGCAGACAGTTCAGACGAATCTCTCTGCGACGTTCCAGCCATGTCGAACCAACACCAATGATCAGTAATCCACCGCAGAACACTCCGAGGAGGGCCACCTCAACGCGCCCTACGATCGACTCACGGTTGTGCTCCAGAATGTGGAGATTGTTCAGGGTATTCTGAATCTCCTCAAACTGCTGTCGGTAATGATCGGCGGTTTCCGGCTGGAGCCTTGCAAGCTCCTTTTGGTTCTCGAGTGATACCTCTAGCAGGGAGATCACCTCGGGGTGTACGCCAAATGTGAGCCACGAGCCCGACAGTTCCTTTTGCAACAGATAGAACAGGCTGGTTGTCAGGACAATGGCCACCCCAACCGCGCTAAGAACCGTCTTCGACCTCACTGAATGTCTCCCCAACGACTTGAGTCTTCCATTTGAATTCGACTACCGCACGACGCTTGATTGATGTGGCAACCAAAACGCTCAACGCTCTGCTGGTCGATCGCGATGACCGCAGATCTTCCAACTGGTGTGCTGGATCGAGTGATCTCTCAATCCACAACTGCGCTTTGTGCTGCTCACCTTGTGAGAATGGCACAAAGCTCGCTTCGATCTCGAGCGACCATGGGCGATCCTCGGCCAACTGGTCGTCCTGCACGACTCCGAAAGACAGATTCGCCCACAGATCAAGCAACTCTTCAAACGATCCGACCTGAGTCTCCCGCAAGCGTCCGTCCCCACCGGAGACCATCACCGAGTAGACTTCCTCCCAGAGTTCATAGCGGATGTCGACCCTGGCGCCTCCTCGCAGCTTGGTCCCGGCCTCATTCTTCGCATAAACTGAGATGACAACTGCGGTGGTCAGTCCACTATCGAGTTCCTGGCGAACGCCTTTCTCTGTGAGAATGTGCGGAAGATTCGTCAGAATCAGGCGCGGTGGATGGTTTTGGACGACAGCAACTGGTCCTTCAGCTGACGTGCAGAGCGGCACGACAAGGAGAAGCGGCAGCATCCACTGCATCAGAACTCTCCCAGACCCAGACCGTCGACGTAGAACGCCGATACGCGAAAGACGCCCCATCGAGTACGAAGCGCCAATGAGGTGCTAGCACTCACGCCGTTTTCGCTGTAGCTGTTCCTCCCTGCGATAGTAATATTCCGCTGGTTACGAAAGTGGCGAGTAGTCTGCTTCAGCGAAACTTTCGTCTCCCAGCGCAAATCACGTACCGTTCCGCGGAAACTCGACCGCAAAAGATCAATCGCAAACGAAGTATCTACACTGGCAACGGTATATCCGTGCTCTCTCAGAAAGTCGTGGGTCGAAGGCAAAATGTTGTATTTATCCGACTCGTAGAAGCTGAAAGTGCCACCGACGCCTAGCGTTGCCCGTTTCCAGAGATTCAGATACTGATGACCCCCGATCGAGGCTCTCTTTACCCTTTCATCTGCCTTTGTTTCTGTTGGCTCGCATTCGCTGCAGGTGCTAATCACCTGGCCATCAGCGTAGCTCACGATCGCACGCAGAAACCGCCCACGTGTCGGAAACAAAACATCGTCAGTCGTGTCGTAACGCCATTCAGCTTCGATGTCCCAGCCGCTCCACGAGTAACCAAACTCACCGTAAGGGGTCTCGTGTATGTTGTGGGCATCATCAGTTCCCTTCCAACGAACACGAAGCGATTGATTGTGCGGGAGCTGGAAGCCAAGTCCGAGGGTGTACTCCCACCGGTTGATTGGCGACATGTAGGCTGCCTCAACTGTCGCCGAAATCGGCTTTCCGAAGAGGTTGTAGTTTGTGTAACCTAAACTGTATCTCCCGACGTCCTCAGAAAACTCGGAATCGGTCACATCTTTCTGGACGGATCCGTAGAACATGCCACTTCTGCCGTTGCCGTGGCGACCTCCGGCAGTCAACGAAAATGAACCCTGCTCCGAATCCCAGGAACTGTACGCAGTGATGTCCGTCCCGAAAAACAACGGCGCCGTCTCTTCGACCTCGATGACAAGTTCGAATCTGCCCCTCTGCGTACCCTTCTTGAGCGAGAAGTAAGCATCGATGACAAACGGCAAACGTTTGATCCGATAGACCGCCTCCCGCAGCTCTGCCTCGGAGTACTCCCGTCCTTCAGTGAGCCTAGACTCCGATATCACGACTTTGCTGGAAGTAGAGCGGAGGCCGTCGATTCTTATCGTCTCGATAAAGAAGCCCCCATCTTTCTCTGCAGCAAATGCAGGCGAAGCTGCGACACCTGCGAATAGCAAGCTCGCTATCAAAACGACCGAACAAGGTGTGAACCCGGCGCAAACTGGGACTAGAGAACGAGGTATTTTCATGCGACCTCCAGAGTCTAACGTTTTCTCGTTCCGGTTCAGAGCTGATCATCTAGATCCTCGCAGGCACTGTCCCGAAACTGAGAAATGACAACAGCAGCTTCTGTGCCAAGCCGACAGGGCAACGGAGGATTCATTGGAGAATCTCTTATAAATAACTATTATTCAGAATTTTACATTAAATAGAGACATGCAAAACCCAGCTATCTTCGTATCCAACCAACTCGCCATTGCTCAGATATTTCATACTCTCAGTGCGATTACCTATACGGTCAGATAGACATCCGCGAACGTTCACACGTAATCACACATAGAAGGTTTGGGATGAGGGCTGCGGCTTTGCCCGGTTGGCCCATCTTCTGTTCCACATCGACTCGCCGTTTTCCAGCACAGGCCAACGTCCATCGGACTCCACCGTGCAATACTGGAACTCGCTGTACTGAGACAATGGAGAAACAACAGTAACCAATTCATACAAAGGAGCAGGCATCATGACCAACACGAAGCGTCTCATCAGTTCTTCGGTCATCGGTCTCGCCCTCTTCTGTGTTACTGCCGCTCCGCTATTTTGCGCGGATTGGCCGACCGTCTGGGCGGCATTCAAGGACGACAACTGCGAGACGGTCCTCCGCGACGCACCAAGCGTTATCTCCGAACATGGCGACTACGCTCCGGCACACTATGTGTTGGGAGTCTGCCAGCTGCGCACGGAGCAGAATACCGACGGCACCGAGAATCTCCGTAAAGCAATCAATCTGGATGAGACGATCCTTCAGTACATACAGCCATTGGCTCAGAAACTGATGGCCGAGGGGAAGAACGAAGAAGCCTACGTATTGCTGAGCGCTGTAGACAGGACTGCAATGGCGACCGAACAGCGCACCTCGATAACAATGAGGCTGGCAAGTGCAGCACTCGGGTGCGACAAGTTTGACGAGGCGATCAGCACCATTAGGTTGCTTCTCGTGGATGATGAGGAATCGGTTCAGCTTCACCGGGTTCTCGCCGGCGCGTACCTCAAGAACGGCGCGAAGGCATCTGCTGCGGCTGAGCTGGAGCGGGTTTGGGAGCTTGACCCAGAGGAAACCACGAGTGCTCGAGACGCCATCGACCTCTTCATGAGGCTGGCCCATGAGAGCACCTTGGAGGCCTCTCAGCTCAAGTACGGCAAACAAGCCTACGAGTTGGCTCAGCGACTCGCAAACGCAACCCCCGAGCATCAGAACCTCTTTCTAGCCGGTGAGACAGCGCGTGAGATCAAGGACCTCGAAGGTGCCGCCAAGTGGTTCCAGAAAGCGCATACATCCAAACCCGATCACGCCCTTTCCGCCTACTATCTCAGCCAAACATTGGCCGAACAGGGGCAGGATGACGGTGCCTTCAAAGGCTTCTCAGCAGCGCTCAAAGTTAGTGAGGATGCGGAACTATCCCAGCGCATTCATCACCGGTTGGCCAAAATACACGCATGTCGACTTGAACTTGATAAAGCCGCCGAACACTATGATTCAGCTGGCAGGTCAAAGAAAGCTTCGGAAATCCGACAGATCGCTGACTCTTCCAGAGATGCGCTCGCGGAGCTTAAGAAGCTGCGCAGCAACCTTAAAGAAATCAACGCAATGAAAAAGACACTTCAGCAGGTGGGAGAGGAAAAGGGCGTTACCGCCTTAGAACAACAAGCCGCCACAATGGAAGCGCAGATCAGAAGCATCGAGGCAAACCTGGCTGAAGTTCGAAACGCCTTATGCAAGTAGGTAATACTTGTCCGCAAACCACAATCAACACCTGCAACGGGCGCTGCAGTCGTTGCATCAGCGTGGAACTCCCACAGGTTTCAGGCGCGGAATGATGGGTTTCGGTCAACCGTTCGTCCCAGCCTCCTAAAGTTCCGGCACCGCATGCGAAGGAATTGGCATAGTTTTGACATCCAACCGGCAGGAAGGCCACATAATGTTGCCTGAGATAATGACCGAATGAAGGAGAAGGAAGTAATGAACAAAGCGACAGTCCTGGTGTTAGCAGTAGCACTGATTGCCGGATCCACCTTTGCTATGAGCGCGGAGCAAACCTCTCAGATTCCCGGGCTCGAGAGGCTGGCAAAGCAGACGGGCAAGTTTCAGATCACCCTGGTGGATCCCGATACGGATTTCACCCAGTACGACAAGATGATCCCACAGACCGTGATGTTGAAGTTCCGCGGTGGAGCCCCGCGTGTTGAGTCTCGTTCAGCTACCGGAACCAACATCAGAAAGAGAAGCAAAACTCCAGGGGCACCCAGCACAGACATAGCTGAGAAGTTCAAAGCGACTGTATCCCGTGCGTTCAACAAAGAACTTGGCGAGAAGGAGTCGTTTCAACTAACCGCAGAGAGTGGTGCAGACACTCTCATTCTTCGCACCGCCATCGTCGATGTCGTTCTCAATCTTCCTGACAAGAACACGCGTCGAGTTGAATCTACCGCGGACATCGTTGGTGAAGGAACTATTCTCTTCGACCTCCTCGACTCCACGACCGGCGTCATAAAGGCTCGTATGGCCGACCGGAGAGCCATCCGTCGGATCGACGAGGGGGTATCGCACTATGGCGCGAGTCTCACTACCGAAGCTGCGCTGTGGTCGGATATCGAACGATGGGCGCGACGTGCCGCTGCTGATCTTCGCTTCGAGATCAGGAAGGCAAAGAGCACGAGCTAACCGAGGATGTGATTGCCTTGTGGAACAGGGCAACACCAGCGTGCACTGAGGTAGAGAATCAACAAGCACGTTTGCAGTTCTTGGCACAGACACGGCGACCGACCGCATGAATCTTTCAATCGGCACAATACGGAACACAACTCGTTCCGTATTGTGCTGACGTTTTTACATCATCTGCTCATCGAAGGGTCCACGGTCGTCTCAGCGGCCGTTCCTCAGCGATCCAGGCGTGCACACCACGGAAAGACCGCAGTCTTGCTTCAGTGCCAGTCGTACACCAATCCCGAAACACCGAAACACAATCTCTGACGGAGGCCAACCTACTCTGCCTGCAGAGTCAGGACTGGATCGGCGCGCGTTGCCCGCCATGCAGGAATCAGACACGCCACCAGCGCGACAGAGCCAAAACCGAGTGCGGTCATAAGAAACGTCATCGGATCGGTAGATCCAATACCGAACAACAGACGCTGCACAAGTCCAGTTGCCCAATACGAAGCCACCAACCCAACGGCCAATCCAGTGGCCACCAACGCCAGCCCTCGCGAAAGAACAAGGTTCGCGACGTTGAACGCATTGGCGCCGAGCACCATTCGAATACCTATCTCGTGGTATCGCTGAGAGACGTAGAAGGCGAGCACCCCGTACAGCCCGACCAATGCGAGCAACAGCGCTATAGCGGAGAGAAGGCCGAGGGACGATGTGATGACTCTGAAGTCGGAGAGCGAGTCACCAACAATTGATTCCATCGTCATTGCCTCTTCCAAGGGAATGTTGCGGTCCATCTCTCTCAGGATCTCCCGAATTGGCACGATGACCTGTCCAGGATCATCCTGTGTCCGAACGGAAAGCCCCATTGCCGTCCTACCGATCTGGTAGTACGACATGTACATCGCATGGAACGGTTCGCTCGTGACCCTTCCCAATCGGGTATTCGGCACTACACCCACGATCTCATGTTCAACCAACTCGCCCATGTCGACGAGGAGCTTCTTGCCGAGCGGATTCTCGGAGTCGAAGAACATCTCCGCCAGTGACTGACTGACGACCATGACGCGGGGAGATTCCTCGGTATCGGTTCTGGCAACATCCCTACCCGCCACAATCGGAATCCCCATGGTCTCGAGGTACCCCGGCATCATGTATCGAAAGTCCGCGGAGCGACTCATGCTCGCCTGCCCCTCTCCCGGCACATGGTCCTCCGGATAGAGGTAGATATTCCCTCCCCGGTGGATAATCGGCAGCCGGTTGACCATTCCAACCGACTTCACGCCCGGCAACGCATGAATTTTTTCTATGAACGAATCGAAGAACGCGATTCGTTCCTCTGCGGTCGAATACTCGCTGTCAGGCAGACTGATAAACGCGGTGAGCACATTCTGCGAGTCGTAACCTAGCTCGACCCGAGTCTGCTGCACCAGACTACGAATGAGCAGCCCCGCACCGATAAGAAGCATGATAGAGATCGCCACCTGCAATACCACGAGCGCATTGCGCAGTATCGAGGATCCACGAGCCCAGGTCGTCCGGGTGCCGGACCTGAGCTGCTGCGCGAGGTTGACGAGAGTTCCCTGCAGAGCCGGGACAACACCGAAGACAGCTCCCGTCGCGAGTGAAACCCCAAGCGCAAACAAGAGCACTCTAGCGTCAACCGTTGGTGAAGAAATTCCGAGCCGGCCCAGCGGCAGCAGTCGAAGTAGAACTCCTTGAAATACAAACGCGAACGCAACTCCGACAATCCCCGCCACCAGAGCCATCGACATGCTCTCCGTAAGCAGTTGACGCACCAACCGCGGTCGCGAAGCGCCCATTGCTGACCGCACTGCAATCTCTGACAGGCGCCCCTGACCACGCGCGAGAAGCAGACCGGCAACGTTGCCACAACCGAGCAGCAAGACCAAAGACACTGCGGCCATCAACATCAGCAGGTTGGGTCGTACATTTTCGACCAGTGCCCCATGCAGATCCGTAACGGCGAGCGCCTTTCCTTCGTTGGTGTCTGGATACTGCTCCTGCAAACGCATCGAGATCGCGTCGATCTCAGCCCGTGTCTGGGTGAGGGAAATCCCATCTTTGAGTCGCCCGAAGAGGAGGAGATTGTGCCATCGCCTTGCACCTGCGCCAGGCCCATCGCGAAACGTCAACCGCCAGATGTCGGCATCGACCATGAAGTACAAGCCGGCGGGCAAAACTCCAACGACAGTATGCGGGGTGCCATCCATGATTACGCTGCTACCAACAGCGTCCGAGGCTCCACCCCACTTTTGCTGCCAATACGCATGGCTCACTAATATGACCGGCGCGCCGTCGGTCACACCCTCTTCGGCTACGAACAATCGACCGGCGGCGGGCTTCACCCGCAGGGCATGAAAGAGATCCCAGGTTCCAAACGCACAATCAACGAGTTCTGCTTCGGCTCCTCCGGTCACGGTCACGTTTCCACCAAACATGAACGCGGCGAAATGCTCAAACGACCCACTCTGGTCCCGATAGTCGTAGTAATCGTATCCGGACACCCAGGGATTGATGCCCCCATCGAAGGTCGCGCGACCCATCACAAGGCGATCCGGCTCATCAAACGGGAGGCTACTCAGCAATGCCGCGTTAATGGTCCCGAACATCGCGGTCGTCGCACCGATGCCGATCGCCAGCACAAGGACTACGATGGCCGTGAATCCAGGGCGGTTCTTCATCATTCGATACGCAAACGCCAAATCGTTCGAAACGTTCTCAAGCATCAGGGTTCCTCCTCGGAACTTGTCTCTGTCGGACATTCAAGTTGCTGAAAAGGCGAAAACGAGCGTCATCAGTTATGTTGGACGCAATTTCACCACGAAAGGTTTCGTAGTCTGATGCGGAAGGCTGTGCGGGACGGAAGGAAGGCTATGCGGGGCGAACGGGACGGACGGCTATACGGGTCAACAGCAAGTCCATAACTGTTCATTGGCGAAGCCTATGAAAATCGTGTTACCGAACCGAGATGCGCGTGAGAAATTGAACCACGAAGATCACGAAGGACACGAAGACAGCACGAAGAGCATAAGGGCGGTTCTTCGAACCGAAGAAAGTCAGAAAACAGAATAGGCAGTGGCCAGGCGGATCCAATCCACAGACAGCGGCTCGAAGAGCCGCCCAGCCAGTCCTTCTTTGTGTCCTCTTTGTGCTCTTCGTGAGCTTTGTGGTTTAGATTTCACGTGCATCCCAATTGAGAATTGCGATTGCTCAGAGCATGGCAATGATTCGCTGTGGACAGGCCGTATAGCCGTTCGTCCCGTTCGTCCCGCACAGCCTTCTTCTCGTCCGCCCCGTTCGCCCCGTTCGCCCCGTTCGCTCCGTAAAACCGTTGCCCCGCAGCACCTGTGCTGCGGGGCAACATGTTAAGAATTGTGAATCACGTTCGATAGAGAAAACTGAGTAAATGCGCCCACGTAGATATCAAGTGCGGGTCTCTCGCGGGGGCAGAGGGGGTTCAGTGAAAACAACGTTCGCAAGTTTCGCCATCGTGTTGATCCTATTGACGGGTACCCCTTCAAGCTTCGGCCAGGATGAGACGAGCACTGACGTTCATCAGTATCGAAGCTTGCGCTCAGAATCGCCGATCAAGGTAGACGGCTTACTCGACGAACCTGCCTGGTCCGAGGCCACACCTATCCCTTTGAACTACGAGTGGTTCCCCGGAGACCAGACCGAGCCACCGGTCGGAACCGATGCCTTCGTCACCTACGACGACGACTACTTCTACATTGCGTTCAAGGCATACGACCCCGATCCGAGCTCAGTCCGCGCTCACCTCATGGATCGCGACTCCATCAACACCTTCGTCCAGGACGATCACATCACCTTCATGATCGACACCTTCAACGATGAGCGTCGGGCGTTCCAGTTCCGAGTCAATCCGCTTGGAGTTCAAGCAGACGCCATCTTCAGCCAGGTGGAGTTCGTCGAGGACTTCTCCTGGGACATCATCTGGGATTCAGCCGGCAAGATCACAGATTTCGGCTACGTCGTAGAAGTTGCGATTCCTCTCAACCAGCTTCGATTCCCGAAAACCTCGGGGAAACAAACCTGGGGTATCGAGCTCGGTCGCTCTTACCCACGAGCCATCCGTCATCGCATCGCAGCGAATCGACGAGACCGCAACAACAACTGCTTACTCTGCCAGATCGACAAGTTCACCGGCTTCGAAGGCCTCGAGCCAGGGCGCAACATCGAACTTGATCCGACCCTAACTGCCAACCGCACCGATACGCGTGAGGACTTTCCCGACGGCGCCATGGGATCCGGTGATGCTGACTTTGAGGCGGGCATCACAGCACGCTGGGGCATCACACCTTCACTGACACTCAACGGCACCATCAATCCCGATTTCTCACAAGTCGAAGCTGACGCCGTCCAACTTGACGTCAACGAGAGATTCGCCCTCTTTTTCGAGGAGAAACGACCGTTCTTCCTCGAAGGGGTGGACTTCTTCTCCACACCGATCGATGCCGTCTTTACCAGGACCGTGGTCAGTCCCGAATGGGGCGTTAAGCTTTCCGGCAAGGTTGGGTCCAATGCTGGTGGTGTTTTTCTGACACGCGACGAAGTCAACAGTTTCGTCATTCCTTCCAATCAGCGTTCGCAACAGGCATTCCTCAATGAATCGGTCGATGCCGGGGTCGTTCGCTACCGCCGCGACATCGGTGCCAACTCGACCATTGGAGTTCTCTACGCGGGCCGCGAAGGTACCAACTATCACAACCGAGTTAGTGGTATCGATGGCTTCGTGCGCCTCAGCCGCACCGACGAACTGCGCTTCCAGTACCTTCGCTCAGACACCCTTTATCCGCAGCAGATAGCTGACGACTATGACCAGCCCGAAGAGGGGTTCAGCGACGATGCCATCCTGGTCGAGTACGACCACCAATCGCAGAACTGGCGATGGTCCCTCGAGTGGGAGGATTTGGGTCCAGGATTCCGGGCGGATTCCGGTTTTGTCCCTCGCGTCGACATCAAACGCTCGGATGCCGATCTGAGTCGCATCTTTCGCGGTGATCGCGACGACTGGTACACCCAGATGAACATAGGCGTCGGATACGAGCGAGTCGAGGACCACAACGGACAGTTGACGGACGAAGAGTACGACGCGTTCTATCTCTACCAAGGTCCGATGCAATCAGTAGCCCAGGTCGGTGTTTCGGTAGAGAAGGAATTCTATTTCGACACCCTCTACGAAGATCTCAGCGGCTGGTTTGCCTACTTCGAGATCCAGCCAGGGGCCGTCGGCAAGTTCTCCCTCTTCGCTCAGGGGGGTGAAACGATCGACTACTCCAACAATCAACCCGCCGATGAGTTCGTAGTTCAACCTCGCCTCGAACTCAAGCTGGGGCGGCATGTGAATGCTCAGTTCTTCCACATCTTCCAAGACCTCAAAGTTGCAGATGGTGATCTTTCGACCGCCAACATCTCCGAACTCCGGCTGGTCTACAACTTCAGCACACGCCTCTTCGTGCGAGGCATCTTTCAGTACCGCAACGTGGACTACTCACCCGAAAACTTTGGATTCCCAATCCAGAGCAACACCGAACGATTCTTCTCTCAGCTCCTCTTCTCCTACAAGGTGAATCCCCAGACCGTCGTCTTTGTCGGCTATTCGGACAACTATCGTGGATACGAAGATGACCACCACCGAGTCGACCTCACTCAATCCGACCGCACGATCTTCGTAAAGCTGGGCTACGCCTGGATTCTCTGAGGCCGACCGGTGTTACTTGATCGCTTCCGCCTTTCCCATCACCTTCGTGACTCCGGGTGGGTTGAACAACAATTTCTCTGCTCTATCTCGATCCTCTTGGCAC
>JAAESQ010001243.1 GCA_024229275.1 bacterium | reverse complement strand
GATGGTGATGAGATGACCTTCCCGATTCGCTGCGCGTGAAGCGCCAGCCCTCGTACTGACATATGCCGATGGTCGTCACTTTCGACCATCTCCTGCACGGTTTCGACTTCGCTGGGTGTCAAACGCGTGGGGACGACTCGGGGACAGCTGGACTGATCATCCAGTTCGCACCCTGCATCGGCCCGACACCAGCTGTGGTAGCGCGATGCAGAAAGACGTGTGATTCGGAGCGCCGCGTTGAGCGGCAAAACCCTTCCGGCACGCTCGATCGCTCGCAACAGGACTCTCTTGGCGTCGCCTTCGGGAAGTCTCTCATAGTCGAGCCGAATCTTCGACACCCGAAGCGTGGCGATCAGCAGGCCAACCACCGCACCGAGCAGAGCCGTTCGCTGATGGTATTGATGGATCTCAGCAAGCAGGTCAGCACGATCGCGGGCAGCAGGATCGCAGGTGACCACATCGGGCACACCGCGGTGAATCCAGCTTCGAATGGTCGAGCGGGGGATCTCCAGTTCTGCGAACAGGTCCCGATCCCCAGACTCGCAGATTGCCTCTTGGATCCGGTAGTCGTAAGTCCGCCGAGAGTGAGAAGTTTGCATTTGGAATGCATCGGCAGACAGGTGCGAGAGAGTGGGCTGCTCCGAAAATGCCCTGTGTTTTCCAGGCGTTGCAGTTGCAACGCCTGGAGTCCAGAATGTTCTGGAACGGAGCTAGG
>JAAESQ010001242.1 GCA_024229275.1 bacterium | reverse complement strand
TACAGCTCGGAAGGCCTCTATCGCCCCATGGTCGATTGCGTGATGTTCACGAAGGGCCTCCGACCCTTCTGTCGCGTTTGCGAACGAGCTGTTCTCGCAACCATCCAGAAGTTGACCGAATGACGCTATCGCAAGCCGTTTTTGGGGCAATGCGTTGGCCCTCTGTATAATCGCGTCCTATCTCGATCGAAATCTGCTAGTCTTCACCACCGGCGTGCTGTGGAGGAAGCCAGATGACCGACAACACCGTTTTTCGAATCGCCTTCATGAATCAGGGGAAGGTGTATGAGATCTACGCAAAGGGTGTCTCCCAAGGCGGTCTATTCGGCTTCATAGAGGTCGAAGAACTGATATTCGGAGAACGCTCAAAGCTCGTCATCGACTCTTCTGAAGAGACGCTCAAAAGCGAATTCGAAGGAGTTCAGCGCACCTATATTCCCCTCCATTCCATCCTCCGAATCGACGAAGTCGAGAAGGCTGGTCACGGTCGCATCACATCGGGCGACGATACGGTATCCCATTTCCCCGTCACCCTGGTTCAGCCACCTGGAACAAAGAAGTCGTAGACGGCCGGGAAGCACTCGCCCACCATATTCAGCACTAGAATTCTTAAATCCTGCATCTTCTGATCGCGAGCACCTTGAAACTATGCCGTGTCCGAATCCGTACACTTCTTGGATGACCGTTGAACCATACTCGAAGGAACCTAGATTTAAGAATGCAATGCTTCGATTCTGGCGTGACTGGTTTCGTTCCGCGCTTGTAATTGTCCTCGTCATCACTTCCTTTCGGTCAGCTATCGCCGATTGGAATGATGTTCCCACTGGCTCGATGAAACCTACCATCCTCGAAGGCGATCGCATCGTGGTCAACAAGCTGGCCTACGATCTTAGACTCCCCTACTCAACTGTTCGCCTTCTCACCTGGGCTGATCCCTCTCGCGGTGACATCATCATTCTTCGTTCTCCTGCTGATGGAATCCGACTTGTAAAACGAGTGGTTGGCGTACCCGGAGATGCGATCGGCATGATCAACAATCGCCTCGTCGTGAACGGTGAGATCCTCGCCTACGGCCCTCTCGATCCGGATCTTGCTGTGGGCTACCGTGACGCTCAGTCGAATCGGGTGTTGGCTGAGGAAAACCTCGTCGGAGAGCGCCACGCAGTGATGTTGACGACCAGTCAATTGAGTCAACGGACCTTTGAGCCCATTCAGGTTCCTGAGGACTGCTATTTCGTGATGGGCGACAACCGTGACGAGAGCCTAGATTCGCGGCACTTCGGTTTTGTTGACCGCGGCACTGTCCTTGGTCGTGCAACCGCCGTTGCAGCTTCAGTCGATCCCTCCCACTCCTTCATCCCACGCTGGCAGCGGTTCTTTCACGCACTGCGGTAGCCTTGCAGCCTGTTCGACATCTTTGCCTTCGGCGAGCGCTACCATGAACCGACAGGCACGTGAGTTTTGAAACGCGAAGATCGCCAAGCTCGCTAAGACAGCGCAAAGAGGAACAGAATGATTCTTCTTCACCCCAGCAGCCTCGCAAGTTGAATCCACATCAGGTACCCGAATAGAAAGACGCTGGCTACGAGCCCGGCGTTTGCCAAAAATCCGTTGCGATACTCTCCAAGATCACGCTTACGGTTGTTCATCACCAACATTGTGATCGCCAAGAACGGCATGAAGAGCGAACCAAGAGCCGCATAGGAAACAACCAGCCACACTGGGCGGTCGATGACTAGAAGTAACATCGGTGGAAATGTCATCAGAAGCAGTCCGCCACGATACCACCGTCCCCGCGTAGACACCGTCGATTCACTGTCCATCGTCTCGCCACGAAGACGTTGTGCGGTCTCAGCAAGGATGTAGGGCACTCCCTGCCATACGCCGACGATCGAACTGGCGACGGCGGCCCAGAATCCAACCAGAAACAGCAACTCGCCGACCCGACCCAACGCTTCGCCAAGCATGCCGGCCATCTGAAGGACTCCTGTCGAGCCTTCCACCACGATTCCGTGCGGCTTGAGTACCGCCGCAGCCAGAAACACAACCGCAATGCCGAACGCACCCGTAAGCAGGTAACCCACGGAGAGATCAACGCGCGCCGCGCGCAACCATGCAGCGCCGCGCCATCTTTTCTCTCTCAACCAGTATCCGTACGCCAAGAGCGTTAGGGTTCCACCCACCCCGCCGATCACTCCAGCGACAAGGACGGTACCTCCAGGGGGAACACTGGGAACGAACGCCGAAGCCACCACTGATCCGGACTGCGGAAGGTGCCAGATCGCTGTCCCGATGATGGTGAGCGCCATCAGTCCGATCGCCCAACGCATTACCCTCTCCACAATCGGGTAGCCCTCGAACCAAACCAACGCCAGGGCCGCAACTCCGTGGATCACTGCCCAGACTGCTACTGAGAGCTGAGGCACCAAAGCGTGCGCCGCGAGTCCACACGCCGACATCAGTGCTGCTGATACAAGGACCCCCCACAGCACCAGATATGCCGAGAAGTAGATACGGACCGGCAACCCAAAGGAAGTGAACCACCCATCTAAAACTGAGCGACCGGTGACAAGCTGCCACCGTGCAACGGATTCAGCAAGGGCCATCTTGAGAACCGCACCAAGCAATGCAGCCCACAGAATCGTGGCCCCTAGCGTTGCACCGGCCTTGGCCGCAGCTACCAGATCACCTGCGCCAACCCCAGTCGCGGCGACGACCAAACCCGGACCGACGATGCGGGCCATTTGGAGAAAAGTACGAGGAGGAGAGGGATTTGGGGAGGAGTTCACGTACCAAAGGGTACAGTATGTTCGTCACACTACGCTTCGTCGCAGACTCAACCGTCAATGATGAATGCGGAATGATGAATGATGAAAAGAGAGCAAGGTCAAACGCAACCGATGCTTCAGTTGTTTTGATCTAGGCAGTGCCGAGTCGGGGACGTCGTAAGAAGACTCTGTCGTAAGCCCTTCATGAAGTGGTTTTTGGTCATTGTTCGTCAGGCTTCCATGCCCCTGCCGACTCAGCTGAGCGGGAACCATTTCATCATTCCGCATTCATCATTCATCATTCCGTCCTGCTCGTTCCTGAAACACCCCATACACGCCGAACAAAACCAATGCCATTCCGCCGAAAGTGTGGCGCGTTACTGGCTCGGACAGGATCGCCCAACCCAACAGCACTGCGATCACGGGATTGACGTAGGTGTAGGTCATAGCAATCGAGGTCGGCAGCAATCGGAGGACTTGAACGTATGAGGTGAACGCGAGCAGCGATCCGAATAGCACGAGATAACTCCACGCGACCCACGCTGTGGCGGTTGGCTGTGGCAACGCTTCTCCTAGACTCAGTGCCAACACAGTGAAACCTATCCCTCCCAAGATCTGTTGGTACCCGGACAGAGCTAGGGGATCGAGCTGCAACGAGTTGCGGCTGAGATACAGCGAAGCCGATCCCCAGCACACGGTGCCTGCCAAAATCACCAACACGCCAATCAGGTCGGATTCTGCCCCTTGCGCACGCATGGGCTGGGTAAGTACCACGATGCCTACAAATCCTGCCACGAGCGAACTGCTTAGCAGCAGCGTCGGCGGTCGCCGATCGATCACGCTCTCCATCGCAGCAATCCACAACGGCATCGAACCGACTATCAACGCTGCCAGGCCCGAATCCACCCGTTGCTCGGCCCAGTTAACGCCGCCATTACCTCCAACCCACATCAGGATCCCGGTAGCGGTCAGCACGATCAATTCTCGACCACTCAGCCGGAGGCGAATACCTCGCAACCGCGCCACCATCAAAAGGACAGCACCGGCAAGCAGTGTTCGGGACGCACCAAGCCAGAATGGTCCGAAGCCCGCCCCGGGCGAGACGGTGATGCGGATTGCCAGATAGGTCGATCCCCACACGACCCACGTCACCCACAAGTGAATCAGTCCACGCAGAGGAAGGCCAGATGACGCCAATTCCCGCGCGCCCAGTATCTGCCCTATTCGACCCCGAGATGAGCTGAATCAGAATCGCCCATCTCGACGTTCCTCGAGGGAAAGTACTCGGTCCAACGTCGCGTTACCTTCACAGCCGTAGCCTCGTCGCAGAAGAGTTCGTCCGGGTAGGACTCCTTCATCCGTGCGTCGATGACGATTGGCGCACCGAGCACCAGGCGGTTGCGCACGATTCGTTGCGAAGCTGAGTAGATGTCGGCGGCGGGTTCGAATCGTGTGAAAGTGGACCAGAGAAACCTCGTCGCACTGGAGGTCGCTTGGGCCGGATCGTCAGTGAGAATGACGAGTGGCCACTCGGCGAAGGCCGCGTGTTCAGCCACGTGCTGCGCCAGTTCCGGATCCTCTGAATGCGCGACGCCCCCAATCACAACGCAACCACCACAAAATACGTGAGGATCACGGACCTGTGACGGCAACTCAGAGGCAGCAAACTCGCGCGGCAGCTCTCGTACTGGCTCTCCAGTTCCAATCCAAACGCCCTTCGACCCGGAATTCACCTTCGGCCCTGTGTAGTCGAGGGTATCCATCGAGAGGTTCGAGAAGACGTAAAGGTCCGCCTCGCTTTTTGTCCGGGCCAGAATGTGTTCCAAGGTGAGCCTGAAGTCGCAAAGATCGACGCTGCAATCAGTCACAAGCAGAAACTTGGTGAGGCTGAGCTGTCCCTCTCCCAGAATGCGAAAAGCCGAAGCCATCGCTTCTCGGCCGTAGCGCTGCTTGACCACCGCGGCGGCCAGTGAGTGATAACCGGTCTCCCCGTACGACCAGATCTTCTCAACCGCCGGCATGACCAGGGGAAACAGCGGCGACAGCAACTCCTGGAGCAAATCCCCGATGAAGAAGTCCTCCTGTCGTGGCTTGCCAACCACGGTTGCTGGATAGATTGCGTCAGAACGGTGAGTGATCGAGCCAACCGAGAATACGGGATAGTCGTGCTGCAACGAGTAGTAACCATAATGATCGCCGAAAGGACCCTCGGGAAGGCGATCTCCAGGCTGGATATAACCGCTGATGGCAAACTCAGCCTCCGCAAGTAGTGGAAGAGGGCCCGTCCCAGAGCACTGAGAGATCTTGTGCCCCGCAATGAGTGATGCCAACACCAACTCTGGAACATTCTCCGGCAGTGGTGCGACCGCTGCCAGCGTAGCCGCGGGCGGTCCACCGAGAAAGACCGACACCGGAAGTGCCTGTTCCTTTTCCTCGGCAACGGCATAGTGGAATCCGCCACCTTTGCCGATCTGCCAGTGCATGCCGGTTGTCCACGGCCCGTGGATTTGCATGCGATACATACCCAGATTGCTCCCGAGTCCGTCCGGGTGTTCGGTGTACACCAGCGGAAGAGTAACGAATGGGCCGCCGTCCTCGGGCCAGCTGGTGATTGCGGGCAGATCATTGAGAGTCGTCTCGCCATCGTTCACATCGAGAACCGGTCCTCTGCGACGCCGCTTCGTACCGATCCGAATTGCTTCCAAAGCAAGGTCACGCGCAGCCCATAGATCCCCTAGCCCTGGGGGTAAAGCCTCACCGACCAGTTCGACAACCCTCTCGATCAAGCGTTGAGGACGCCGCCCAAAGGCGAGTGTCGCCCGACTCGACGAACCAAAGAGGTTCGTGACAAGAGGAAAGCGAGATCCCTTGACGTTGTTGAATTTGAGGGCTGGACCCTCTGCTGCGATCACTCTTCGATGGATTTCCGCGATCTCAAGATATGGGTCGACTTCTGCATCCACAACGGCGAGATCACCATCAGCACGCAGGTGATCCAGAAAAGTCCTCAGGTCAGGAAAAGACGGTTCGTTCAATTCATCAACTCCTCGCTCGCTCAGCCACCTTAGCAGGATACTTGGCGGCCACGAAAAACGAGGGCGGTCTACGACCGCCCTCGTTGCGTTCTAGCGATTGGCTAATGAGGAGCCGGCGCTATCCAGCCAAACCGATCAACTCGTTGAGTTTGCTCAACGAATGCGCCTCAACTTCGTCATGGAGCGATCCATCGTGCGAATCCATGGTGACCACCACGGGGAAGCGCTCGACGTCTATAACCCAAAGGGCTTCTGGTACGCCGAATTCGTCCAGCATGAAAACGCGATCAACCTTCTTGACGCAGCGTGCAAGCACCTGTGCCGCTCCACCGATTGCATGCAGGTAAACCGCACCATGTTCTTTCAATCCGGCGAGCGTTTTGGGGCCCATTCCACCTTTGCCGATCACACCCCTCAGGCCATAACGTCCAATCACATCGGCCTGGTAGGGTTCTTCGCGAATGGAGGTCGTCGGACCGGCAGCGACAAAGTCCCACGAGCCGTCGTTATTGTGCTGCACAACCGGGCCGCAGTGATAGATCACTGTGCCCTGCATATATGGGAGCACCTCTTCCCGTTGCTCTTTGATTAGCCATGTGTGTGCGGTGTCGCGACCGGTGATCATTCGACCGGTCAACTCGACAAAATCTCCGACTTTGAGGTCCCTAATCGCTGATTCCTCGATCGGTAGTTTCAGCTCTGCCATGAGACCTGTCCTCCTTCCGCGATTCGCACACTAGAGCGACGCGCCGCCCAGCAAAGATATGAAACGGTGACGAAGTAGCATGCCGGAAGTCTGTCCAACACACCCATCTTGACGGCGAGCAGAGTGGTCTTACCACCGAAACCCATGGGTCCTACGCCAAGCTCATTGCCCTGTTTGAGGAGGGTCGCCTCAAGCTCAGCTAGCTCTGGTACCGGATTGGTGTCAGCCAAAGGTCGCAACAGCTGTTTCTTCGACTCGGCAAATGCCGACACACGATCGCCTCCAACACAGACTCCGAGAATCCCGGGAGCGCAGCCCTTGCCCTGAGCTTCGTTCACAGCATGGAGAACTGCTTTGCGCACTCCCTCCAGATCACGCCCAGCCTTGAGGCCGGTGTCCGGCAACTTGTACTGAGTGCCGACATTCTCACTGCCGCCGCCCTTCAGTAACAGCTGAACTTCGATTTCTGGTTTGTTCCACTCTTCGAAATGCACGAACGGAATGCCGCGACCTGCGCCTGAGCCAGTATTCTTTCCTGTCAGAGTGTCAACCGCGTTCGGTCGGAGGTATTTGCGATTGGTCGCCTCCTTGACACCATCGATGAGCGCATCCTCGAGTTCACGAGTGCTCACGCCCACTGGGTGGTGAACGAACACTACCGGCGTTCCGGTGTCCTGACAGATCGGCAACGATTCGCTTCCTGCAAGATCCACATTCGTCAGAATCGTGTCTAGAGCGCGCTGCGCCAAGCTATCGTCACTCTCTTCTCCACGGCCACTTTTGAGCGCTGCGGCGACATCCTCCGGCAGCTGAGTCGACGCTCTTCGAATGAGCTCGACGAAGGTCTCGACGTACTCCTCGCGTTTCAGCATCTGCACCTCCTTTTCCCTCTTGATAACTGCTGACAAATCCGCGGAAGTCACCCTAGGTCAACGCGAATCGCCTTCAGCCAAGGCCTTGTGATTATACGCGCAATCTCTGACCACGACAGAGGTCAATGAAAGCCTCCCACCTGAGATGACAAATCTGAGTTTGAGAACTGTTACTTCGTGATCTTACTTTTGAGAATGAGGATTTCTAAAGCGACCCCAGCGCGGTCTGCCGCAGCAACAAGATCTCGGATCGGCAGGTCGTCGGCCGTCTGACTGGGGATATCACCGATGAGGAAGGCAGCGCAGCGATTCTTGATACGAACCGGAATACCTGCCACTTCCAGGGGAGCTGGATCACCGAGCACGCCAACCAAAACATCGTTGATCGGTCCCAGCGGGAGCGCGCCGTGAAATGGCTGACCGGTGCTCGACATCTTGCGAAACACCGAAGGGCTTTCGAGTGGTGCTCCAAAGGACTGAACGTCATCGACCACAACGCCCTCCCCATGCGCCATCCAGCCTGTCACCCGTTCTTTGTGGACTGAGAACAAAGCCAATCTCGTAAGGTATCTCGATGCATAACGAAGAAAGAGATCACCGACCTCATCTCGTCTGGAAGCTTCGCGAAGCCGCGCGAGGTAGGTCGCCTCGTCGATCTCGCTCTGTTCATCAAATGCGGAGGTGTCGATCATAGGCGCTAAACCAGGGAAGGTAGCCATTTTGAGGTTTGAGGCACCATTTCTTCTGGGAATCGTCGCTCGCACCAAATCCTCTGGCCCAACTCTCGGAGCGACCCACAGACTTTCCCATGTCGACTTTGGGACCGGCTTGGTTTTCATTCGAGCCGGCTCTCCCGTCGATACATCCTCTACATCTTCATCTCTCGCCAAAGTACGAAGGACGTTCTCGATTGCCGACTCGCTCGTGACATATGGATCGATCTTCATTCCGCTATTGGCCGTCAGCTCTTCAAGAGCAATGTCATCGCGGGGATTCGCCATCGCCACCTGCAAACGATCCTGGTGCAAGTCAAATGGCACAGCCAGAGCACGCTGTTGAGTCTGAGGCTCAACCAGTGCAAGCACTTCGGGCGTTGTTTTCAGTAGTACAGCCTCAGAGACAAACGGTAACTGGAACTGCTCTGACAGCGCTTCCAATAGATCCTTTTCTTCCACATACCCGTACTTCAAGAGATGAGTGCCGAGCCGTCCTCCGAGGCGTCGGCACGCTTCGAGTGCAGTATGCAGCTCGGAAACGGCGATCGCCCCCTTGTCAAGCAACAGCTCTCCTAATCGCTTCATGGCCACATGATACCTCGCCTCAGTCCCTCTTCCCAGCTTATCCTTCTCTGCGAGGGTGACATGCGCCTTGACCATCGGGCCAAACAGTGCCTACAGTGAAACTGAAAACCAAGGCCGGAGATCGAGCATGAGCTATCGAACGGAACGAGACAGCGTGGGACCGATTGAGGTCCCAACCAATCGATACTGGGGCGCTCAAACCGCACGTAGTCTGTTGAATTTTCGCATTGGGTGCGAAGTCATGCCTTGCGAGCTCATCCGTGCGCTCGGAATCCTTAAAAGAGCAGCGGCCATGGCTAACGCAGAATTGGGCGCCATTGACAATGCCAAGGTTGCCCTAATCCTTGACGCTTCCGATGAGGTCATAGCTGGCACCCTGGACGAACACTTCCCGCTCGTGGTCTGGCAGACCGGTAGTGGCACCCAGACCAATATGAATGCCAACGAAGTCATATCAAATCGCGCCATCGAGCTGGCTGGGGGATCACTGGGTTCGAAGGAACCGATCCACCCCAATGATCATGTCAACCGATCCCAGTCATCCAACGATGCCTTCCCAACTGCAATGCACATCGCGACAGCAGAGCGCACCAATAATCACCTTCTTCCAGCACTCAGACATCTCCATGAAATCCTTGAGAAGAAGAGTCACTCATTCGCAGAAACGATCAAGATTGGTCGTACTCACATGATGGATGCGGTACCAATGACTCTCGGTCAGGAGTTCGGCGCCTACGTCCAACAACTCGCAAAAGGCATCGAGCGGATTGAACGTGCACTGGAAGACGTTTACCCGCTCGCGTTGGGGGGCACCGCCATCGGCACAGGACTCAACGCTCCTGAAGGATTCTCAGCGACCGCCATCGCACACATCGCTACGCTGACGGACCTCCCTTTTGTACCGGCAGAGAACACCTTCGAAGCGATCGCTACCAACGACGCACTGGTCAACCATAGTGGCGCTCTGAAAACCGTTGCTTGCAGCCTAATGAAAATCGCCAACGATGTCCGGCTCCTGGCATCGGGCCCTCGCTGTGGTCTCGGCGAACTCAGACTCCCCGCCAATGAGCCCGGCAGCTCCATCATGCCTGGCAAAGTCAACCCGACTCAATGCGAGGCACTCACAATGGTCGCCGCTCAGGTTCTCGGAAACGATGTGGCAATCAACATCGGTGGTGCTTCCGGCCACCTCGAACTCAACGTCTTCAAACCGATGATCGCCTACAACCTACTGCAGTCGATCAGCCTCCTAGGCGATGCCAGCCTCAGCTTTGCGGACAACTGCGTGGCTGGCATCGAACCTGACCTAGGAATAGTCTCAGGCTATGTCGAAAGAAGTCTGATGCTCGTCACCGCCCTCACTCCGCACATCGGCTATGACAAAGCAGCTGAGGTCGCCAAGAGGGCGTATGAGAAAGAACTCACCCTGCGCCAGGCGGTAACTCAGTTGGGCTACCTGAGCGAAGAGGAATTCGACCGACTCGTTCGCCCGCAGGATATGGTCGGGGATCTTTCAGACGAGTAAGCTACTAGTAGTCCGGAAACAAAGGCTGGCACCACCGATCACTAATACTTTGGAAGATTCTGTTTCCGAGCTATCACCGCTTCAACTGGGTCTGGCCCTTTTCGGTTTCATTTTTCTGCTTTCATCTTTCATACTTTCTCTAGTCCCTCCCGTGAATCGGATACAAATCCTTCGGAACGTTCTTGTATTCGATTTCCGTCAAGTCTGCCGGACCAAGTCCAGGGGCGTCTACCTCGATGATTGCGCCGGCGATCCCGGTTTCGTGGTAACCGCGGCGAAAATGCACTCTGGATTTGAGCACGATGATCTTCAACTCATCGAGAGAAATGCCAAGCGGCTCGAAGATCGAGACATCCGTCACTTGGTGCAGTCGCGGAGTGACAATTACCCTGTTGTTTGTTCCAAAACGGATGACCGCGACATCCTTGAAATGGCGGTATGGCCCGAAGAAATCCAGTACTCCATCGAGCTTCACTGGGTTGCCCGCAAAACGGTCCGCCCAGCCGCCCACAGAAATCGACACCGCGTCACCCACTGAAGCGCCGACATCCTTGAGGTTGGCGACTGCTCGCTCGTCAGCGATCGTTGTAATGCAGAATCCGTTCGCCTCCTGCTGGATCAGCTCCTCCAGAATGTGACTCGCGTTGCCTGTACGATCGGCATGGTCGGCGACAACCACCGGCACGTTGCCTGCCGCAGCGGCAGCAATCGCGAGCTTCACTCCCTTGGCAGTCTTGGGCAATCTCCGGCCGGCGAAGCCCTCCCGCCGCCTCCAAATGTAGTCCGACATGTCATCTGCAATCTTCTGTGCCAGATCTTTGTCATCGTTCGTCACAACCATGACTGTTGCACCGACGTCTGGAACGTCGGCATAGGCAAACCCAAACGCAACCGAAACGAAGGCATCCTCGACACCGTTCTCCCAGCGTCGAGCGCGCTCCATGATGTCCATTGCCGGCGAGACTCCGGTGCCCTGAAAGACGCTGGGCGTTATGACCCCAGGTTTTCGGGTCGCCATCGTAGGTGTGTATTCACCTCGAACGATTCTCGCCATCAGTCGGGCGGCCCGCTCACCCTGCCAGGCTGAGTCATAGTGTGGATATCGCTTCACAATGAGTACCACATCGGCGACTTCGGACAGTGTGTGATCCTCGTTCGCGTGCAAGTCCAGAGTGACGACGATCGGGATGTCGCCCACCTGGGTGCGAACCCGTTTCACCAACTCGGACTCCGGCCGTGCCACGCCAGTCACCGCCATCGCACCGTGCAAAGCGAGATAGACCCCGTCCAGCTTGCCGGCGGCTTTCAGATCGGCGACGATCAAAGCACTGTACTTGTCGAAGGCCTCCCGTGTGATCCAGCTGCCCGACGACCCACCTCGCGCAGGTCGCGGCGAAGAAATACCAACAAGATCCACTCCGACCAGTTCACCCGAGCGACGCGCAAATCCCTGGATGTAGGGACCCAACTTCATTACGTCGTCGCCACGCAACGGAGGGCCATAAAACTCCCAGTCCTCCACCGTGGTCGGGTTGGGACAGAAGGTGCAAGTTTCGTGTGAGAAGCTCGCCACTCCGATCCGAATCGTGCGCACCTCGACGGCACCCGAATCGCCCGTCTCAGTCGCTGAACTCGTCAGGACCAATGGACCCAAGATCATAGAAAGAAGGACCAGTGAAACGTTGATCCGGAAATTCATTGCGAGTCTCCCTTTGCTCTGCGCACAGAGCCCCTATCACTCTAACGCAGCGACATCCGCAGTCGATCAGCCCAACCTCATGCTACGCTCAGAACAGGAGATGGGAACGATTCCTGAACCAGCCGATCAGCGCCGATCTCGCTCGACGAGCGCTAAGCATGGCCAAGCTCGCGCCAAAAGTAGGTGGCGAAGCTGGCCGTTCTGGCGAGAGTTGAGCCTGCGCGTACTCGCGGCAATGCGCAAGGACCCGGTCGCCGTCTTACTCGTACTCGCCAACATCGCGCCCGTGATCGATCTCGTCAAATCAGGAGAACCGGTCGGCTCTCTCCTCGTCATTTACTGGATACAGCTGATGATCATCGGTCTGTGGAACATCCCCAAGATCATCATCATGGCGCGGTGGTTTGCGATCGTGTTGGTTCCGGCGTTCTGTGCGATGTACTTCGGAGTCCTCAATATCTTCGGTTTTATCGCCGGCGGCCTGCTCGACGACCAGATGCGCGGCACCGAATGGCACGAGAACTTCGCGCTGTCCAACTACACCTGGCTCGCCCTGCTCTTCTTCGGCGTACATGGATTCTCGTTTGTCTTCCACTTCCTCCGTGGCCGGGAATGGGAAGGAGCTACCCAACAGGACTACGAGAGGCAGATCTCAAAACCAATGATCAGAGTCATGCCGATGTGGCTCGCGGCACTTTTCGGCGGTTTCGTAGCCGCGTTCTTCCATAGCGCGGCGGTGGTTGTGTTGTTTGTAATGCCGGTGAAGATACTCCTCGACGTATATGGACATTTGTGGGAGCACCAGCTTTGAGAAATGATGAACTCGGTATCGATCAAAGTCGCTCAAGGTTCGGGCAATCACCAGAAGAAGGGATTGAATAGGCTATACATAACTATCGCCAAATGGCAGATACTCGATTCCTGAAGCCAGTTATTTAGCACGGAACGCTCTGAAACTTTTTGCAGTATTCATAGTATTTACAGTCAGTCCCCTTGACAGTATCCTCCCGTCCCCCTACCATGCGCCTCGAAATGTTCAGCTCCATTCAGCTTCCGATGAGTCCTAGCGTGGCCCCGCGACCGTGTCAGTCACTTCTATTGGGGGCTCGTTAGCCGCGCTGAAACACAATCGTTTGAGCCAACAACCCCCAGCCAGTGGCCGGGGGTTATTTTTTTGACCGTCAAGGAGTAGTGAGTGCAAATAATCAGGGACATCGTTCACGACCCAAAGACTCGAACCACGCTGCCGAAACGTCCAGACGTAGCAAAGGCACGGCGAGTCGTAATCAAGCTCGGAACCCGTGTTCTCGTCAACGATGACGGTTCGCTGGCCGTTCAACACCTCCGCAGTATGGTGACCAGTGTTGCCAGGCTTATCCGGAACGGAAGGAGCTTCATTCTCGTCAGTTCAGGCGCCGTCGGTCTGGGAAGAGCCCTTCTCGAGGGAGCGCGCGGCCTTGGCCCGAATGACCGCCAAGCTCATGCCGCAGTTGGCCAAGGCCACCTTATGGGTCGGTACTGCACGGAGTTGGAGCGCCATGGTCTGACTTGCGCGCAGGTGTTGGTCACCGAGCAGGACTTTGAAACCAGAAAACGATATCTCGACCTCAGGCAGACGCTGCAGAACCTCCTCCGTGCCGGCGTTGTGCCTGTGCTAAACGACAACGACGTTGTTTCTCACGGTGCACGAACAGACGTAAGCCACGACGCAACACGCGCGGTCTTTGATGACAATGATCGTCTTGCGGCCCTCGTAGCAGCGAAGTGCGATGCTGATCTGCTGTTGATTCTCACCGATGTGGCCGGAGTCTTCGATCGTGATCCAAAGTACACCAGCGATGCCAGTCATTTCGCCCAAGTTCAGGAACCCGAGCTCCTCCTGGAAGGCCTTTCTGAAAACAGAGGATCGAACTTGTCTCGTGGTGGCATGCGCTCAAAAATTGAATCTGCGATCGTAGCCCAAGTGGGAGGCTGCCAGGTCGTCATCGCTTCCGGGCAAGAACCAACCGTTGTTGAAGAAGTTTTGAACGGAGAAGAGATCGGCACGTGGATACCGGCTCTCCGTGCGCAACCGGCAAGAAGAAGCTGGATAGCTTTTGCCGCTGTTCCAAAAGGAGTCCTGCGACTCGATGCCGGCGCGGTGCGTGCTCTCCGCGAGAAAGGCGCGTCCCTCCTTCCGGTTGGCGTGAGAGGTATTGAAGGCCAATTCCAACGCGGCGACGTCGTTGACCTCAAGGATCCTGACGGCGCTCTGATCGGACGCGCCTGGATGGATTTCAGTGTCGAGCAGGTGCGCAGTTGGTGTAACGGTCGACCTCCCAAGGAGAGTCAGAACTGCCTAGTGAGACGAGACTACATAGTATTGAGGAGTAACGAATGAAAAAGACGTACAGAGATAGTGGCGCGGCTAAATGTCACACTGCCGAAGCACTAGCCTATTCGGCGCGCGCCGCTCAACGAGCCCTTGGTTCTGCTCCAGGACTTCAACGAACCCGAGTGCTGAAGCGCCTCAATTCCCTTCTTGCCGAGCGTCGACAGGAGCTACTCAGGGTCAATCGTCAGGACATTAAGATTGCAGCCAGACAATCGCTTGCGCCGGCCCTGCTGCAAAGGCTCGAACTGACTTCTGCAAAGCTCGACACGCTGATGGCAGGAGTGGACCAGATTGCGGCATCTGATGATCCGGTAGGACGAATTCAGCGACATACAGAATTGGACGACGGTCTCAGGCTTTCGCAGGTCTCCAGTCCGATCGGGGTTCTTCTGGTCATCTTCGAAAGCCGACCGGATGTCGTCAT
>JAAESQ010001241.1 GCA_024229275.1 bacterium | reverse complement strand
CCTGCCAGAACGTCCAGGTGAGCGCGGATGAACTCGCTCCAAGTCGTTGTGTGTTTTCGCTCTGGGGCAGGCACCATGCCATTGCGACGCAGGATATTGCCAACCGTTTGGTCCGACAGATGATACCCGAGATTGGCCAACGCCCCGGCAATGCGATCGTAGCCCCAACCGGTGTTCTCCTTGGCCATGCGCATCACGAGTGCCTCGATCTCGTGGTCCACGCGGGGTCGGCCCGGAGACCGCCGGCTCTTGGAGCCGTCGAACTTACGCGCAACCAGTCTGCGGTACCAGCCCAGAATGGTGTCCGGCTTCGCTGCCGTCGCGACGTCCTCAAGTGCCTTGCGCCCCAGTCGGTGACCGATTTCGGCCAGGCTGGCTCGCTCAGCGTCAGAGAGCAGTAACCGGCCTTTCAACTGGGCCTTGAGGATGCGATTCTCGGTGGCCAGATATTCATTGCGCAGGAGAAGCTCCTGGTCCACCGTCCCGGTGATGTAGGCAAGCATGCGGGCCCAATCCATCATTCCCCTCCCCAAAATGCGCGAGCCACAGGACCACGATTGTAGGCGCAGGTCAGCCCAGTTGAAAACCCGCAGGTCTGTATCGTTCTTCGACAGTTCAATAGGTTGGAGTATTTTGACCAGGCGCCACAAATCAGTCGGCAACCTTCACGCGAATAGTGGCCTCTTCCTGCCTCTTTGG
>JAAESQ010001240.1 GCA_024229275.1 bacterium | reverse complement strand
TGAGCAGATCCGCTCAACGCCTCAGATATCTGGATTTGTATCCGGTACCTCGGCGCCTGTTTGGATTGTTGTCAGTCGGGCCGCGACCTCGGTACCGCCGTTCCTCGCTATGAGTCGATCGATCGTTACAGCCGTTCCTGCCCTGATGACACCTCCACAAACCACTTTTACGAAGACACCGCTCCTCGGCATGATGCAATCTCCTGCGGTGTAGAAGATGGCGCAGCGGCTGTGACATTCCTTCCCGATTTGTGACACTTCGAGCAGCGCTTCTCCAACCTGCAGCCGACTCCCGACACCGATGCAGTCGAGATCAAGGCCGTCAACAACGAGGTTCTCACCAAACGCACCAGGCTCCAGTTCGAGACCGTGAGCTCGCATTTCGTCGATATCGGCCAGCAGGAGCAGGCTGAGCTGTCGATGGCCTTGTCCGGCGTGCGCGTCACCCTCAAGGCCATGTTCTGCGACAAGCCGGCCTTCGGAGATCGCTTCCTTCGGCACTCCCTTGCATTTAGAGCGGCAAACCTCGACGACACGGCCCTCCATCGATCAACCTCCAAGAGCTGCCATCGGCAGCTCATTGTCCATACCTGTCGGGGGATGCTTGCCGGCGAGGAATCGTTCAAGTTCGGCGTCGAGCGAAGCACTCGAAGAGTGTTCAGTAAGTGAAAGCGCTGCCGGATCCATGAGGCAACGCCGCAGCTGTCCGTAGGCATCCAATCGCAATCTGTCACAGGCCGAACAGAACGGTCGACTCACAGGTAGAATCCAACCGACTTCGATTTCGCGTCCTCGCCACATCAGACGCCCGCGACGAGCCGGTTGGGCACCGTGCTCACTCAGTTTGTTGCCTTGCAGCGGAGTGCAGTCTTGTCTTTTGTCGAGCCACCGCAGGACATCATCTGCTGCAACGCGCTCCTGAGCGCACCATTCCTGCTCAGTGCCGGTTCGCATCAGCTCGATAAATCTCACTGTGAGACGATTCTCAGCAGCAAAATCCAATAGCGCTGGAACATCTTCTCGCCAACTCGACCGTCGCAACACGGAGTTGACCTTGATGGGTGACAGTCCAGCTCTGTGTGCCACTTCTATCCCAGCGACTGTCTTGTCAATGTCACCGCCCCGGGAGACTTCGCGGAAACGATGCGAGTCGAGCGAATCAAGAGAGACGTTGACTCTGGCGAGTCCTGCCGCCCGAAGTCCGTCAGCGCGCTCAGCGAGGAGCACACCGTTGGTTGTCATCGAGAGTTCAGGTTCGCCGCCCAGCTCACTCAAACGCTCTACCAATCTCTCGAGGTCATGGCGTAGCAGAGGTTCACCCCCTGTGAGCTTTATGCGGTCAAACGGCCGTCGTGAGTGAAGCCAGGAAACGATCTCGATGAGTTCAGTGATTTCAAGAGGTTTTGTTTTGGCCGTCCAGGACCTACTGTCTGAGGGAAGGCAATAGGCGCAACGGAGATTACAGCGATCCGTAACCGATAAACGGAGGGTTCGATGGCGAGCCACGTTTTAGAACCGCATCCAGAGCACGTGGATCCTACAACCTAACGATCGAAGTCGCTTTTCCAATCAATCTCCTTTCCAAGCCGGGAGGCCGAGCCGTTTCCGCGCTCAACCCTAGAGGTCGATGTCATCAGACTTCGACCTACCGCCCCGCGGAACCTAGACTGCAGCCCTTAGATCAACGGGGTCGGAGATTTACTCTTACAATAAAGATCATAGCTTAAGAATGACGTATTCGTCTTGACACAGCTCAAGTTGCGCCCAGCAGTTTCAGTGGACGATTGCTCTTGCGGCGATGAATTAGCGCGCGCATCCTAGTCAGTGCAGGTCCAAGGAGAGTACATGGCCCAAGAGAAACCACAGAGCAATGCCGACGAACTCCGCGAGGAAGTCTCCACACTGCAACACAAGCTCTCGCAGTACGAGGACCTCATACGGTGTATGCCGGTCGGAGTCATCTTCATCGATGACAAAGATCATGTCTCTTTGGTCAATCCAGTGGGTGAACAGATTCGCTGCGTTGGTGAGCGCCTCGACCAACCTGTATCTGAATGCCATCCCGATCACACACATTCCTCTCTTGGTGAAGTGATGCGAATGTTCCGTGCCGGTCCCCCGGAATACGATCACCCGATCGTGATGGAGCGAATGCAGAAATATGAGGTTACCTACGCCCGAGTAGAAGATGAGCAACAGAACTATCGTGGCGTACTGTGGATGGCACAAGATATTTCTCGTCGGAAACAGCTTGAGCAGCAGTTGATGCACGCAGAGCGACTGGCCGGCTTGGGCCGAATGGCGGCCCGCTTCGCGCATGACATCAAGAATCCACTCAACGCTATCCAGGGCGCCGCCCACTACCTCCAACAAGAGGCAACCGGTGATGAAACAGACGAGCTAACGTCACTCATCAAGGATCAGGTAACACGGATCTCTGGTCTTATCGACCGCCTCAACACTTTGACTCGCCCTCTGCAGCCCTCCTTCATTCCAGTCGACCTCGAAGAGATTGTCGCTAGCCAGCTCCGCACATGCGCCATCGCCTGCGGAGCCGGAAAACGGTGGTCACTTGATGTCGAAGAGGATCTTCCTCATGTCCCATGCGATTCAGCGCTCCTTGAACGCCTTGTCTGCAATGCGGCAGTGAATGCCTTTACGGCTATGGGCGATGAAGGCGAACTCCAAACCAACATCGCTCTCCGGACCGAGGCCGACGGAACCTGGGCCGAACTCCAATTCCGCGATGAAGGTCCAGGCATCCCAGAACAGGTCCTCGAGAATTTGTTCCAACCATTTGTGACCACCCGTGACAACGGGACGGGTCTTGGCCTGACCATCATGAAAGAGATTTGCATTCTGCATGGAGGTGACCTGAGCGTCGCCAACACCGCAAGCGGCGCTGAGGTCATTGCCACATTGGCGGCCCGATGACACGCACCGTTTCTATTTTGGTTGCCGAAGACGACGAAGCAGCCGGGTACGTCATCAACCTCAATCTTTCTCGAGAAGGATTCACGCCCACTGTTGTAACGCACGCTGCAGATGCTCTTCGAGCACTCGAAGAAAAGGTTCCCGACTTACTATTGACCGACTACCGCATGCCGGGGATGAGCGGTCTTGAATTACTCGAAGAGGTTCGTCGCGCCTACCCAAATCTGCCTGTGGTCATGATGACCGGCCATGGTGACGAGCGGCTTGCGGTAGAAAGCATGCGCCAGGGAGCGTTCACCTATCTTGCCAAACCTCTCGACTACGACGAACTCGTTCTGGTGTGCCGCAGAGCTGCAGAGATGCATCGACTGCGGCGGCGCCTCGACCAGGCGAGGAATCTGCAGCTGGGTCAGGGACTGATCGGCGATTCTGTAGCCATGAAGCGGTTGCGACGATTGATCGCAGAGGTCGCGCCAACAGATGTCACGGTCCTTGTGCGAGGAGAGACCGGTACCGGTAAGGAGGTCGTCGCTCAGGCGATTCATTCCGCCTCCCCTCGCTCGGCAAAACCGTTTGTTGCGATCAACTGCTCGGCCATTCCCGACACCTTGCTTGAATCGGAGCTCTTTGGCCATGAAAGGGGTGCATTTACCGGTGCCGACCGTCGTCGTCCTGGCCGTTTTCAAGCCGCGTCAGGTGGAACACTATTCCTCGATGAGATAGGAGACCTTCCTACTGCTCTCCAACCCAAACTACTACGTGTACTTGAGGATCATGCGGTTACCCCACTTGGCAGTGACTCACCTGTAGATGTCAATGTTCGAATGGTCGCAGCAACCAATCAACCACTCGAGGCACTTGTCGAGGACGGTAGATTTCGTCAAGATCTCTTCTATCGCCTCAATGTCGTACCGCTGGTCATTCCACCCCTCCGGGAACGAGTTGATGACATACCCAGACTGGCCTCAAGCTTTGCCGGTCGGATCGCCTCTCGTCACAGCAAATCACTGCGGGATCTCGACCATGCGCTGCTGGACTGGCTGCGAGTCCAACCATGGGACGGCAATGTCCGCGAGTTGGAGAACATCATTGAACGGCTGGTCATCTTCTCAACCGATGGTGTGCTCCGTATTCCAGATGAAGGAATGGACTCTGCGATTCTTCCTCCCTACCACAAGGAGAAGGTGCGTGTTACCGATGAGTTCGAACTCCAATACCTCAAGACAGCACTTCGGATCAGCCGTGGTCGTCTCGCCGAAGTGTGCAAACGCACCGGCCTGTCGTCGCGTCAGCTGTACAACTTGATAAAGAAGCACGAACTCAACAAGGAAGACTACTTCGCGTAGTAACCGGCTCAGCTTTCCCTTTCCTAGCTCGACATGCCCTTATCGGAGTACCAACTGATCTCAGAAGGTCCCTACCGGTTAAATCAACCCCCCTCTGACTCATCACTAGGGTTGTGTGCTCGCTGTCATAGATCATCAGGCGGTGGGAGTGACATGTCTCGAGAAGACTGTCAGGTGTTGGCTCCTGGACTGGAGAACGCGCGAGAAAGAGTCGGATGAGTACCTAAAAGCACAACGCCCCCGCATTTCGCGGGGGCGTTGGTCCAGATTGATTTGCGGAGGAGCTGGTCAGCCTGCTTCGCGACACGCAGCAATTGCCTCAAGAACTTCTTTTGAGTGATCGTGCGAACGATCAACCAGCAATTCGAGCAAGTCAAAGAGCGCTGGCAGTGCATCAGCCAGGTCTAGGTCAGAGACTTCGACCGGTGCCGGAAGCCGGAGCAGCCTATGGTATGCCGCGAGCAGGAGGAGTAATCGCTCCCTGGATTCAGCAGCGACCGATGCTCCGATCACATTCGCGGCTCTGTTGCGAAGGGTTCGGCACCTGGTAGTGCGATCTTGCCAACCTTGGTAGAACTCTGGCTTCAGGATCGAAAGGTCGGCCTCCGACAAGATATCGAGGAGTTCAAGCAGGCTGAGGCGCTGACGCTCTTCCCACTGAGAGTCTCGAGCTACGTCGAGTTCAGGGGCACCCCCATCGAGGAACGGCCAGAACCAGTGATCAAACTCGTCCCGAGCTGGCCGAAGGCGGTGGTGTGCCAGTAGTGAAACCGCATGCCATCCCCAACACAGCACACCTTTCAGCGCTACTGCACTAGTTCCTCGACCCATCTCGCCAGGAATTCTCTTAAGGCTGTCGACTGCATTGTCTACGGTAGAAATGTTTGACATCCCTCAACCGCTCCTTCCCAACAGTTCCCTAGCTGAACTGTTACTGGTTGTATCGCTGGGCATACTCGGCCGCCAATGCTTGCGCCTCCTCGGCGCTCAGCCCGTGCAACCAGACATGCTCAGGTTGCTGCATTATCTGCTCGATTTTGCGCTCCCACTTACGCCCGAGTGCCGGGCTCGTTTCCTCGGCCGCTTCGATAGCCGCCGGCAGGAACTCGTCGTAGAAATGTTTGGCTACCTCATACATTCCGTGCCAGTGAGTGTAGTCCGGACCCATCATTGAAGCGCCGTGACGTGCCCTGCGACCTTCGTGATGCCACAGTTCCCAGTAGACCCACTGGACACGTTTCTCGAACGGTGCACCTGCTTTGACTATGCCATCTGCGGCAAGCTCGTCCATCATGTTCTTCGCTGGAATGCCGAACTTCTCGTTGTAGAGATCGACCAAACTGTCGAACTGGACGTAGAAGTTGTCGATGAAGTGATCGTTGTGGCAATTGCGACACGCACCCTTCATCACTTCTCGCCGTTGTTCCCACGTCGTGACGGAAGCGACTGTGCGTTCGACAGGTTTACTTACTATCTCGAAGTCCTCGACAACCTTCTCATGGGTAGACACAACTGAGCCGATCTCTGGAAGCTCTCTTGTGTGTGGAAAGTCCTCTTTATAACCATCGGTGAATGTCACCAGATTGAGCTTGGTGCTGACCTTCGGTCGCAGAGTCCAACTGATCCTTTCACCTACGTCATGGCTGTTGCCAACCATGACTCCCTGAGGTGTCATATAGCTAGAAATGTGGCATGTCGCACACGTCGGTGCAGCAGCATAGTCCCTGCCGAGCACCCACTCGCCCTTCGTATCGAGCGCCATTTCGTCCTCGCGTGCGTAGAACGCAATTCCGTGCTTGGATTCGTTGTAGATCTCGATCTGCGGATGATCCGGCCCCATGTGGCACTTACCGCAGTTTTCCGGCCGCCGCGAGATCTTGCTGTCGAACGAGTGACGAGAGTGGCACGCATGACACGAACCAGTCGAGCCGTCAGGATTGAACCGACCCATGCCGCTGTTCGGCCACGTATTGGGATCGATCATTGGGCGGTTTTCCTTGCCTGTGCGCTGAATCTCACCATTTTCGTCACGCACGAAATCGACGATGGTGCCGTGACATTGCCAGCAGCCGTTGACTGCGTCGGCCTTGTTGTGCGGCAGTCCGGCTGCTTTCAACGCCAAC
Organism: bacterium; assembly: GCA_024229275.1. Lineage (GTDB taxonomy): Bacteria > Acidobacteriota > Thermoanaerobaculia > Thermoanaerobaculales > Sulfomarinibacteraceae > JAAESQ01. The sequence goes on along the minus strand of JAAESQ010001240.1, from coordinate 4,132 downwards.
ACGTTGTCAAGGCTCATGATGATCTGGCCCGCTTTAGCGTGATGACTCCGTGCAAATTCCTCGTATTCCCGCACGTGACAGTTGGAGCAGTCCTTGGGGGTTACAAGTGCCGAGACCAGCACTCCTTCGTGCATCCAGCCATCTATATCTCCTTCGCCGGCGCCGTGGCACTCGACGCAACCCACGCCCTGCACTCCATGCTCGGAACTTTCCCACTCCATGACAAGTGCTGGGTTGTCTGTTTTGTGACAGTTGACACAACCCTTGTTGAGCGACGTCACCACCGGAGTGAGCTTGGCCTCTACGCGATGCTGCTTTGATTCCTGGTAGGCCACTAACAACAACGCGGCAAGAAAAAGAAAGGAAAGGCCCGCGACAATAAATCGTTTCATATTCAGCGTCATTTCAACTCCTCCTAGTGGGCGCTAGCTTCCCATACGGTCAGAACGAGAAATCCGAGGAAGGCGAGCACGCCCACCGCGACGACTATTCGATCTACTCCACGCTTGAACTTCTTCTCCAACCAGCCGTCGATGAACGGCCAGAAAAAGGCAATCCCACCGATCGCACCAGTTAGCAACACGCTGAGCTTCAAAGACGTCAGCTTGAGTAGTCTGAAATCCCAGTAGAAATACCACTCCGGTTTGATATGAGCCGGTGTCGTCGTCGGGTCGGCCGGCGCTCCAAGGCTTGCTGGCAAAATCAGAGAGAGAATCGTCAGTATGTACATGAGCAAGACGCCGATCAATAACTCGGTCGTTACGTGCTCCGGCCAGAATCGGAAAAACCTATCTTCGTCTGTTGAGGGCTTCTCACCTTCAAACTGGAGTTCTGTAACGCCATGCAGGCGAATCAAAAGTACATGAGCACTGATCATCACCATTGCCGCCAGAGGCAACACGCCGATGTGCAGCATGTAGAAGCGCGTCAGAGTCGCTGCGCCAACCTCTGGTCCACCGCGCATGAAGAAGGCGACCATTGGGCCGACGATTGGTACGGCATTCGCCAGATTGGTGGCTACAGTTGCGCCCCAATAGCTGAGCTGCTCATAGACCAATGAATAGCCTGTGAACCCAAAGGTCATCGTGATGCCCAGCAACATGAAGCCGATCATCCAATTGAGTTGACGCGGGTAACGGTACGCACGGGTGAAATACACCCGCAACATATGAAGGATGACTGCAACGATCATGAAGTTAGACGACCACATATGGAGCGAGCGAATGAACCATCCAAACCGAATCTCGTGTGTGATGGTGCTGACACTCGCATAAGCGTGATCTGGAGAAGGTACGTAATAGAACGTGAGCATGACACCAGTGATCACCTGGACGATGAAGAGCATCATCGGCGTACCACCGAGACAGAACCACCATTTCTTGAGATGAAAAGGAACCGGCTCGGCACCTGCGTGGCGTAGCATCTCCCAATCAATTGGCAGCAGTTCTGACAGTTGACTCTTGAGGCCACCTGAGGGAGTCGGATTTGCCGCACTCATGCTGAGCCTCCACCAACGTCTTTGACTTCCAGATAGAGCACTCCAGCCTCTTCATCGACTTTCATCGGCACCTGTGAGAGGTTCTGGCCCGCATCCGCAGGTGGACCAGCTAAAGCCTCGCCATTGGCCTGAAACAGACCGTTGTGGCAGGGGCAAAGGAATGTTTGTTCATCCTCTTGCCAGTGCACCTTGCATCCGAGATGGGGGCAAGTGGAGTCAAAAGCGACAAAACCCTCTTCGCTGCGACGGATCAGAATCGCGGTACCTTGAAGATCATGGACCGCCTTGACACCACCGATTGGTATCTCATCAAGTCGTCCCGCGAACAACAGTCGTGTTTTGGGGCCCAGTCGGCGTGGCAACAGGAACAACACCCCTTGCGCACCGAGCGTACCGAACGCCAGAACAAGACCGGAGCCCATTAGGGCCGACGCGAGCACGCCTCTCCGAGTCGGTTGTTCTTCGTCGTGCATTCACACCTCCTCCTCGCGATGAAAACCAGTTCAGCAAGAGATGTGCCATGAGCATGAACTGAAATCCACTACGTAGCCTCCAAGAAGCCTTAAGTTATTGACGATCATACACATTGAAGGTCGAAAATCTGACGCAACGCTGTGCCCCTCTCAGGAAAAGGGGCGACCAAGTATAGAACTGAGCGAACATCGCTCCATAGAGGACACGTTAAACCCATTCTTTTCCTAACCTTAAGCACAAGTTGAGCGATGTACTATCCGCGAGGATCTGTCGTAAGCGGCAATTGAGCGCCGCATTCGTCTTGCTGATAGGTTTCGAAACTCGACCAAATCTATCTCGTTGTTAATCCTCGGCTTTTCCACGTTTGTGCCTTCGCCAATTAGGAAGCGAGTGGTATTTGTTTCCCTTGATCGGCACTCAAGTGCAAAACAGGAACACGCCATAAACGGCGATATGTCAATATCTTAAAGGTATCAATTGAGACTCCGGATCTTCTTCGGCACTCCATTACTGCCCTCGTGCGTTGCCTTCTCTGCTCTCCCTCTCTAACTCGTTTGTTTATATAACTTACGAGCCTGGACGGAATTGGCATTCTTCTTGAAGGAGTGCGATCTGACGCTTTGTTTTTAAGGGAGGGTTGTGATGAAGAGAGTCTTAATCGCAGGGATTGTGGCATTGCTGGCCACTGGCGCCGTCTTCGCTGATGACTCAGAAGAGTCAAACTACTACCTCAATCTCTCTGGGTTTTATGCATTCAACGGCTACAGTCAACAGAACTTCTTTCTCGGCAGACCCGGCGTCGGCGGTGTTTCAAACAATGATGAATATTCAATCCAGATGTTCCGACTGATGGGTGATTTCGGTTTTGGCGAGAATCTCAAGGCCGTGGTGCGTGCTGACCTTGCGCAAGGTATTTGGGGCATCGACAACGATCCACGAACTCCTCAGCTTGGTGGCTTCACACATCTATTCAACAACAAAGACACGAACTTCAGTTTCCACGTTGATTGGGCATATGTCGATTGGACAGTGCCAAAACACGGTCTCAACGTGAAGCTTGGCCGTCAAAAATACAAGCTTGGCAACATGCTGGTCTTGGACCAGGATAATGACGGCATCATCGTCTCCAAAAAGACTGGACCCGGGAAGCTCTCGTTTGCCTGGTCCAAGATGTCTGAAGGTCAGGATTCGCTGTCTGACAGTAACGACACCGAGAACTCAGGCAAGAACTACGGTGATGCAGACGTCTACTACCTGGAGTATTCACACCCAGTTGGTGGTTGGTCATGGAACCCCTACTTCGTCTACTACAAGGACAAAGGAACCAGTGACGGCTACGCTTACATCCCCCAGGGTTTCCAGTACTTCAACGCCCGATTTCGACCGCAGGTCGCCGAAGCAACGGTTCTCGGCCTCTCATTTAAGGGCAAGGCCGGAGCTTGGGAGTTCAAGGGTGAACTGGACTACCTCACCGGCGACGACGACATACCGAACGAACACTCGGGACGCAATCAACTCCTTGACGTCAACAACGGGGATCTGTCGGGCTACAACCTTTATCTTGACGCCAAGGTCGTACTCGGACCCGGCAAGCTTGGTTTTGTCGCTGGTATGGGATCAGGCGACGACGATCCAATGTCTGGCAAGGGCAACATCAACAAGATACGTACGAATGGGTTCTTTTACGTTACCGAGGTCTGGGAAGACTCGGTCATGCCTAACGAGAACGGCATCACACCTCAGGGCCTCGGCTCTCCGGCCTCCCGCGGGTACAGAGAGTTTGAGAACACCACCCTTTTCCAAGTTAACTACCGCTGGAACATCAACGAAAGGTTCACCTATTTTGTCTCTGGGTCCGTGATGAAGGCCACCGAGACGGTCTACGAGTGGACAGCCGATGTGAATGGCATCGTTCGCCCTGGCGACCTCGGCGATGACAGCGACGATCTAGGTTCGGAAATCGACATGAGGCTCGACTGGAAACTGGCGCCCGGACTCACTTGGGTGTTCAGGGGCGGCATCTTCTTTGCGGGCGATGGCGCTGGCTACCTGATCAATGGAACGAACGAGTATCTCGATGATGCGTACGAGTTGCGCACCACTGTTCGCTACTCATTCGGCGGATTGAGGCTTGGCAAATAGGCCTCAGGAAAGGGAGGA
>JAAESQ010001239.1 GCA_024229275.1 bacterium | reverse complement strand
TGACGATGACGATGGCGATGCCCGTCGAGAGTGCAGGCACCCAACGATGACATTCGACAGGTTCGATCTCTGAAATGCGAGACAACCCTTACCTCTCAATCCTCCACCAACTCGCTCCAACCTTCGACCCAAAACTGTGCTCTCTCAGGCAGGTAGCCCGGGTAATTTGCTTTTGCTTTTTCGAGGCGCTCTCTCTCAATAGTCACCACTGCGACTTGGTCGGTCGTCTCGAGTAGGACTTCACCGTCCGGGGCAATCGCGAGGGACGGACCGCCGATATCGACGTCGAACTCAGGACGCGGCCGATTCACCGAAATGACATAGCACGCACTTGTCACCGCGTTGGCCCGCAACACTAGATTCCACCGCTCATACGTTTCGACCGGGGTCGCCCGCGGATTGAAGACTACATCTGCGCCTTGTGCACTGAGCAGATGCGTCCCCTGCGGGCGATTGGCATCAGAACAGATCTGTACACCAAGCGAGATCGGTAACCCCGTCATCACTCGCGGCGGCTCATCCGCCGGCTCGTAATGCGATGTCTCCCAGTACCCCGTTTCCTCTGGCAAATGTGTCTTGCGATAGCTACCAATCAACGATCCACTAGCATCAAAGAGCAGCGCCGTATTGAATCTTCGATTATTAAACTCTGGATCTGCCTGAATTGCGCCACCGAGAACCGCGATCTCAACTTCCGCCGCTGCTTCACCGAACATGGTCTGCCGCCATCCACCCGGCTGCTCCTCATCATCCTTGCGCGGCGACTTTGTCGCCGGTGACCACGGATTGAGCGGCAACTCCGGCAGCACGGCCAGTTCAGCACCTTGGCCCTTTGCCTCTTTCAAGCACGATTTCAAGAGTCTGTCCTCATTGTCGAAGAACACTTCAGTGATCAACGCAACTCGTATCGTTTCGCTTTTCATGACCCAGACGGTATCCGCTACGGTCTCGATGTGCAATGAGTGTTGTCTCCGATTGCCTGACGTAGACTGTTGAATGCGAGTACGGGAGGAGCTGTTTATGACCGGCAGATCATCGTGGCTCGATCGCAGACGTTTCATGGGTGTTCTGTCTGGGCTTGGCCTTGCCGGCACTACCTTTCCAGACCTTCTCTGGGCAGCGGCCGCGAAAAAGAGCGAACTGACGACCGCCACCATCGCAGCCGCTGAAAGCCTTGCCGGACTTGAGTTCACCCAGGAAGAGCGTGAGCTCATGCTCGACGGTCTTCGCGACCGCGCCGAGTCCTATAACAAACTCCGCGAGATCCCGATCGACAATTCGGTGCCCCCGGCGTTCCAATTCAACCCTGAACTCCCTGGATCGTCTCGTCCACAGGCCCCACCGCGCCAACGCCTCAGTCGTCCCAGAATCTCTACACCACCCGACTCCAATGAGGAGCTCGCCTATTTGCCTGTGCGAGACCTTGGCCACCTCATTCGCACGCGTCAGGTGACTTCCGTGCAGCTCACTCAGCTTTACCTCGATCGCCTCAAGACATTCGACCCACAACTTCACTGCGTCGTTTCGCTGACCGAGGAACGCGCATTGAATCAGGCGCGAAGAACTGACCGCGAGATAGCAGCCGGAACCTGGCGTGGACCGCTCCACGGTATCCCTTGGGGCGCCAAAGATTTGCTCACCGCTCGTGGGTATCCAACGACATGGGGTGCGGCGCCGTTTCGCAAGCAAGAACTCGATGATGACGCAACCGTCATCAAGCGTCTCGATGAGGCCGGCGCGGTCTTGGTCGCGAAACTCAGTTTGGGCGCACTCGCGTGGGGTGATGTCTGGTTCAACGCCATGACCCGCAATCCCTGGAACCTCGAGCAGGGCTCGAGCGGATCTTCGGCCGGTCCAGGATCGGCTGTCTCCGCCGGACTTGTCGGATTTGCAATCGGTAGCGAAACGTGGGGATCTATCGTCTCTCCCTCCACCCGGTGTGGTGTCACCGGCCTTCGCCCGACCTTCGGCCGGGTCAGTCGGCACGGCGCTATGGCTCTCTCATGGAGCATGGACAAGCTCGGACCAATGTGCCGGTCGGTCGAGGATTGCGGCCTCGTCTTCGCAGCGATACAGGGTTCTGACGAACTCGATCCGACTGCAGTCGACCATCCATATAGCTGGGATTCGCATCTTGGCATATCAGGGCTCAGGATCGGTTACGTGGTCTCTGCTTTCGAAGGAGATCCAGCCGCGGATATTGAGGATCCAGAATTGGCAGCGCGTCGACAGGAGGGACGTCGACTTGACCTTCAGGTCCTCTCACAACTACGTGCCCTTGGTGCCGACCTCCTCCCGATTGAATTGCCCGATTTGCCGGTTGATGCACTGGGATTCATCCTCAACGCAGAAGCCGCGGCCGCGTTTGACGACCTCACACGCAGTAACAAGGATGATCAACTGGTTCGACAAATCGCCAACGCCTGGCCGAATGCGTTCCGCCAGGCGCGAACCATCCCGGCGGTGGAGTACATTCAGGCGAACCGGGTCCGAACTCTCGTCATGCGTGAGATGAATAGGCTCATGGCCGGTATCGACGTTTATGTTTGTCCGTCATTTGGAAGCAGCAACCTGCTCCTCACAAATCTCACCGGCCACCCGGCAGTCGTAGTACCGAGCGGTTTCCGGGGCGATGACAATACGCCGGTCAGCATCACCTTTACAGGGCGGCTGTTCGGTGAACCCGAACTCCTCGCAGTAGCGCAAGCATTCCAAAACGCGACTTCTCATCATCGACTGCATCCGAAACTCGATCCGAGTCGCCAGACTCCCGCGTTCCCAGAAAAGGAGTGAGCTTTGTTATCTCGACGCACAGTCGTTCTTGTTTCTGCAATTGCTGTTTCCTGTCTTGCTGTACTCCCGCAATTCGCAGCACGAGTTGCCGATTCTGACGAGTTGATCCGCGAGAACTACACAAAATTCGAGTTTCGTATTCCCATGCGTGACGGAGTCAAGCTTTTCACGTCGGTCTACGCGCCGAACGACCAATCACAGAACTATCCGATCCTGCTCACACGTACCCCCTACGGTGTTCATCCCTATGGAGCCGACTCGTATCGTGATTCGTTGGGGCCGGTCGATAGTTTTGTGGACGAAGGCTTCATTTTCGTTTACCAAGATGTTCGAGGTCGCTACATGTCGGAAGGTGAATTCGTCAACATGCGACCTCACAAGTCAAATAAGCAGTTCGACTCGGACATTGATGAAAGCACCGATACCTTCGACACAATCGAGTGGTTGCTCGGCAACGTTGATGGCCACAATAGCCGGGTCGGGTTATGGGGTCTCTCATACGGTGGCTTTTACACGTCAGCCGGAGTTATCGACACCCATCCGGCACTCGTGGCCGCCTCGCCGCAAGCGCCGATCGCCGATTGGTTCTGGGACGACATGCACCACCACGGAGCCTTCATTCTGCCGCTGGGTTTCAACTTCTTCGCAACGTTCGGGCAGCCTCGTATCAAGCCCACCACCGCGAGAAACGACAGGTTCGACCACGGCACACCAGACGGTTACGAGTTCTTTCTCGACCTCGGTTCCCTCGCCAATGTGAACAGTCAGCACTTCAACGAGGAAATCGCATTCTGGAATCAGATCGTGACACATCCCAACTACGACCAATTCTGGCAGAGTAGGAACATCCTGCCCCACCTCAAGAACATCAGCTGTGCGGTGATGACTGTCGGAGGTTGGTACGACACTGAAGACCTCTACGGCCCACTGCAGACGTACCGATCGATTGAGGAAAACAATCCCTATATCGCGAGTTCAATCGTTATGGGACCATGGTCGCACGGTGGTTGGCTTCGCGGCGACGGATCATCACTGGGTGAAGCCGAGTTCGGCACCAAGACCTCACATAGTTTTCAAAACGAAGCCTTGCTACCGTTCTTTCGCCATCACCTTAAACAGAAGGGAGCAGCCGATCTCCCAGAGGCTTGGGTGTTTGAAACCGGTGCCAATCGCTGGCGCTCGTTCGACAGTTGGCCTCCATCGAATGTCAGCAACGTCTCCCTATTTCTGGGACCGAATGGTTCGATCACTCCAGTCTCATCAGAAACATCGGAGACCGTATTTGACCAGTATTCGAGCGACCCTTCCAAGCCGGTTCCCTACACCCAGGAGATAACTACTGGTTGGGC
>JAAESQ010001238.1 GCA_024229275.1 bacterium | reverse complement strand
TTGGCTTCGAAGCATGGTCGCTCCGTGTCTTTCATGGGGCTAGTGAGTAGCCGCTGAGTCTGACGGAGTCAAGGGCAAGCTGGCGCAGGAACGCCGGTCGTTCCGACCCTTGACACCGCCAGCCTCACCGGCCGGTGGGGGAGGCATGAAAGACACGGAGGTGACCATGCAAGACTCGCAGCCCGCAAAGGACCTGATTGCCTACACAGTCGCCCTCGAAGCGGCATCGAGGACCCTGGCACTTGTGAGAAGAGTCCCAGCACCGTTCAAGTCCCTGTCAGATCAGGTGATTCGAGCCGCAAGCTCAGTAGCTGCAAACCTGAATGAAGGCAACGGCAGGTTTGGTCGCGATCGCTTCAACCACTGGCGCATCGCCTACGGATCGGCAAAGGAAGTCGATACTTTCCTTCGTCTCCTGGCCGGCGCCGGTGTCGTCAACAGCACTCAGGCAAAACAAGCCGCAGACCTATTTGACCAAGTCCGAGCAATGACGTGGCGGCTCCTGCATCCAAAGGAGTGTTGAGCCTGCTGAACTCTGCCAGCTCCCACAGAGAGCGCCGAGTCCCCAATGACTCCGACTCTGAGTCTGTGACTGATTCTGACTCTGAGTACTGATTCTGTCTCTGCCACTGTCTCTGGACGGGGACGGGGCCTGCCAAGGCAAATTACTCGACGTCTCGGTGGACTCGAGGGTATGCACGGCTTCGCTAAGAGCTACGCCGTGGCAGTCTCCTTTCTCTCCACTGCGTCGAGAACGAAGACTGGTGACGGGAGCCGAGGCTGCATCAGGGACCGATGAAGATTGCCAAAATCGTCGGCCCTGGCACTCAGATGGAGGTCGATTCGGCGTCGGATACGGGCTTCAAATAGGGGAATCTTCCATGTCAGCCACTGCCACCGGAGTTCGATGAGCTCTTCGTTGGGTCGGCATGGGTGCCACGTATCACTTTATGACCTTGCACCACCTAATGTGACAAAGTGATACGTGGCACCCATGCCGCTCAACCGCTGAACCGACCGTTCAACCGCCCCAGACCCCGCTTGACCGCTGAAACGACCGGAAGCCGTACACTTGTTCCATGACCATCCTCAAAGACCGCATCTTGCTGCACCTACAGGACGGGAAGCGGGTTCCCATTGACCCGCAAGAGATCTACCTTCTCGAGGCCGAAGGCGGCGAGACCCTGGTGCGGACGAGGCATGCGCAGGTCCTCACCGACGTCCGCCAACTCAGTGAACTCATCGACGCCTTCGAGCCCCTCGGCTTTGCACAGATCCACCGAAGTTGGGCGGTCAATCTCCGCCGAGTGCGGGAGATCCGGCCGGCCCCCGATGGTGGCTGGGAGGTCAAGCTCGACCCACCGGTCAACCGAGTCCTGCCCGTCAGCCGACGCCGCA
>JAAESQ010001237.1 GCA_024229275.1 bacterium | reverse complement strand
TTGATCGAGATGGACGCGGAAGCCCTCGAGCAATCCGGAGCCGCCCTTCGGGCACATCTCAACGAACTCCACGAAGCGAACAAATCGCGTGACCAACTCGGCCGGGATCGCATGCTCCATGCGGCAGGCGGCCTCTTCGGCAAGCCCAGGATCTGCTGCAAGCACTTTTATGAAGAACTCCCGCAACGACTCGTGACGGTGAACGACGTCACGGGCAGCTTCTTCGCCGGCAGAAGTCAGGGTCACCAAATCGTACGGTGCGTAGTGGACGAGATCGCGTGCGGCCAGGGCCTTGAGGGCGCCGGTGACCGACGAGTTACCAACCTTGAGTCGTTTCGAAATGTCCTTGGGGCGAGCCGCCTGCTTCTCGCGCACGATGTGGAAGATCGCTTCCAGATAGTCTTCCAGGCTGGCGCTCAGCGCGATTTCATTCATCGATTCGTCTCCCAAAGTTACGTCGCTCAGAAGAGTTTACGGCAAGCCGAAAACTTTGTCAACCTCCACTACTTCGGGCGGGCATGAAACCCGCCTCTACGAAGAACCCTCATGCTCCGATACGCGCGTGAGTTTTGAGCCACGAAGAACGCTAAGAACACGAAGGGAAGAAAGGGCGGTTCTTTGAACCGCCAGCTTAACTCTCCTTTGCGCCGTCTTGGCGATCTTCGTGATCTTCGTGGTTCAAATTCCTAACGCATCTCCCCTGCACGATGAGGATGGCAGTTGCGATTGCCTACCACCCGCCCGCCTTCGAAGAGGGCGATTTCGCCACCTCCAGCTGTCACCCGACCGCACGGCCTAGGCGCTTCGCGAGATCGGCCTTGTCCACAGCCTTGGACAGGGCTTCGTCGTAATCAACCACTCCTTGATCGACCAAGCCCGCGAGTGATTCGTTGAGCAGCTGGTTCCCGGCTGCCTTGCCGGTTTGCATCGAGCTTATGATCTGGTGCGTTTTATCCTCTCGGATGAGATTTGAAACGGCGGAACTCGCAACCAGGATTTCAAGCGCAGCGACTCGCCCTCCCGCTTTTCGCTTGAGTAGATTCTGACAAACGACTCCGCGCACCACATCCGCCAAGGTGACTCGGATTCTGCTTTGCTCTTCGGGCGGGAAGAGACCGACAATTCGCTCGATGGTTGAAACTGCAGTAGAGGTGTGCAGCGTGGCAAGGACCAAATGTCCGGTGTTAGCCGCGT
>JAAESQ010001236.1 GCA_024229275.1 bacterium | reverse complement strand
GAAGGTTCGGTCGTGATCGGTTCAATCATTGGCGAATTGCCTATGCTTCTGCAAAGGAAGTGGAGACATTCCTTCATCTCCTCAGCGGTTCAGGCGTCATTGACAACGCTCAAGCGAAGCGAGCAGCAGATCTATTCGACGAAGTCAGAGCGATGACCTGGCGGCTTCTGCATTCGAAGGAGGTTTGAACTCTGCCAGATTCCACAGAGAGAGTGCGGAGTCCTCAATGACTCCGACTCTGAATCTGTGACTGATGCTGGCTCTGAGTACTGATTCTGCCTCTGCCTCTGCCTCTGGTTCCGGGTCCGGGACGGCGGCGGCGTCCGCGACGGCGGCAGGGGCAACTACAGGTTCAGAATACAGAAACAGATACAGAGTCAGTGAGCAGAGGCAGAAACAGGCCTCAGATTCAGACCCAGAGTCAGATGGCAGGGACAGACAAAGCCGCGCGAAGTTGGGTCGTCTTGGCTTCGAAGCATGGTCTCTCCGTGTCGGTCAATGGGTCAGCAGCGGCAGCGACCGCGACCGGGACAGTGGCAGGGACAGCAGACAGCGTCAGGTCTCAGCGGCAGCGCCAGGGTCAGCGACGGGTCTGTGGGGGCGGTGCAGCATGTCCACTCCGTGTCATTCAATAGAGGAGTATGAGTAGTCGGCCTGTCGGCGTGAGTCAAGGGCAAGCCGGCCCAAAGCTGCCGGTCCCTTGACACCCGCCGCCATGCCGACTGCGAGAGTGGCATGAATGACACGGAGGTGAACATGCATCAATCGCTCTCACACAATGACCTGATCGCCAACACCAAAGCGCTCGAAGCGGCAGATATCACGATCGCCCTGGTCAGGGGAGTTCCAGCACCGCTCAAGCATCTCGCCGATCAAGCGCTGCGAGCGGCGACATCGGTTCCAGCCAACCTCGCCGAAGGACACGGCAGATTTGGACGTGATCGGCTAAACCACTGGCGTATCGCCTACGGTTCCGCAAAGGAAGTTGATGTATTTCTTCATATGTTGGTGAACGCCGGTGCTATCGATCGGAAACAGTCTGATCGTGCTCGGAAACTCTTCGACGAAGTCCGGGCGATGACTTGGTGTCTCATCCACAAGAAGTGATCATCGGAAATCGATTGAATCACCGGGGTCGCGGTTCGCAGCCGCGGCTTTCGGTCCCGGACTCGGTCCCGGCCCCGGCCGCGGACCCGGTCTCGGACGCGGCCTCGGTCCCTGTCTGCTGTCCCCGTTTCCTGCCGCTGCCTCTGTCTTCTGACTCTGTCTCTGCGATTCCTCCACTTCGAAGGAGCGCGCTCGAAACTGGCACGCCCGATCACCCTCGTCATCGTTATCGTCATCGTCATCGAATATGGCGCAGCGGTGGTGGCAAGAG
>JAAESQ010001235.1 GCA_024229275.1 bacterium | reverse complement strand
GTCTCCTTCGCCTCCGCGACCGTCTGGCCATCGCTGCCGGGAGCCGATTTGATGGGAATCCGACAGAGATTTCCCCACATCCGCTCCCGCGTCACGTGATGGGCCAGAGAGGTAAAGCGGAGCTTCGGCCCACTACGAGCTTTCGCTGCTATTCGTTCGAGTCCCGTTGCCATGACTGGCGTGTCTTCTCTTTGCATAGAAGGCCGTACCCTCCCTTTGGATGGAGCTCATGTTTCCTTCGAACGAGTCCCTCTGCGCTGGCCGCTTCCCCATGTGGCCGGCTCTCCCGACCTCGGAGTACTATCAGCCAGTCTGACTTCCGCCAGGCCATCGGATCGTCCTCGCGCATCACGCTTGTCGGACCCTACAAGTACCTCTTGAGCCTGACGGATCTCCCTTGTTCGCATGAAACCCTTCGACTGCATGCCGGCGGTACGAACCCCGGAAGCACCCCAGGTCACTCGCCAATATCGCGCCCTGGAATTCTGCCTTCCCCATTGAGAGACAAGGTCGGCTACTTCAACCACGATCGATTTCGGGGCTATCACTCCGTTCACTTTCGTTCCGGCCTACAGCCTCCCTGTCTACGCTTCGCAGTGACCGTTACCGGGCACCACGCAAGACTCGGTACGCGGCTGCTGGC
>JAAESQ010001234.1 GCA_024229275.1 bacterium | reverse complement strand
GGCATCGTACTGGCTCTCGGAATGCTCGTGGATTCGGGTCTGGTCGTAGTCGAAAACATAGGTCGCCACCTGGAGCATGGTCTTGAGACCCGCGAAGCTGTGGTGCGAGGCGTGGATGAAGTCAAGACGCCGGTACTCGCTTCGACGCTCACAACGGTTGCCGCATTCATCCCTCTTCTGTTCCTCAGCGGCAATATGGGCGCCTTCATTCTCGGTTTGCCGTTGACGGTGATCTTTGCACTGACCGGCTCGCTGCTGGTGGCGGTGACGGTAATACCGTTGCTCTGCTTCACCTTGTGGAGAGGGCAACGTGCGGTCGCCGAGATTCCGGAGCCGGACTCTCGTGCACTCGGGATCTATACCGAACTTGTGAAAGGGGCACTGCGTCATCGCTGGATCACTCTGGCCCTGGCTTTTGTAGCTTTCGTGGCAAGTCTGGCTGTAGTTCCGGTTCTCGGGTTCCAACTCTTTCCAAAAGCCGAGAAAGACTTCTTCCTCATCAACGTGCGCCTGCCGTGGGAAGCAAATTTGGCGACCACGGATCAGATTGCGGCGCGCGTCGAAGATGTTTTGCGCGACGAGGATGAGGTGCGTGACTACACGGTCAACATAGGCATGGGTGGCCCGCTGATCTACTACAACATTCTCCGCGAGCAGAAACGCTCGAGTTATGCGGAGGTTTTGGTAAACCTTGGCGGTGGGGTCTCTGCAGACCGTTACGTGCCACAGTTGCAGGAGAAACTGCGCCAGATTGCGGGCGCCTCGATCGAGCCGAGAATCCTCGAACAGGGGCCGCTGGGTGATGCAGCCATTCAGATTCGGGTCATGGGTCCTGATCTCGACACCTTGGCTGGCATCGCAGTCGATATCGGCGACAAAGTTCGAGAGGTGCCCGGCCTCGTCGATCTGCGCAGTACCCTCGGCGAACGCACACCACGGCTGGCATTGGACGTCGATTCGCAGAAGGCAGGGTTGCTCGGCGTTGACACTTTCTCCTTTGCACAAACAGTTTGGACAGCCCTGGAAGGAACCGAGGCTACGAAGTTTCGCACTGAGCAGGAGGAGATACCTGTCGTAGTGCGTCTCGATCCAGATTCAGTTCGTGAGGTCTCCTCCCTCGATCGTCTGCAGATTCCGTCGAGGACTGGTGCAAGCGTGGGTTTCAGTGAGGTCGCGTCGGTGCGCGAAACCAGCGGATTTGCTCGAGTGACCCATCGCAACGGTCAGCGCAGTGTGGTGGTCGAATGTGATGCTTCTGGTAGGTTGGCGGATCAAGTACTCGGAGATATTCGAAAGCTGCTCGACGACTATGAGCTTCCCGGTGGATATGAAATGGAGTTCGGAGGAGAGCACGAAGAAAGAAATGAGTCCTTTGCCGGTCTGGGGCAGGCGCTGGTACTCGCCCTGCTGCTCATCTACGCCCTGCTCGCCATCCAGTTCAACTCCTTCGTGCAGCCGATGGTGATTCTGTTCACTGTGCCGTTAGGGGTGATTGGGGCGATCTTCGGGCTCCTAATGACGGGCAACCCGTTCGGGTTCATGGCTTTCATTGGCATTGTCAGTCTGACCGGCATCATCATCAACGATTCGATTGTGCTCACCGACTTCGCCAACTATCTGCAACGGGTCGAGGGCAAACGAATGCTAGAGGCGCTCCTCGAGGCTGGCCGTATGCGCTTCCGACCGGTCGTACTGACGAGCGTGACAACAATCGGTGGACTGACACCGCTCGCGATTTGGGGTGGCAGTCTGTGGTCGCCGCTCGCTTGTGCAGTGATCTTTGGTTTGCTTGGCGCTACCGTTTTGATTCTGATCGTCTTGCCTGTCATCTACTCCCTGCTCGTTCGCGCAGCCGAGGGTCGACGTGAGTTCAGGCTGATGTCAGTGGTGC
>JAAESQ010001233.1 GCA_024229275.1 bacterium | reverse complement strand
TGTGATAAAGATCGTCAGGCCGAAGAGCCAAAGTGACTGATAGGCTCCATGGGAGTGGGAGGTTGGTCTTAACGTTGCCGCCTCGTGACCCACAGACTCCCCGGTCGACAGCAGGCACCTAACCCCGCGTACTTCAGAAACGGAACGTGGAAACCCTGTATCCCTCCCTCGCTTGCGAGGGGAAGCGAGTCGTGAGGCGAGCCCATGGGGGTGCAGGTTTGAGATGTCGGAAGAAGCGAATGCCGTCTCGTAATGAGGCGGATACGGGTTTTGACGTCACCCGGCACGAAAGTGAGCCCACGTCCGACGGGTGCTTCGTTGCGAGACAGCATGAAGAACTGCCAGCAGGAGGGAATGCAAATGGCGACAACGGCTCGACCGTTGATCGGTGCGCCCTCCACCCGACAAGGGAAGGCAGCTTCACGTGGGTATCGCGAAGGCGATTGGATGACTACAATCTGATCACCGGGCCAGCTGAGGAGCTGGCCTTTGAAGGGCTTGAGCCGTATGAGGGGAAACTCTCACGTACGGTTCTTAGGGGGGCCTGGGCTGGCAACAGCCCGGGCCTACCCGGTGGCGGCGGAGAGTGCTGTGCACGAAGTACATGAGCGAGTCAACGTCGGCACCGAGTTCGACTGCGGGTCGCGCTCGCCGGATCTCGCCGTGGTCC
>JAAESQ010001232.1 GCA_024229275.1 bacterium | reverse complement strand
GGCATCGTCACCGCCGGGGTCGGCAACGGAAACATGACTGCCGCAGCGATCGAGGCGATCACCAAGGCCGTTGAAAAAGGTGTGGTCGTGGTCCGCTCCACTCGTGTGCCGAGCGGCTCGGTCGGTCGCAACGTCGAAGCCAACGACGACGAGATCGGCAGTGTGGCCTCCGGCGAGCTGAGCCCGGCCAAGGCGCGCGTCCTGCTCAAGCTGGCGCTGCTCAAGACAACTGATGCCGCCAAGATCCAGTCCTACTTCGACCTGTACTAGGAGGCGACCATGGCTCAGTCAACAACGCGAGCCTTGCTCGTCCTGTGTCTGATGCTCGTCGTAGCTCCGGTCCAGGCGGAAAGGACTGAAGGCGACAATGCCGAAGCCGCATTGGAGACCCCAACGCTCAACCCTCCCGTGTCGTTAGTTCATGGATCGCTCAGCGTGACGTTCGGCCTGAGGTAGGTTTTGGACTGTTCTTTAGTTCTTGATCAGGAATTTCGTGACGCTACACTGGTGTTCCCCGATCGAGTTGGAAGGCAAATATCTGAGTCCGGTTCGAGCGTGACAGAGTACTGAACTCCACCCGAGCGAAGGCTGACGCTAGGCTGGAGTCGTGTCCCGAAAGTGATGAGCCGGGCCCAGAGATGTGCCTTGACTCTGGATCTGAACATCGAGGAGAATATCCTGTTATGAACAACAAAACTCTTGGATTCCCATGTGGATACGTGTATCAGTTCACCACTGCATTATTGATGGCTGGGATGGTGCTTGGATGCGCAGCGCGGCCGGAGACTGTGGCGCCGCCACCACCAGAGGTGACTGTAACGATGCCGCAAGTGAGAGACGTCACCGTCTACCAGGAGTTTGTCGGAACGACCGAGGCTTACGAGTCAGTCAACATACGCGCTCGTGTGCAGGGCTTTCTCAACAAGATGACGTTCACACCCAGCTCCTTTGTCCATGAAGGTGAGTTGCTCTTTGTCATTGAGCCAGAGCCCTATGAGGCCCAACGTGACCGAGCTGCGGCCGGACTCAAGGCGGCTGAAGCCGGGTTGCGCCGCGCGGATTCCGATCTTGAGCGGCTCGAACAGGCGGTCAGAACCAACGCCGTCAGTCAACAGGAGGTCACCCGAGCTCGAGCTGAACGAGATCAGGCCTCCGCCGCCATGCTTGAAGCTCAGGCCGCATTGACGAACGCCCAAATCCAGCTCGACTACACGAGTCTGGAATCGCCGATCGATGGCCTTGTCAGCCGCAACTACGTCGATCTCGGCAACTTGGTCGGTGTTGGCGAAGCAACTCTGCTGACTACTGTGCGGCGCATTGATCCGATCTATGCATACTTCGAGGTTTCCGAACGCTTCGTTGCTCAGGTCCTCGAAGATCGTGGCGGACATCAAGACCCGGGCACGGGTCGTGAGTTGGCCGCTACTCTCCTTCTCGAAGAGACAGGCCTCGAGATCGATGGCAGGATCGACTCGCTGGAGAACACCGTTGACCCGAGCACCGGTACGATACGGCTCCGTGGTGTCTTTCCAAACAATGACGCAAAGATCTTTCCTGGATTCTTCGTTCGTGTTCGATTGCCGGGCGAGTTCTTGGAGGGCGCGACGCTCGTCGAGGAATCTGCTCTTGGCACCGATCTTGGAGGCCGCTACCTGATGATCGTCGATGACGACAATGTCGTCGAGAGACGGTACATCCAACCAGGGCCTCTGCAAGCGGACAAGACCAGGGTCATCCTCGAAGGTCTTGAGCCCAACGAGCAGTACATCACGTCCGGTCTGCAACGTGCTCGTCCGGGAATGCCGGTGACGCCGCAGACCGCTGGTAGCGGTTCGTGAACGGGCGGTAGCCAATGTTCAGCCGATTCTTTATCTACCGTCCCATCTTCGCGTCGGTAATAGCCATCGTCATTGTGTTGGTGGGAGTGTTGTCGATACCGTTGCTTCCCATTGAGAGCATGCCTACGATCACACCACCATCAGTTCAGGTGAGTACCAGTTATCCGGGCGCCGGAGCCTCGGTTGTCGCAGAGAGCGTTACGGCACCCATGGAGGAGAAGATAAACGGCGTAGAGAACATGATTTACATGTCCTCCAAGTCGGCCTCCGACGGTAGTTGCAACATCACCATTACATTCGAGGTTGGCACAGATGTCGATATGGCCACTGTGCTGGTCCAGAACCGGGTCAACGAAGCAACGCCGGTTCTGCCTGAAGAAGTCAAGCGCCAGGGCGTCAAGGTTGAGAAGCAATCAACCAACATCACCTTGATGGTCAACATGGTGTCTCCTAGCGGCGTCTACGATGAACTCTTCATCTCCAACTACACCACCACCCGAATCAAGGATGTCCTTGCCCGGGTCAACGGAATCTCCAAGGTTAACGTCATGGGCGCAAAGGATTTCGGCATGCGGATCTGGATTGATCCACTATTGCTGAGAGCCCGCGGCCTGACAACGCTCGATCTCCTAGATGCTCTGCGCGAACAGAACGTCCAGGTGGCAGCGGGCCAGATCGGTGGACAACCTTCGCCCAAAGATCAACCCTTCGAGTACTCAATCTCGACCCTTGGTCGGCTCGAAACGGTAGAGCAGTTCGAGAGCATCATCGTCAAGCGCGGTGAAGCCGGTCAACTCGTGCGAATTCGCGATGTGGCACGGGTCGAACTCGGGGCCCAAAGTTACAATTGGTTTGCCAAGCTCGACGGTGCACCATCCATCGCCATCGCTATCTATCCAGCTCCCGGTGCCAACTCCCTCGAGGTTGCCGATGGTGTCAAGGCAGAGATGGAAAGACTCGGTGCAGATTTCCCCGACGGCCTCGAGTATCGAATCATTTATGACACCACGGAATACATCACTCAATCCCTCAAAGAGGTAGTGACAACTCTTGTCGTGGCTATTCTCCTGGTGATCTTCACCGTCTATATCTTCCTCCAGGATTTTCGGACCACACTTGTTCCGGCAGTCACCATTCCTGTGTCGCTACTTGGCACGTTTGCGGTGATGCTCGCGCTTGGCCTGTCCATCAACGGACTCACCATGTTCGGCCTGATTCTCGTCATCGGCATCGTTGTCGACGACGCCATTGTGGTGGTGGAAAACACCATGCGCCTCATCGATACCGAAGGGCTCGGAGCGAAAGAGGCTACCGCCAAGTCAATGCTAGAAATCACCGGACCGGTGGTGGCCACCACTCTTGTGCTACTCGCAGTTTTTGTTCCTACCATCGTGATGCCCGGCATCACGGGTCGACTTTATCGGCCATTCGCCATTACGATTTCGGTCGCTACGATCTTTTCTTCCATCAATGCCCTCACACTTAGCCCGGCGCTCTGCGGCATGCTACTGCGGCCATCAAAGGAACGAACGGTGGGCTTTTTCGGCATGTTCAACCGGGTGCTCGACAGCGGCACAAAACGCTACACAGGGATCGTTCAAATGCTGCTGCGGAAAGTGGCGTTAACCATGGTGGTCGTTGGCGGCATCTTTGTTGCCACGTACTACGGAATGATCTCAATGCCCGCAGGATTCGTGCCCTCCGAAGACGAAGGCTACTTCATGGTCGCGGCCCAGCTGCCTGACGCCACCTCGCTCGGCGCTACTGAAAAAGTGCTCGACGAAATCGCTTTGGTTCTTGATGACACTCCCGGCATTCGCGGGGTGATTACTATTGGTGGGTACTCGCTCCTCGACTCGGTGGTCTCGTCCAACGCCGG
>JAAESQ010001231.1 GCA_024229275.1 bacterium | reverse complement strand
TCCGGCGCATCCAGCTGGGGAATGAGTTCGCATCCATGCCAACTCACCCTCGCTCCTCCCGAGCGCAAGCTCGACTGCCCCAAGGGGGCCCACACATATCAGCCCGGGGCAGAGCGCAGCGCCGCCCTGGGTTACCCCAACCGAACCCTCAGTAGCTCTGAAAGAGCGACACAAGCCCCTCCGAACCATCCTGAACACCATTGCCCCATCACAACACCTCGCGTTTCGCCCCGCATCCTGACCGGCTTTTGGTCACGTGGATGCTGACGCTCCGCAGAATCAATTCGTTGAACTTGATCTGAATCGAAATCACTGACTCGAGCCCGTGTGTGATCCGACCGTTCGGTGAACGGCAGGCTGGTTAGCGACTTCCATGCCGGGCCTGAGCTCGCATCCATGCGAGCAACTTTCAAAAGGTTTTGCGAAGGCCTGCGGCCTCTTCGTTTTCCATTCTTTTTGCCGTGGTGTTCGTTGAGCGTGACGTGAGCTCCGAACATGGGACGGGGACGCAGAGTTGCCGACCGGTGCACATTCTCTTCGGCTTGGGGAAGATGATACCAGTGAAGTATGTTGCGCAGGTGAAAAGGGAGTCATCGAAGTTTGTCAAGACGCTTGGCACGCACTACCGCCAGTTCTATTGGCAGCGCGGCGACCTGACGTTTCAGGACGAATATCGCGCGATGTTGCGACGATACGGCATCGAATGTTGCGAACGGTACGTCTGGGATTAACGGCTGTCCGCACGGGTGGCTGAATATGGCCTTCGGCCAAAATGGCTGTTGGGATTCGTCTCCTGGGGCGGCGCTTCGCTTGCCCCAGGCTACGGTGAGCAAGGCCTTCGGCCAATAAGGCTTTGGATACGGCGTGCCGATCGAAATCCGAACCGTTTGGCATTCACTCACTGATGGGATACGTTGCACGCGAAGCCGGACTTGCGTGTGCTTTAGAAATGGATGATCTATCGTTCCGGCTCGGTGATCGTGGCCTTTCTATTCCCATCACCTGCGCGTTGTGTTGCGAATCGTCCGCAAAATGACGCGCTCGGCGGCCACAAGAAATAGCCGTTGAACTTAATCGGCCCTCGCTGTTGCGCGATCTTCATCCTTCTCGATTGTAGCGACTTGTTGCCCCATCCGGCGCATCCAGCTGGGGAATGAGTTCGCATCCATGCCAACTCACCCTCGCTCCTCCCGAGCGCAAGCTCG
>JAAESQ010001230.1 GCA_024229275.1 bacterium | reverse complement strand
GGGCTCGGGCTCGGGCTCGGGCTCGGGCTCGGGCTCGGGCTCGGGCTCGGCAACCGTAACGGGAATTGGGAATCGAAACACACATACAATTGACAGATGATCGACATCCTCCTCTGGATCAGTTTCGGCCTGTGGACGCTGATGCTGATACAGATGACGCTCTTCAGACTATCGACGCCGAATCTGGCCCGGCGGCCGGTTCGGGAGCGCAACTCTTGGCCTTCGGTTTCGATTGTGGTTCCGGCACGTAACGAAGAGGCGGAGATCGAACGCGCAGTGACTTCGTTCTGCACTCAGGACTACCCGAATATCGAGGTTGTCGTCGTCAACGACGGTTCCACTGATTCAACGCCGGTCATCCTCGAGCGCCTCATAGCCCAGCATTCAAATCTCACCGTGGTGACAGGAGTCGAACCACCCGAGGGATGGCTCGGGAAGGTCTGGGCACTCGAACAGGGTCGGCGACAGGCTCGAGGCGATTGGATGCTCTTTGTCGATGCCGACGTCGAGTACCATTCTGAGCTGGTTCGCCGAGCCATCTCCCTCTTGCTCGATGAGGAGCGGCAGATGTTGGTTCTGGCACCCAAGTTCCGAGACACCGGGCCGCTCCTTGCCTCGGTCCTCGGCCATCTGTTTTTAGTCGGCGGCGGCCTCATTCCGGCGTGGCTCATCAACCACTCTCGGAGCCGCTTTCTAGCGACCGGGGCCGGCACTTTCAACCTGGTAAGGCGCGACGCCGTCGAGGCCTGCGGCGCTTTTGCGAGTATTCGCGACATGGTCATCGACGACGTTGGCCTCGGCTACAAGGTCAAATCAGCCGGTTTTCGGCAGATGCTGGCTAGGTCGAGAGACCTTATTTCGTTGCGAATGTACGACGGCGTCAGAGACGCCGTTCACGGCTTCACCAAAAACGTCGCGCCGGGACTCGGCGGAGTGAATCCATTGATGCTCCCAGTGCTGCTCTTCCTCGGCTTCGGTCTCAGCTTGCTGCCGTACCTTGCGTTCGTCTGGGGACTCGCTCATGGCCAGATCGTCGTCAGTGCTTCGGCTGCGCTGGTGATGATGCACGCAGTCCACGCCTTCGTCGCCAATGAGTTTCACTTGCCCTGGCAGGTGGCCTTCCTCTCCCCCTATCGCGAACTCGTATGGTGGTGGATTGTTATCAGATCGACTATGCACTATCGAAGATACGGTCTGGTATGGAGGGGAAGGCGATATCCGAGCTAGACGCTCGGAACAATGATGAATGCGGAATGATGATTGATGAAAAGGGGCCTCACTCAATCGATCGCACCTCTTTGTGCCAGTGACTTAGGTCCGCTGAATCGAGAGCGGGTTGTGGCGAGGTTGAGCGAATAGCGGCCCACCTCACAGCCAAACTGGCCGAACCTGCAGCCCTTGCTACTGCCGCTATTGCTGAGTGGACCAGCTTTCATCATTCCGCATTCATCTTTCATCATTTCTGACACGCCGGACAGCCCATATCAAAGACGATCTTCCAACTACCGTCGGGCTCACGTCTCCAAACCGAGGCAAACGTCCCGATTCGATTTCCTTCTGGATCAAAGACTGGACCCGAACTCAGACCGAGAGTCCCGGAGTCGAGCACTGAAACGGTTTCAGGTTGCCAGGAAAACGGCGCATTCGATCCCACAAAGAACGGCTTCCACGCTGCCGCGACAGCATCCTTCCCTCGG
>JAAESQ010001229.1 GCA_024229275.1 bacterium | reverse complement strand
TTCGTATCGCTTCTCGAGTTCCGGCCTGGGGAGAAGATCGCTCGCCAGCACCCAGGTGAAAACACTAGGATGATTGCGCAACCAGCGTGCCTGGTCGGCCATCGAAGCCGCCACAAGGTCCATCTCCTCAGGCGTCGTCACGCCGCCATACTCATCGACCGGCTTGCCGAGGTACTCTTCCCACTCCCACTGACAACTCCAGCCCGGCATCAGAAGAACTCCCTCCTGATCCGCGATGTCGTAGAGCAGTGAATCGCTACCCCAAAAGCCTTCCAGTCGGACTGTGTTCAAGCCCAGATGTTTGACGTACTCCATCTGAGCCGAGATCTTCTCTGGGGTATTGGCGAGCAACAGATCGTCGACCCAACCCCCTCCTCGGATCAATACCGGCTTTCCGTTGACCTTGAAGCCACGATGACCCTCTTCGTTGAAGTAGCTCGACACCTCGCGCACTCCGAAATCGACTTCAGTCGAATCCGAAATCTGGCCGTCGATTTCGACGGTCATGCGAAGTGAATAAAGATGAGGCTCGCCAAGTGTGTAGGGCCACCACAATTCAGGTGCTTCGAGGTGGAGTTCTGGAAAGGCGTCAGCACTGAAGATGAGGGCTTGTCGTTCGTTCGGCTCTAAGTCGATGGTCTTCGAGAATGACACTTCGCCGAACTCGCCCCGAATGGCCGCTGAAGCCTTCTCCGAAGAGTGGTTCACGACAACGCCAGACACCTGCACATCAGCGCTGGTCAGCGTCTCGGTATCGACGTCGCTGGTGACGAAGACATCGTTCAACGAGACATCACCACTGAGTCTCAACGCGACAGGCCGCCACACACCCATATTGCGATCGGGCGGCGTCGGATTCCAGTCTACGAATCCAATTGTGAAATCGCCCGGTTGCGGCGGGAAGACCTCAATCGCCAATGCGTTGATCCTGGGAGTCACACGCCCTGCAAGGTCGATTTCGTGCATCCGGAACGCGCCAACAATGGTGTCGCGATCTGCGAGCAGCTCTCCGTTGAGCCAGACATTGGCGCTGTAGTTGATGCCATCAAGAGCAAGGCGCGTCACCCGCGAGACATCCTCTACGGCAATCTCGAATTCGGTGCGATACCACCATGCTCCAGTGAAGCGTTCCTGAGGAACCTGCTCAAGGTTGTCGGCAAAATACAGATCCGGGTACTGGCCATCGGCCACGAGGGCCGCCATGACCGTACTCGGTGCCGAACCCGAGATCCAGCTCCCGCTGTCGAAACCGGGCTGTGAAATCGCAGTACCATCCGCTTCGATTTCAACTGCCGATTGCAGCGACCATCCATCACGCAGTTCCACACGGGTCGCTGGCAGTTCAACGGATCCACCGCAACCCAGCGAGGCAAGCACTGCTACGGTCAACAGCGCGCAGCACAGGTTCGTCTTTGCAACAACTCGGAGCATCGTTCCTCCTCCAAATTCAGCTCACCCGCCAGGCGAGCATTCTTCTTTTCACTTCGGGATCACTACAGCCTTGGTCTCAGTGCGTTGTTTCGGACCCAATTTGTGCCTGGTAGAAGCGCGCTTTCTCCACCACTTCCGGGATCTCGCTCTGGCGTCCCTGACGAGAAAAAGCATCCGCGAGAAGGAAGTAGCCGAGCGCCTTCAGCTCAGGTGCCTCCGCCCGATCGAGACCTTTCCGGGCCAGGTCCTCGATCTCTCTCGGATCCCCAGATCTTGCCAACTGAGCGCGGGCCAACAACAGATACGGGCGTGCCATGTCCGGCGCCCTTGTCATCAGCTCTCGCATCTGCTCCTCCCCTCCAGGCATGTCGCCGAGGCCGAAAAGCAAGTTCCCGAGATTGAACCGAGCCCGAATCGAGTCCGGGTTGAGTTCTATCTCTCTTGAGTAGGCGCTTCGTGCCTGGGGAAACTGCTTCTGCTCCTCATGCATCAGGCCAAGATGGAAATTGGCAAGAGGGAACTTCGGGTAGCTGGTGACAATGCCTGAAAGCAGTATCTCTGCCTCTTCGAACTCTTCGAGTCCGACGAGACAGGCTGCCAGGTTATTGCGTATCCGACTGAGTTTGGGCTGAATCTCCACTGCCGTTCGCAAGAACGGCAAAGCTCGTTCGTGATCATCTGATTTCATGTAAACATCTGCCATCAGTGCATACGCCTGGGTGTTGCGATCATCGACCGCAAGGGCGCGCTGGCAGATGGCCAAAACCTCTTGAGTTTTCCCCTCCTCCGACAGCAGTCCAGCCATTGTGATCAATGCCTGGACGCTCTCGGGGTCCTCACGCAGGTAGTTGTCAAGAATTGCTTTTGCCTCTTGGCTTCGTCCCGTCTTGCGATACGAGGTCGCAAGCAGCAGACGAGCCTGCGGAATCTCCTCATCCTCTTGTAGCACCATCTGCAATTGCGTGGCTGCTCCGGCGTAGTCATCGTCACTGATGAGTTGAGCAGCGAGCCCAATCGCCTGGTACAGGTGAAGTTTGTCCTTCGGATCGGCCAGGTTCTCACCTTCGTATGGCCCGGAGGACCCACCGACATACCCAAGGGATGCCAGTAAGGCGAGAGTCTGATCGTCGATATTCGCTTCTTCGGCTTGTGGAGCACCTTCAGCGATCCTCTGCCGAATCTCTTCGAGAATCATCTTCATCTCTTGGGCAAGCTCGGAATGTTCGGCGACGACATTGCTCGTCTCTCCGACATCTGTCAGCAACGAGTAAAGCTCCTCACGCGGTGCTGAAATATATTTGTGTTCTTCAGTTCGAACGCTGTAGAGCGCGCTCCAGCCGTACTGGAGATTCGGCGCCATCGACTCACAATAGGCATAGCGTGGAGGTTCCCGGCCCGGCTCGAGCATCAGCGGCACTACTGACTCCCCGTGGATTCCGTGGATACCCTCGACACCTACGAGCTGGAGAATGGTCGGCAACACATCGACGGTACGAACCTGAGAACCTACGCGGAGTCCAGCGAGAGCCCCTTTCGGGAGCTTTAACAAGAAAGGA
>JAAESQ010001228.1 GCA_024229275.1 bacterium | reverse complement strand
GACTTGGGCTTCATTCGGATTACTGGTAACGGTGCCAGCGCGTGCTTGAAATTCTTATGGCGGCACGACACACTCCGACGCCATGGCGCGTCTACTGGTCTTCGTCATCTCGCTTATCGTCCGAGTCCTGAGTGCGGCTTTCCGCTCGCGCGCTAACCTGGTGATTGAGAATGTAGCTCTCCGTCAACAAGTGGCGACGCTTATTAGGGAACTGCGTAGGCCCGCCCTTGATGATGCAGATCGTGCCTTCTGGGTAGCACTGCGCGCTTCCTGGCCGAGGTGGACGAACACACTGGTTATTGTGAAAACGGACACTGTGGCAAAGTGGCATCGGGATCGTTTCCGTCGCCACTGGGCTATGATCTCGCGACAGCGGCATCCCGGTCGGCCTCGAATTGACGCCACAATTCGTGACCTCATTCGCGAGATGGCAACCGATGGTTGGGGTGCCCCCCGCATCCATGGTGAGCTGAAGAAACTGGGATTTGAGGTCTCAGAGGCCACGGTGTCACGGTACGTGCCGCGTCGGCTTGCCGATCCTGACCAGCTCAAACGCTGGGTAGTTTTCTTGCGAAATCACAAAGTGCATATTCCGGAGCAAGCCGATCACCGATTCCGGTGTAACCCGATCACCCATTCCAGTCCAAGCCGATCACTGATTCCGGTGCAACCCAATCAGTGATTCCGGTGGCACGCCGATCACTTTT
>JAAESQ010001227.1 GCA_024229275.1 bacterium | reverse complement strand
TGTCGCCACCTGCTCGGCTATCACCGGCAGCGCGTAGCGCTTGTACGGCAACACATCGTAGGGCAGCACGCGCGGCCGCGTTCCGCAGCACGGGCAGCGCGCCAGAGCGATGTCGGCCTCGACCTTGACGGTGTGCAGCTCTCCCGCTTCGTCGCGCTCGAGCAGGATCACACCGCGAGAGACCGTCGAGCCGCTCAGCTCCAGAGGTTCGCCCGCGTTCTCGGTGCGGCACACCTCATCGGGGGCAGGGCTCGTTCTCCAGCTGAAGACGCCCTTCCCGAAGCATCACTTCGTAGTTACGATAGGAGAGCTTGATGGTGATCGGCATGGAATGCGCTCCGTGTCGACGCCGTGGAGAGGCGGTGGCCACCGCCTCTCCACACCTTCAACATCCACTCGATCCTACTCCGCATCCTCCTTCAAGCCACCTCCCCTCGCGCAAGCGGGTGAGGAAAAATACCGCGATCAGCCTGCGGCGGTTGAGCCCGTGAGGAAGAATCTCAAAATCAGCCTGAGCGCGGTGAGCCCGTGAGGAAATCTCAAGATTAGCCTGAGCGTGGTGAGCAGTGAGTTCTGAGCGAGATCGTCTCTTTCAGCACGAGACGCTAGCTCCATTCATCGCGGCACACGACAACCAATGCTCTGATGATCTCGCGCTTAGTGTGGAAATCTATCGAATCCAATCTGTCATTAACCGTTTCTGCAAACTCCTCTAGGCGACTGATGACAAGAAACAATTCAAATTGGCTGACGTCATGCCGTTTGCATTGTTCAATTTGGCGCTCCAGTTGCTGTATCTTGATTTTTAACTGGCCTATCTTTGGCTCGAAGTCCGCTTTATCAATTGACCCATCAGCATAACTGTCGATGAGGCGCGACTTCCCTTTTTCCAGATTACCCTTCTGCCTTTCCAAAACCACCGTATCATATTTGTCTTTTTCATCCCGCTCTAAGATATCAAGCCGGCGCTCATATTCCTCCTTTAAGCGCTCGGGATGTCTTAATACATCGACGACTTGCTCCCAAACCAAATCATCCAGCCTGTCTGTTCTTACCTGCGGGTTGCCGCAGATCCGCTGTCCGCCAAATCGGTAGCCATCGGTCCCTATGCATCGGTAGTACGCATAGGGCTTTTTCTTGCCCTTTCTGGCCGCATTGCTGACCTTCTTTCCATAGTACGCGTAATGACAATGCCCGCAGACCGTCAATCCTTGCAGCAAATAGGCCGCTCCCCTACGCCGCTCTCGGGCACGCTTCCTGTTCTCATCCAGTTGATGCTGTACGGCAAGAAACAACTCCTCGCTAACAATAGCCGGCACCGGTATCTCTATCCAGTCCTCTCGATTGGTCCTCTCTACCGAATACGGCCTCTTGGGC
>JAAESQ010001226.1 GCA_024229275.1 bacterium | reverse complement strand
TTCTCGAAACTGGGATATTCAAACCCTGCGATGCGGTGACCACACCCGCCAATGCCATGGATGTCGGGAATCCCTCAAATCTGGCGCGAATCCAGGGCCTACTCGCGCACGACCTGATGCAGATTACACAGCATTTTCGTGGCTTCGGAGTGACGACACCAGAGATCTACGAGACGATCCGCGAGGTTCGTGAGGAGTTCGGCTATCTGCTCGACCCTCACAGTGCCGTCGGTTATCGCGCGCTTACGCGCTACCTTGGAGAAGTCGGGGAACCGACCGGTCCGGCAGTGTTCGCTGCAACAGCACATCCAGCGAAGTTCAGCGAGGCGATTCTCGAAGCCACCGGAGAAACAGTCGAGATCCCGGACGGTCTCGCCGAGGCGATGCAGCGACCCAAGCGGGCGACACGAATCGAAGCGACTGCAGAGAGGCTCAAGGAGTATTTGTTGGAGACGAGGTAGGGCCGGAACCGGGGCCGCTAACGCTCGTGCCTTTCCCGCCACTGTCTCTGATGCTGATTCTGAGGCTGTCTCTGTAATCTGCCTCTGCCTCCGTCACTGTCTCGGTCTCGGAGTCGGCGTCTGATGCTGCGATCGGTCTCCAGGTCACTCCTGGTGGTTCAATTATGGCTCACGTGTAGCCGGAGTGGTCGAGATCGAACTCATCACTGGCGCATTGCATATGCTTCCGCCAAAGAGGTCGACGTCCACCTTCAACTGCTCCTCCATACCGGCGCGATCGATCATTCCAGAACGCGCGAAGCCCTAGAACTCTTCGATTCCGTTCGTGCCATGACCTGGCGGTTAATTCATCTCAAGAAATGATCAGATACCAGAGACAGTGGCAGAGGCAGATTTATGTCTCAGATACAGAATCAGAGACAGACGTCTGATTCGGAGCACAGCATCAGTGCCACCATGGCGACTATGGATTCTTGGGGTTCAGCAATCTCCACGTCATCGCTCGTACTTCGTCAAATAGAGCTGCGGCTTTCTTGGCTTGGGAGGTTTCAACGACACCGGCACCGCTCAGCAGATGGAGGAATGTATCCACTTCCTTCGCTGAGCCGTAGGCAATTCGCCAATGGTTGTATCGATCTCTTCCAAACCGCCCGTTCCCTTCACTCAGGTTCGCTGCAACTGAACTTGCCGCCCTCACAACCTGGTCAGCTAAAGACCGGAATGGAGCGGGAACTCTCTTCACGAGCGCGAACACCATCGTTGCCGCTTCGACGGCTACTGTGCACGCTATGAGGTCGTTATTGTGTTGCGAGTCATGCATGGTCACCTCCGGGTCGTTCATGACTCCCCCACAAGCCGTTGAGACGGACGGTGTCAAGGGTCGGAACGACCGGCGTTCCTACGCCGGCTCGCCCTTGACTCCGTCAGACTCGGCGGCTACATCACCAACCCATGAACGACCCGATGTGACCATGATTCGAAGCCAAAACGATCCTTTGCTCAGGGTCCCTCTCTGCCGCTGACTCTGTTTCTGAATCTGCTTCTGTCTCTGAGACCTGAATCTGTCTCTGTCTCTGCCTTCTGCGTCTGACGCCTGTCTCTGCATCTTCATCGGCGCCAGAGTTTCGATGGCGATGACGATGACGAAGTCGATGGCGACTGCGAGTGCCCAGTCGAACGCCCACCTTCGAAGCGATTGGCTTTCAAATTGGGGAGGTCAGAGTTGTCTCTGCCTCTACCCTATCGCTTCCCTGAACGTCGGCGGCAACATCGCAGCCCGACCCTTCTCGCGATCGTAAAAGACAAGGCGGGTTCGGGCCAAAGCGATCATCCTGTCATCGCCGCCTTCTGTGACGCGATAGACGAGATCTGCACGACGGGAGGCAATCTCGCCAGCTGCAATTTCGATTTGTAGCTTCTGCCCGGCAAATCCCTCGCCACGGTAGCTGACGGCGAGTTCGACGATCATCAAGGGGAATCCGTCGGTGTCGAGTTCATCGGCGCCAAACGAACGAAAGAAACGGACTCTAGCGTCATGCAACAGTGACACCAGGCGATCATGTCCGAGGTGTCCGCCATAGTTAATGTCATCGATGCGCACCGATGCCTCATGGGAAAAGAGAGTTGTCTCTGGGAAGTCGATCTGCATACGGGGCATCGCCACACCTCCGGTGGGAAAGCTTACCAGGCAAAAACCAGCACGACGACGATATACTGCCATGGCGATGGCAACCGAAAAGATGAACACCAAGTGTGAGAAGTGCGGCGGAACCGGCTGGATCCTTGTAACAGAAGACGAGGTCGAGCTGGTTCGACGGTGCGAGTGCGCCGAGAAGATCCGGCGCCAAGGTCTCCTCGAAACAGCCGCCATTCCGGAGCGCTACCACCACTGCACACTTGATAGCTTCAACATCTGGGACAAGAAGAACAAAACCTTGGCCCGTTCAAAAAAGGCAGTGCGCGAATACGTAGATCTCTACCCGGAGACTGAGAAGCAGGGGCTACTGCTCATGGGTCCTGTCGGCACCGGCAAAACACACCTAGCGGTTGCTGCGCTGCAGGAACTCATCGAGGGCAAGGGGGTCCGGGGCTGCTTTGCCGACTTCACATCCTTGGTCCTCGAAATCCAAATGACATTCGGTGAAACCGGTGGCAGCAGAGAACTGCTTCAGCCACTCGTCGAAGCAGAACTTCTGGTGCTCGACGAACTGGGCGCAGGCAAGACATCACAATGGGTACTCGACCTGCTCTATTACCTCGTCAACCGCCGTTACCTCGAGCGTCGTGCGACGATTTTCACGACAAATCTCAAAGACCCGACCGATTCTCCGAAGGCCGGCCAAGAGTATCTTGCCGATCGAGTTTCTCGCCGAATTCGCTCACGCCTGTTCGAGATGTGCGAGAAGATCGAGCTTGTCGGTGGTGACTTCCGGAAACATCAGTACGCTCATCCTCGGTACGAGAAAAACGCATAGTTCGTCCGTTTCGCCTTGCGAAACGGAATGATGAAGAAGAACACATGAAGAACACACGTATGCCACGTTTCAGATTAAATATTGGATCGATGTCGGTAAGAACTGCGATCGGAATCGCTTGCTATGCGTG
Organism: bacterium; assembly: GCA_024229275.1. Lineage (GTDB taxonomy): Bacteria > Acidobacteriota > Thermoanaerobaculia > Thermoanaerobaculales > Sulfomarinibacteraceae > JAAESQ01. The sequence continues at coordinate 2,804 of JAAESQ010001226.1, read as the reverse complement.
CACTCTTCTGAGCGCTTGCCAAACAGCGACCATTTCGCCGATTCAAACCCAGACGAAGGCGCCACCGGTCTCGGCACCGACTCCAACAGTATCGAAGGAAGTGACACCTGATCCGCGGCCGACTGCGGCTCCAATGCCGACTAAGGCTCCGATTGGTCCAACGCCGACTCATACTGAAGTACGCGACATTGACCCACCTCTCATTCGTGCGCTATTGCGCCGTTCTCGATCGACTCTAACCTTGCCTCAACCAGGTCGCGCATACCGTGCGAGCTGGTCAGAGGGTGAGAAGTGGCTTTGGGGACCGTTGAGGGTGAGCTTGGTGGCCCAACACGAGTGGCAGGTCGGGGCATTCTCCGATGAACTTGCGATACGCAAAGCCGAAGATCGCCTTCGAAAACGCCTCGGACATCGCGTATCGACGTCCCGTTCCACTACTGCGGACGAGTTGCTGCGGCTGCGTGTCGCTTGGCGCCACCCTGCACCTTCCGACCCGAAATCGATTCTGACGGACGTTGGATTTGTAGATGCATTTCCAGTAGCGACTGACAAAGTCACTCAGATCATCGACATAGCAGGGAACACGGTCCAGTGGGAAGGAGAGATCCTCCTCGAAGCCGCAGATGATTGGCCGATTGTTGTCGGCAGCCGTCGCTACCGTGGACGCCTCGTTGCTCGGGTTTCCGACGCCGAGATCCTGATCATCAACGAACTCAACCTGGAGAGCTACCTGCGCGGGGTTGTCCCGGTCGAGATGGGACCATCGCAGTTCCCTGAACTCGAGGCCCTCAAAGCACAAGCAGTTGCCGCAAGAACTTACGCGGTCAGCCACCTCGGCGACCATATCGACGAGGGCTACGACATCTGCTCGACACCGGCCTGTCAGGCCTACCACGGCAGGGGCGTCGAGCATCGATTGAGTGATCGTGCAGTGCTCGAAACTGCAGGTTCCATAGCGATCTTTGACGGCTTGCCAATCGATGCGATGTACACCTCAACCTGCAGCGGCCACACCGATGCTGCAGTAGATATCTTCCCTGACCGTGCTCAGCCTTACCTCATTGGCGTTTCCTGCAGTTGGGAGCGGCCTCTGCAGCTGAACGGCTCCAGCGATTTAGGCGCATGGCGTGACTCCCACAGCTTCGGAGCCACTCTTGCGGCAGGCGTTTTGAGCATTCACGACGGTGCCGATGTCCGCAGGCAGATCATCGATCAAATCGCAAGACGATCCGGACAACAACTAGAGAAAGGACAGGTCGGCACAACCGAGGAGTTCGTTGCTTCACTGCTGAACGCGGCTCAGCTCGAGTCCGCGGCACGGTCTCTGACGAACGAGACTGACCCGACCGACAGTCTCTTGGCGCTGGCCGAACTCTTCGAGATCTCGCTCCGGCCGCCGTCACCACAGTGGAGCGAGACCTGGGCACTCGAAGCCGCGTTTGCCGTGCTCGAGATCATGGGAGTTGTCACACACGACTCCGGCGAAGCAATTCCTCACCCGCAAGGCGTGGCCATTTATCCGCGCCGTGCGGATCACTCTGAACTCCTCCAACAACCCCTGCCTCTCTTCGAAGGTCGGGGCGGTTCCGTGCGAGACGCCGGAATACTCGAGGTGCTTCCAGGTACGCTGCTCGATCGTTTCCAGGCAGACGATCACGTGATTGCACTCGTAGCACACAGGAGTGGTGGCAGTGGCGAAGCCGACCGAAGGTCGTCGTGGCGCAGCTGGGTTCGAGAGCGCAGCTGGCCCGAGTTGTCTCGCCAACTCGGCGTTCCTAAACTCGCCACGATCGAGGTCACAAAAAGGACCCCGCACGGTCGGGTCATCGGACTGGCTGCAGTTGACCAAGGTGGAAACCGCAAAACATGGTCCGGATTCGACGTACGGCGCGCGCTTCAACTCCCCGAGAATCTCTTCACAATCCATCTCGTCACCGGCCCGGATGGCGAACGGCGAGCCCGTTTCCTTGGGCGCGGTTGGGGTCACGGCGTCGGTCTTTGTCAGAACGGCGCCTACGGCCTTGCCCGGGCGGGACTTACCTTCGATCGCATCTTGCTTACCTATTACCCTGGGACCTCACTCAGCACCTATGGCCTGGCGGAGGTATTGGAGCCGGTCGGGGACTGAACTCGCAGTTCAGCACAATGATCGACAAAACCTGAGAATCGGACATCTGATTCTGTTTCCGAGATCTGATTCTGCCTCTGTGTTCTGACTCTGGATCTGGCGCTGTCTTCCGTCACTGTCTCGGATTCGGATTCGGATTCGGATTCGGAAACAATCGTGTCGTCAGATTCCCAAGTCAATGCCCATCGTAGGAGCACTCGCGTTGCCCTCTGTTTCTGGAAAGTGAATCTGTTTCTGTCTTCTGCCTCTGCCTCTGCCTCTGCCACCGTCACTGTATCGGTCACGATCACAGCACTCGACCTCCAGGTCACCTCTGGTCGTTCAATCTTTCGCTAGAGGCTGAAAAGGTGCCCAGAATCATGGCCATCATGACTCCTCAAAAACCATCCACCTCATCAGTTTGTCTGCCTGTCGGACACTTCATTCCTTCCCTGTAAACCTGCAATTCAGCCAGACGGACGGGGCTCAATACGCGTATGCAGATAAAGAAAGGGGACGCAATTGCAGCGAAAACATGAACGGCGGAATATTGCGACAATGGCTAAACAGCTACGATGGATCATCGATGACATCGACGTAAATGACGGCCTCCGGGTACAGGGCTGGGCCTTGCGTGGCGAGACACCGGCAGCCGACTCGAGGTTCCTCCTCAACGGTCTCCCCTTCGAGGAGGTGG
>JAAESQ010001225.1 GCA_024229275.1 bacterium | reverse complement strand
CCCACTTCCACTCAAGCGGGAGGCAAGTCTCATCTTTGATGTCCGAGCGCTGGCATCCCTGATTCGAGTCATCGGTAGCTTCAAACCGGATATTGTCAGTGCTAGCACCCCTAAGGCGGGCCTGCTCACCTTGCTCGCGGCTCGAGCTTGCAGGATTCCGATTCGGGTTTACACACTCCGGGGTCTCAGGTTGGAGACATTAAGGGGTGTGAAGCGCAGCTTGATGATGGTTGCAGAACGTCTCGCGTGCGGATCAGCACACGAAGTAGTGTGTGTCAGTCCAAGCCTGCGACAGTTGGCGGTTGATTTAGGTCTCGTCTCGCAGCGTAGATCGTTGGTGCTCGGATCAGGAGCCTCAAATGGTGTCGACATCAAACGGTTCAGGCCAGACACCGGCAAAAGAGTTACTGAATTGCGGCAGCAGCTGGGAATCCCTGATACGGCACCCGTGGTCGGCTTCGTAGGCCGGCTGACGAAAGACAAAGGTATTGAGGACCTGGCAAGGGCCTTCTTCGGCGAGATCAGTCAGCGATTCCAGGCAGCGCACCTGCTGCTCGTGGGTGACTATGAGGCTGGTGATCCGGTTGACGCTGACGTTCAGGAGAGTTTGAAGAGTGATCCTCGGGTGATACGACTGGGCTTTGTAAGCGAGCCCTCCTCCTACTACCACCTGATGGATGTTCTCGCTTTCCCTTCCTATCGTGAGGGCTTCCCCAACGTGCCGCTCGAGGCTGCAGCTTGCGGAATCCCGGTCGTCGGGTATTCGGCGACTGGAACGGTAGATGCAGTCGTCGATGGCGAGACCGGAACGCTGGCCCCGATTGGGGATAGCGAGGGTCTCGCTGGAGCCGCGGTTTGTTACTTCGACAACGAGAACCTTTTGAATGCGCACGGCAGTGCTGGTCGACTTCGTGTCGAAGCGTTGTTTGATCAGGAACTGGTTTGGCAGCGCTGGGCCGAGTTCTACAAAAGCCTCGTTCTGGGTTGTGGCTAGTCGTGTTCTATCGCACATACCTCAAACGCTTCCTCGACCTTAAGCTAGCTATCCTGGCTTTGCTTCTGTTTTCACCGGTCCTTGTTACGATTGCAATATTGGTGGGTGTCGGATTGGGATCGCCTGTGTATTTCCGACAGCGCCGGCCAGGATTGAATGGCAAACCTTTTGAGATACTCAAGTTCCGCACTATGAGCGGTGCGCGAGATGAGGGTGGCAATCTCCTTCCTGATGAGAACCGGCTCACACCACTGGGTCGTCTCCTCCGACGAACGAGTCTCGACGAGCTACCCGAACTGCTAAATGTCCTGAAGGGCGAAATGAGTCTGGTGGGGCCGCGTCCGCTGCTGATGAGCTACCTTGACCGCTACTCTGCGGAGCAAGCTCGGCGGCATGATGTGCTGCCTGGCCTCACTGGATGGGCGCAGGTCAACGGTCGTAATGCAATCTCGTGGGAGGACAAACTCGCCTATGACGTGTGGTACGTTGACCACGCGAACTTCTGGCTCGATATGAAGATCATCATGATGACGGTATGGCAGGTTCTCACGGGTCGTGGGGTCGCGGCCGAAGGGCACGTGACGATGCCGGAGTTCCGGGGGAGTGATCGTGAGTGACAAGAAACGACTGCTCGTCATCGGCGCAGGTGGTCATGCGAAGGTCGTCATTGCCACCGCGCAGGCTGCAGGTTGGGAGGTTGTAGGTCTGTTTGACGATGACTCGGCTCTGAAAGGCACGACCGTGCTAGGAGCGCCGGTCATCGGAGGAACTGAACTGGCAACGAACCTGGAAGTTGACGGCGCTGTAGTCGCCATCGGAGGAAGTCGGGCACGAATGCAGTTGTCGGAGAAGCTTGCACTGCCGTGGGCAACGATCAGCCACCCTTCGGCGGAGATTCATCACACAGTAGTGCTTGGAGAAGGTGCTGTTGTGTTTGCCGGTGCAGTTATTCAGCCAGATTCAACGATCGGACGACACGCCATTGTCAACACTGCAGCCTCTGTGGATCATGATTGTGTCGTTGGCGATTTCGCTCACCTGGCTCCAGGAACCCATCTTGCCGGCTCGGTAAACGTTGGCGAGGGCGCTTTACTCGGCATTGGTGCGTCAGTAATTCCAGGAATGAAGATTGGCAAGTGGTCCATCGTAGGCGCCGGCGCAGCCGTGACAAACGACGTTCCAGGTGGAGTGACGGCGGTTGGGGTCCCAAGCAAAGTCACGGAGTGGAGATCGTGATTGGGAATGATGAAAGCTGAAAGCAGAAAGATGAAAGAAGCACACAGCAACCTTCTGGGAATTTGAAGTGTTGGATGCTCCACTTTTCGTGGTTGTTTCGCCCTGAAGCGCCCTGAAATCAAGACCACTATGAGCAATACAGACCGAATCTACCTTTCCCCGCCGCACATGAGTGGTGAAGAACTCGACCTCATTCGTGAGGCATTCGAGTCCAACTGGATCGCTCCACTGGGGCCGCACGTTGATGCTTTTGAAAGTGAACTCGCTGAGGCCACTCAGGTCGAGCACGCTGCTGCTCTCAGCTCCGGAACCGGTGCGCTCCATCTGGCGCTCAAAATTCTCGGCGTTGGGCCGGGCGATGAAGTCCTGACTTCGACGCTGACATTTTCCGCTAGCGCTAACGCCATCACCTATGTGGGCGCGTCTCCGGTCTTCATCGATTCCGATTCCTCAACCTGGAACCTGGATCCTGACCTGTTGGAGGAAGAACTCGAAGAGCTTGCGCGCCATAGTCGGCCGCCGGGTGCGGTCATTGCGGTCGATCTCTATGGGCAGAGCGCCGACTACGCACGAATCGGAGAACTATGCGAGCACTACGGTGTGCCGCTCATCGAGGATGCGGCGGAGGCGCTTGGCGCGACGTGTGGTGGACGCCCGGTAGGTGGTTTTGGCCGTTGCGGTATTTTCTCGTTTAACGGCAACAAGATCATTACGACTTCCGGTGGTGGGGCTCTGGTGTCGGATGATGGGGAGCTGATTGAAAAGGCGCGTTTTCTCGCCTCGCAGGCTCGTGATCCGGCGCCTCACTATGAACACTCGCAGATTGGCTACAACTACCGGATGTCTAATTTGTTGGCTGCTCTGGGTCGTGGTCAACTTCGGGTGCTGGAAGATCGAGTGGAGGCCCGGCGCACAAATTTCAATCACTACTTCGAGGCCCTGAATGATTTACCCGGAGTGGAGTTTATGCCTGAGGCCTCGTATGGAACCAGTAGCCGATGGCTGACGTGCCTGACGGTTGATTCCTCTGGTTTCGGCGCAACTCGTGAAGACGTGCGGTTGGCGCTTGAAGCGCAGAACATCGAGGCACGTCCGGTTTGGAAGCCGATGCACAAGCAGCCGGTGTTTGAAGATTGCAGGGTTCGTGGCGGCGATGTGGCACAGCAGCTCTTCGATCTTGGCCTCTGCCTTCCGAGCGGATCTTCGCTCACTGCGCACGATCGCGATCGTGT
>JAAESQ010001224.1 GCA_024229275.1 bacterium | reverse complement strand
GGCGCCGCCTCCACTCTCGTTGCGGTTGTCAGTGAACACTGTAATGAACTCACTCATCACTACGTCAAGCCCGTTGTAGTCGCCAAACTGGAAGCCATCCTCCATGTGCGGTGAAATCTCAGTTGTCAGTTTCGCTGGCGCGCTCCAGGTCACAGCGCCGTCCGTCGAGTACGACCAGTACATGTCGACAGAAGTCCGCGACGGATCGTTGCGTGTGTCGTAGTAGACGACGTGAACGGTGCCGTCGTCCCCGACCGCGAGCCACTGGTGCCAACGATCGACCGTATCCATGTCGCCGGTCTCGTGCGGGGTCGAGACGTTCCAGGTATCGCCGGCGTCACGTGAGTAGGCAACCTGAATACGGGCGTGATTGTTGGCGGCTGTGCCGGTGGTCGTAGCCGTGGAATCGGTCCATGCGGCGTATATGCTTCCACCGTAGGTGCCGCTGGTCAGGTCGACATCGGCCGAAACGTAGACGAAGGCGTTGCGGATGTCGATCGACGGAATCGGGAAGTCGAACGAGGCCTGTGTTGTCCCGACTTCAATGGTCGAACCGAAGGAAACACCACAGTCACCAGACGTTTTGAGGAGTATCTTCTGGCTGTTGTATGCGGGCCAGAAATAGTAGACCTTGCCGTTCAGGTCGGAGGCAATGTCGGAACCGATCCCATTCTCGGCAGAGCCACTCGACATATCGACCGGGCTTGTCCATGTGTGTGCGCTATCCGTCGACCGTGAGTACTGCATGACGTTGCCCTCGTGCCATGTGAGATAGATGGTATCGAGGCACGAGGTCGAATCGATGTCGACGTGAAGGTATTCCTTGTCGGTGCCGGAACCCAATTCGCGACGGGGGTCGTTGCCGACTTCTGTGTCGAGATCGGACCATGTCTGACCACCATCAGCCGAACGATAGATGTAGACCTGACTCCCTCCGAGGGTCGCGCTGTATGCCTTACTACCGTCAGATGACCAGACTACAGTTGGATCACAACAAGTACCACCGAGAGGTAGTGCACCCGCTGCATTCCATGTCTCTCCTCCATCAGTCGAGTAGTGCATTTTCTGCCCGCTGCCGGGCCCGTTGGATCCGGCGATCACAAGGTCTGGATCTACTGGGTTGATGGCGACAGCAGATTCTGCCCCTCCATTAGGCGAAGTCACACGCACGTTGCCGTCCAGTGCTTTGGTTTTCTCCTCCTCATACAGATCCTTGGCCATGTACGGCACCTTGGTGTCCACAGCAAATCGCCCGTCGACGAGCTTGATGTTGCGATAGAGCATCCCGTCGACTAGGAATCCGCCGTACTCGGTTAGAAACCGCGGCAGCGTACTGCGCGGATACTGAACCGGGCCGCTGGTCGACAAATTGTCGAAACGACGACGCAACTCTACGCGGTAGAACAGCGGCGCCCGAACCGAAAGCTCCTGTTCATTCTCGCCAAGCAGTTCGAGGTCGTCCTTGTTGAGCTGGTAATTGCGATCGTCCCACGGACCGTAGTCGGCGAGCGCCGCGTAATCCACTCGCGGATCGACGCCCTGGCTTTGGGCGATGGATTGCGCCACCGTACTGGAAACGCCAATGAGTAAGAATGCGATGACCATACCGTGCACTAGACGATGCATGTTGTTGTCCCTCCGTACCGTTAGGTCTCGATGCAGAATAGCCGAAAACGAATCCAAAAAGCCAGACCTACTGCGGCAAGCTCATTTGAGGTCAACCGCGGTGCGAGTATCGGCTGATGTTCTGTTCTCGAGACGAGATGTGACAGAATTGATACAGGAGATTCTGGAAATGCAGCCCATCAAGAAAACAGTCTCTGCGTTCGCCGTGCTGGTTGTCACTGCGATTTCGTTTTTGCCATTCGCGCAGGCACAAGAGCTTGCCGGCAAGAAAGAAGCCTCTTCTGAACCTGCCTACGTGGTCGTGCTGAAGAATGGTCAACGGATTCCTTCTCGGACCAAGCCCGTCAACGCGTTCGGCAAGCTCCGATACATGGATGCCGGTGGTATTACCAGGGTGCTGTCTGTCTCCAAGGTTAATGTCGGCAAGACCCAGGAGATCAACGCCAATGCAAAGGCGCCGGCCCACGGCGGCACCGTGAGCTTCGGTGGCAGCCTGACTAACGTCAAACCAATGGACACATCCACGCAGGAAACCGAGGAAGAGAAGAAGAACCAGACGGTCAAGGTTTACTCGGCGACATGGTGCCCTCACTGCAAAAACCTAAGAAAATTCCTCGCTGAAAACGGAATCTCGGCTTCAATCACTGAAGTAGACCAGCTGTCTGAGGCTGAGCAGAAACGTGCCCAAGCAGAGATGAAACGTCTCACCGGCAAAGTCTCGTACCCCACTGTTGTCATCGGCAGGCGCGCTGTTGCGGGCTTCTCACCAGGATGGATCCTAAAGTCCCTCGGGCGCTGAGCATCTCCTCGGCTGAACGAACGCCCTTTCTTCTTCGAGCCTCAACAAACATCGAACCCCCTTCGAAGCGGTATGCTTAATAGAACGCGTCGAGCAAACCGACGCACAAGGTGGTCCTATGAATACCTCGCGTTTGCTGACAGCTCCTTGGCTGATCGTTCTATTGGCTCTCTCTTCACCAATCTTCGGTCAGCAGAAACAGAAAGACTGTAGCGAACGATCCTGCAACGCGACATTCGAGAATGTTCTAAAGGACGACGCGTGTCGTTTCCTTGAAGCAGTCATCAACAACGAACCCGAAATTATCAGCGGCGCCATTGCCAACTTCGCGAGGGGATGCACCAACTGGGAGTTTCACTGCGAGGCTGAGAACGACCGGAGACGATGCACAGCACAGGTCAACAGCTCCCGAATTGCAGAAGTCGAGTCGGGCTCTAGCCAGGGTATAAATGGTGACGGTTGCAAGGAAGTGGGCACGGTGCAAGCAGACGACACCTGTTCTCAGACCAAAGCCGTTCTCCCCGACGGCTGCTTTTCTCAACATCCCGGAGCCTGCAAGAGCGATGCGAAGTGCAACGATTCACGCGGCCTCTTCGGCAGTTTCAGTGCGTTCTGCCCAGCGCAGATCGAGGCTGGGTGCGGCAACCCACAAGGGGCTATGGATGCGATCCGATCCGCAGCCTACAGCAACTACGGGCAGTACTTTGCGATGGCAAAAGGCGCGGTCGAGGGGGCAGTGGCGCCTTTGACAGACGAGCAGAAGACATCAATTCTCAGCCATATCACAGGCATCGAGATGTACAGTCCCAATCCCGGGTTACAGTGCTACGAGACCTACCTTGAAGGCGCAATCGACTGGTCAGCCGGCGCGGTGAGCTCATCCGGAGAGGGCACCGAGATTCTGGTTCGCGCTGAATTGGATGGCTACGAAAGCGCCGATCAGGTCTGGGTTATGCCCGACGCATCACCCTCGACCATCATCGTTTCCGGCACGGTCAAGGATGAGGCAGGAAAGCCCATCCCGAACGTATTCGTCTCACTCCCAGATCTCGGGGTGACCATCACGACGAATGTCGCCGGGCAGTACCTGCTCAACGCGGAAGCCGACGGAACAGAACCTTTCACCGGTTCCTGGAACTTCGTACTGACCAAGAAGGTAAGTCGGATAGAGATCGAGATTACCCCCCCAGTCAAACCCCTCGCGGCACCCACCAACGCCGCTGTCGCGCAACCTTTGACCGTAAAACTGCTCGACTGCACCGACCGACAAGGCCAAGGGACTTGTGTGCCCCTTGAAAGTGGTCGTGTCGAGCTTGAGCTGGTCAACGCAGATGTTTTCCCGTTCGTTCAGATCCAGGGCGGTAGCGGAGAGGTGGATGGCACTGGTTCCCTCAAAACCATCCTCATGGTTTCAAAAATAGACGGCACAGCGATCGATCTCGAACGCCTCTGGCAGCCCAATGCAGACGGATCGACTCCCCCACTCGCCGTCGAGATCCAAGCTCGGGCATATCTCGAAGACAGCGCCTCACCTAAGAAAGAGAAGAGCATCTCGATCCCGCTTGATCTCATGATGATCAAGGGGACCACAGTGGACGCAATTCTCCTACCCCGCACCGAAAAGGAGGCCCCCCTCCTCCGAACGAGCCCAAAATCGTGGGTATCTTCCCAGCTTTCAGCAGAGCAGGACGGCGTCTTCTACGTACTCATTCAGCCCTCCATCGTCAAAGGCGATCCGGTTCTTATGTGGCGAAACACCTGCAATTTGCAGATGAATCTGCCGTTTTCATACCTCACCGAAGTTCGCGGTCTGCAGCCCAAATACGAGGCAGGCGCGATGCTCGACGTCGGCATCCTCGATCTTCTTACCCCGGCCGAACACGAGTTTCGCCTGAGGCAGTGGGTGCGGGAGTTTCTCCACGCCCTCGGCTTTGACAACGGCCAACTGGGCTGGGCCATCAGCAGCCTTGCCGTGCTCGACGTCCAGTACGACGTACCCGACCTTTCGGTACCCAGATACGGCATGAGTCCTGGTATGGAGAGCATGGTCGGCATGGCGGGTGTGATTCAGGTTGGCGAGGGAGATCACTCGTACTGGGGCAGCACGGCTTTTTCTGACCTCGAGGACACCTCGTACGCGATTTTCCTTCACGAGCTTGGACACTATGTTCACAAGAAAATCGGCGACCGCTGGATTGAGGCCTGCCTCTGGGACAAGAAATTCGCTGGAATCGGCGAACACAGCACATGGACCACGCCGAATGCCCAGAAACTCGTCTCTGTGGAACGGGCGAAGATGATGACCTCGTTCTTCGAGGGCACAGCGGACTTCTTTGCTTACTCTATGTTCAAGTTCATCGAGGCAACGCACCCAGAAATGAAGGATTCGTTGTACACCCAGCGTGGCTACCTGAAAGAGTTTGAAACAGCTGACAAAGCTATGGCGGCGATGCACCTCGGCGGCTGCCGGGTCGAAGGCATCCAGACGAGTTTCTTCAGAGAACTCTACGATCCGTACTTGGCAACACAGCCGGCACGCGCCTTCGGCGACCTGCTCCGCATGATGGATGCGTTCAAAAAAGAGTCGTGGATCATGCGCTGGGTTCCAGCACGTACGATCGCCGAGTGGGCCTCGATGAAGAAGAAGCACGGGGGTCTCCCGTCCTCGTCCAACCTCGATGGGCTCATCAAAAAGTACACCATCTCGGCGTGCGAAGCAGGGGTTATGGCGGTTCCCGCCGATCCCAAGTCAAAACCCCGAATCACGATCGACGGTCGACCTGTGACGCTTGAAAGGCAGAACCTCATTCAATCACTGGCCTTCGGTCAAACCGTCACCGTCGAGCAAGGAATGATCACCGTGATCGTTCAAGTCTGGGATTCGAACAACCCAACCACCAGCTTCGCCGCGGGTCCGGGCACGACGTTCAAAATTCTGACTCCTGATTCAGTGAGCGACGAAAAAGGAACACTCGTTGTCGACGGAAAGATCACGATCCAGATCGAGGGCGGCACCATCACTCCATCAGGCACTTCGTACATGGTCACCGTCACTGAGGACGGCTCAGCACAGACCAAAGTGATTGACGGCGTCGTCAGTATCGAGACCCGCCGCGGGAAGACCCAGTTTGCACAGGGACAGATCGCCGGCATCAGTCGCAGGGGCAGAGTCGCGCGGATGGGCAACTTTGACACCAAGGCGATGAAGGCTACCTACATCACTCCGGTTCCAATTGGACCATCTCCGGAGCCTCCGACGCCCGCGCCTGCTGCTACAAAACCAAAAACCCAACAAGCGGCCTCACCCCAAGCTGTCGCCCCATCAGGTCTCACCTTCTTCGCCGTGCGCCAAAAGGCATCCGGCCAATGCGTAGTGGTTGCCGGAACCGAAGGAATCTCCGCCGGTGACACGATATTCGGATCCTTCCCGACCTACGCCGAGGCCCAGGTGGCCATGATTGAAAGCTGCCAAGGTGGTGGCACCGCTACACCTGTTACTCCGCCTGGGCAAACGCAGCAATCCACGCCCACATCAGTCGAGAGTGGCTCTGAGTTCGTCGCCCCTGTTCTTGCCCTACCCAAGTACGACAATGACGACTCAACCAAAGGGATATTCTTCTTCAATCTCGACACAGGAAACGCATTCTTCATCGACAAGGTCAAGACCTCGCCGTTGTCGGTGCGCAGTCGGACTCTGAACCAGAACATCTTCCGCGCGCTCGGCCGCAAACGAGGATCTCCTGCAGGACCCGGAGAGATCCAGCTTGGTGAGATTCGAGGCAGCGACGGCAATGTCAAAGGGATCATGCTTGTCGATTCCTCTACCGGCGCAGTTGCCCACATCACCGGACTCGAGAGCAAGTCCTATTCTGGGCGCCTGCAGCCCGTCACCGCAAAGCCTGCTCAAGGTCTCGCCACCAACGATGGCAACTACGCACTCATCATGAGGAGGGATGGATCGGGCAGAACCGATGGCGCCTACCTGTATCACGGGACCACGGGCAAGGCGATCTACTTCGCCGACATCCACAAGATGAAGGCGAGTCAGTCAGTTCGAGCGACAACGCCTCTGCCGAAGATGGACGGCCGTATCTCCGCATTGGCACTCGAATCCGGAAGCGAGGCGACAACGGGCATCCTCGTCATCGACAATGAGTCTGGAAACGTGTTCCACGTTGGGGATTTGGAGAAGCACCCGGAGCGGCTCACTTCTACGCCCAACAAGATCAACCTTCTCAGCACCTTTCCCGCTTCACCGGACGTTCGAACTCCACAGAGATTCGTGCTGATTCCCGTGACTTCAGGGAGCGGTGCGACAGATGAAGTGCTCATTGTCGACGTAGGATCCGGCCAGATGGCGGTCCTCAGAGATGTCAGAAAACCTGACAAGATGCGCATTCAGCGTTCGAACCAGAGCATTTACCGCTATTTGCCGAAGAACGTGAGCCGGCCGAGGGTGATTGCCGCAGTCCCGAAAGTCAAAGGCACCGGGGCTACAGAGGGCGCCTGGTTATTCGATTCGGCAAGCGGAGAGGTGCTCTTCCTCGACAATCTCGACAATCTGATCAGGCTCTCGATTCATCGTGTCGATCAACGGGCTCGGTAGAAACCAATACCGACTCTTAAGGCCGAGGTCTCCGACTCGCCTGTTGGCCCAGCTCGACCGCTGAGCGATAATGCGTTTCAGAAAACAGACACCACTGTTCGTGCGTTGCAATCGCGCGGCTCAATAAGACTTTCTGAGAGGATTCAGATTGAACGACGAAAGCCAGGATCCAACAGTCTCATCGCCTGACTCGAGTTCGCCACCTTCCACCCAGTCCAGCGACTCTCGCTTTGTGCCGGGACAACTTCTGACGGAGCGCTATCGCATCGTCGGCGTGCTTGGAAAGGGAGGCATGGGCGAGGTCTACCGTGCCGACGACCTGAAGCTCGGCCAACCGGTGGCCCTCAAGTTTCTTCCTGAGGGTCTGGAGAACGATGCCTCACGACTGGAACGATTCCTTAACGAAGTTCGCACGGCGCGACAGGTCAGCCACCCCAACGTTTGCCGCGTGCACGATGTCGGCGAAGCTGAAGGTCAACATTTTCTGTCCATGGAGTACGTCGACGGCGAAGACCTTGCATCACTCTTGCGCCGAATCGGCCGGGTCCCTCAGGATCGTGCCATCGAGCTGAGCCGACAGATGTGCGCCGGTCTTGCGGCAGCTCACGAACAAGGGATTCTCCATCGCGACCTCAAACCGGCGAACGTGATGATCGATGGCCGCGGACGAGCTCGTTTGACGGACTTTGGCCTCGCAAGTCTGGCCCAGCACTCGGGGGGCACTGAGGTGCGCGCGGGAACTCCAGCCTACATGGCGCCAGAGCAACTGGCGGGGAAAGAGGTCTCGGTTCGCAGCGATATCTACGCCTTGGGTCTTGTTTTGTACGAACTCTTCTCGGGCCGGAAAGCCTTCGAGGCTGAAACTCTGGAAGAGATCGCGCGCCAGCGCCTCGACTCACAACCACAATCACCTTCGAGCTATATGGATGCTCTCGATCCCGCAATCGAACGGGTAATTCTGCGCTGTCTCGAGTCCGATCCGGCAAACCGACCCACCTCGGCTCTCGCCGTCTCAGCGGCTCTTCCGGGCGGCGATCCACTCGCCGCGGCCCTTGCTGCCGGTGAAACTCCGTCACCGGAGCTGGTCGCCCAGGCCGGCGAAAAGGAGTCTATGAGGCCGGCGGTCGCATTTGGCGTTGTTGCGCTCGGTGTCATTCTGCTCATAGCAACAGCCGCCATACAGAGTCGCTTCAGCCTCACCTCGTTCATGTCAATCCAGAAAACGCCGGAGGTATTGGCCGATCGTGCAGGGGATCTGATCAAGGAAGTGGGCTACACCCAAGATGCCTACACACAACCGGTTGATTCGGCAATGGGGCTCATGGTCTGGTATGACGAGCTGATCAAGATCCGCGACACCGATTCTTCACAAGATCGATGGGAACAACTTCGGGATCGACCGGATGTCATCGCCTTCTGGTACCGGCAGAGTCCGATGCCATTCGAACCCCGATCACAGGGACTCGACGCCTTTGTCGGCGGAGCCGTCAACCTGAACAATCCGTTCACTTCGACAGCTGGAGAGGTCGAGATCCTCTACGACGGTGCCGGTCGGCTGAGACGTTTTCAATGTCGGCCGAAGCGCTATTCGTCGGGAGATGCTCCCGATGCCGATCAGAACTGGACTCGCCTATTCGAACTCGCCGACCTCGACCCAAACCGATTCGAGACGACGCAACCGCGCTATCAACGGTTCTTCAATTCGGATCAACGCTTTGCCTGGATCGGATCCCGGGCGGACCAACCCGATCTCGAATTCAGAGTCGAGGCAGGTGTATCCGAAGGTCGCGTCACATTGTTCGAAGTGACTCGGCCGGCCGTCATCGAAGGATTAGCTGCTGACCCGGTGCCGTTCAACCTGCCAACGTCGGAGGTCATCCTTGTTAACTCGTTCCATGTAATCATCTGGGTGCTGATTGTGCTGTCAATAATTCTGGCGCAAAGGAACTGGCGCGGAGGTCGCGCCGACCGCCGAGGGGCGACTCGCCTGTGGGTGTTTGCGATGGCTCTCGGACTTATGAGCTGGGGCCTTCAGTCGCATCGGCTCTACAACATGGGTGGCCTTTTCGACCTCTGGGGAATCGTCGCGAGCGCCCTGTTCTGGTCCGCTTTGGTGTGGGTCTTATATCTCGCGGTCGAACCATTCGGCCGCCGCACGTGGCCGACGATCTTCGTCGCCTCGAGCCGGCTGTTGAGTCGACCCCGCGTGAACTGGCGCGACCCTGCAGTCGGAAGATCGGTATTCGCTGGCTCTATCGCCGGGATCATAACCTGCGCGTTGCTCGGACCAATTCTGATATGGATCAGAACCTTGATCTCCGGCGTGCCGCCGATTCCGACAATCCCAAAATGGCAAATCCTTGTGAGTCAGCGACGAGCAGTCGCCGACGTACTCAGTGAAACCCGATCCAGTTTGATACTCGT
>JAAESQ010001223.1 GCA_024229275.1 bacterium | reverse complement strand
CCAACTCGGTGTGCCGGTGATTCCGACTGTCGGCCGGCGAGGGCATGGTCTTCGCAAGCTTTTTCGGGAGGCATTGCGATCAGCCTACAAGGCCGAAGCGCCAACTCCGAGAGGTTATGACCGAGAAGTTGAGTATGCCGTCGAAAGCGTGGTGCAGGCGCTTGATCCCGGCTCTTCGGTTGCAGGTCTGCCGCATCGCTTCATCGCCATGAAGCTCCTCGAGGGCGACAAGGTTCTCGGCAGGCGGGCAGGGGACGTGCGACCCGAGATTGCCGCAGATCTCGATGCGGCCGTGCGAAGCCTCGAAGCGACTCACGGATGGAGTGCCGACCAAGTCGTGACGGGATCCCGGCATGCGGTTGCACATCACATCGAGGATGATGTCGCCAAGATGCGTTCACCGCGAGTCGGCTGGAGAGAGCGTCTCGATCGACTCCTCCTCAATCACTGGACCGGTGGCCCTCTCATGCTTGCAATCCTGGGTGGGTTCTTCCTTCTGGTGTTTGAGCTCGGTCGCTATGTAGAGACTCCCCTCGTCGAACTATTCAACCAGGCTGCAATTGCGCTGGCTCATCGATTTCCACCAGATACACTCATTGGCACGCTGGGGAATGGCTTGATTCTCGGATTCTCTGGTGGAATCGCTATTGTATTGCCCTACCTGTTGCCGTTCCTAATTGGGCTGGCAATTCTTGAAGACACGGGCTACTTGCCAAGAATGGCATACATCCTCGACGGATTCATGCATCGTATCGGGCTGCACGGAAAGTCGGTGCTGCCAATGATTCTAGGCTACGGATGCTCGGTTCCGGCAATCATGGCCACTCGTATTCTCGAGTCGCCCAGGGACCGCAAGATTACTGCGATACTGACGGCATTCATTCCATGTTCCGCAAGAACTGTCGTGATTTACGGGTTGGTCGCAGCCTATCTTGGGCCGTGGTGGGCTATGGGGATCTATCTCCTCAATATTGCAGTCGTGGTTGCGCTGGGAGACGTTCTCGCGCGAACGATGAAGGGCCGGTCTCCCGGTTTGATATTGGAGATTCCAGATCTGAGGCTTCCCGTTCCCACTACTTTGCTCCACAAAACGTGGATGTCGCTGAAAGAATTCATCACGATTGCCTGGCCTTTGTTGATAGCCTCTTCGGCAATACTCGGACTGCTTGAGTACTTCCAAGCCGGTGGGCTGATGAACGCATTGTTAGCACCATTGACCGTGACTATTCTCGGACTTCCTGCAGTTGTCGGCGTGACCCTGGTGTTTGGAGTGTTGCGCAAGGAGCTGACGCTGGTGATGCTCGTGCAGGCTCTAGGAACCGCCGATGTCGGCAGTGTCTTGACCACTGCTCAGCTGGTCAGCTTGACACTCTTCGTGGTCTTCTACGTGCCGTGCATAGCAACGGTGGCAGCAATGGGCAAAGAGATCGGCTGGAAGACGACCGCTTGGATCTCTGCATTCACAATAGTGGTTG
>JAAESQ010001222.1 GCA_024229275.1 bacterium | reverse complement strand
GCTTTCCCGTGTAACCCTTCCAGAAAAACCCCGAGCGGCGATCAAAAACGATTGGCCTCATCATCCACCACGTGAAGAAGGCAGTGAAGCACATGAAGGCGACCCCCAGGGCCCTCATGAAGATGGTTTCCATAGTATCCAGGGGGTGATTCAAGGCGGTGAAGATCTGAGGTCCTGCGACGAAAACGATGCCCATCATTTCAAAAAGCAAGCTGCTCGCCACGAGCCCTGCCGAAATTCGGAATCTGATCTGGCCGGAACTGACCTTAACGAGGCGATGGGTCGTCATGTTTGATCCGTCTCTCTCGAGAGGCCCCCACTCGGTGAGCGCGGCGACCGGGTCATCGACCTCAGGTGCCTTGGTGAGGCTTTCTAGGAAATGGTCACGCATCCGGAAATTCCTCCTCTCGTGAGCGTCGATGAGTCGTGTTGCTGGCCACTATGCGAGAGCAGGCTGCGGCTGGTCAAGCAAATCCGGTGTCACGGTTGGGGGTGCCGGTGCCAGGCGCCCCTCTGCGGATCTGTCAGGATTCGGGCGGGACGTTCGAATGCTGAGAGTAGGTCGGAGTCTCGAGGAGGGGAGCGTTTATCACTTTCCGTGCCAAGGCCGACGAAGTTGGCAGATGTCTCCTTCACTTTGTTTCGCCGCTCAGAGGGCAGAGCACCCAATTGTTTCCTGGGTCATCTTGGCTTGGGTGCCACGTGAGCCTCTTGCAAAACTCTCAGTTATGTCATTCAGAGGAGCGAAGCGACGAAGAATCTCCCGTCGAGATTTAGTAAACTGACGACGAATAGTAGCCAGCATATTACTGATTTGAAAGGGAGATCTTTCGACTCCGCTTCGCTGCGCTCAAGATGACAGATCTGGTGGACGTGGGTACGGGCGTGATGGCCGGCGAGTTTTGCAGGCGGCTCACGTGGCACCCACGTGTTCATGTTCGATGTGCACTCCTGCCCAAAGGTGAGGGTCGTGTAGATGCCGGGATCCTCTGAAGAATTCGGAATGTAACCTAAACTCAGTTAACTACTTAGCTTCATATCTTAGGATCTTGGTACCTAGCACCGAAGTGGCACGGTTATGCGGCCTACTCTCGACATCAGCATGCCAAGGTCTTGTGCTCGCATTCTTGCCGCCAGCTTCACCCGATGGCGCAAACGGGAGATTCCTCGTCGCTTACTGCTCACCCGGCAGTTTTGGGCCAAGGTACCCGCCGTATGGAATCGACGTTGGCGTCGTCGTGAGAACGCTCGGAGCACTGATTCTCTCCATCCAACCGAGACCTTTCGGTCCGGAGTAGTCATCCGGGACCAGATACACCGGATCCTTCAGCGCCTCTTCCAGTGAGATGAAACTCCACCCTTCGCCACGCAGCTGTTGGAGAAGATCCGGCAGGAATTCTGAGCTTGCGAAACTCATGTGAAGGAGAAGGATGTGCTTCATCTCTCTTCCGAGCTTCCGGTGTGCCAGCTCTTCGAAATGCATTATCCTCTCTCGCATATGGGCGAGATACTCGTGTCGAATTCGTTCGAACTCTTCTCTATCCCCGGCCAGCGATGCCTCACGAGCAGGCACGTTGAAAAGAAAATCGTTGTTGTCGATCGACACCGGTGCTATCACGAACTTGTGGTGACTCAATAACTTGTATACAGCTTGTTTCTTCTGCTCTGAGTTCCCACGATGCAATAGTGGATATCGGAAGTACTTGACTTCGTCGAGGTAGGGCTTCAGCACCTCGTCGCATCTCATAATATCGGCCACATAGTCTTCTACTTGCGTTTTGTTGAGGTCGAAGTGCGAGTACGAGTGGTTTCCTATCGTATGACCTCTGCGCTTGAACTCTCGAATGAGTTCTTCATGATGCTGGTCGACGATCTTCTTGCCCACCACGAAACCCGTCGCCTCTACTGTGAATTCGTCCAGTGTGCTGAGAATCGAGAAGAATATCTCTCTTTGCTTCTGCTGGCTGGTCTCTCCCTGACGGACAGTAGGAAGATCGTCGAGGGTCAGAGCCATCTCCCGTGACATGGCGGAGTGAGGTACGGCCAGTAGGGCTACCAGCAAGAGAACGTTTTTCATCGTCACCACCTTTGTTCTGGCTTGCGCATCGGTGCCAGGTTCCAAGAACTTAAGATCTTCACATTGCGCCCTTGAAGGGCTTCAGTCAGTTTGCCTGCTCCTTCCGGGTCTGGCGGCATTCTCCAACTCTTTATCGAGTTCGTCAAAACGTCACTCAAGTCCCGGATCTTGTCGGCGCCGCCGCGCCGCCTCGACAACCCAGTAGCTCACCACGCCCGAACCCTTCCCCCGTACTTTAGCCAGCTCCTTGCAGCGCTGCCGCCAACGTTCAACACCTAGCCCGGCAAGCAACCGCCTCATCTCCGCTGTCTCTCGGTCTCTCGATCGGCCTGCAATCCGATCCACATTGGTATCGAAAAGGACACAGATTTCGGTGCCAGGCTCGCTACAAGTGTGATAACTCGACCGGAACCTCTTCTCCGTCCCCTCCGTTTCTTACTCGCGCCCAGAAGGCGCGGTGCCCCCCCAGGATGAGCAGATGAGATTTGGCAACTCGGACATCTGCCAACGTTCATTGACTGCTCCCTCTGGTGTGGTGTCTGTTCAGAAAGCTCACATCCGTCTCGTTCTTGGTGAGCCTGCTACGACCTCGCTGTCTACGCTTCACCGCTTCGGTTGCCCTCGCGGCGCAAGACTTGCTCCCGACTGGCGGCCACCCTTGACCGGGTGGCACTCATACACACAGGGTCCGATCGGAAGGATTCAATACCCGAGTGCCCGGCACGAATTTTGGGTCGAACTCGTCGAAGCCGAGTTCGGGTACTACAAGGTTCTGTACGAAAAACGCCTCGCATTAGCACAACTGAAACGCGTGGGTGCATTTGGATCGTAGCCCTACAGCGAACCGGTTCGCTTTTTGTTCTGCTGAAACGTCGGCCACGGTTGAGCCGCAGAGTCGAAGGTGTAGCCGAGGGTCCAAACATACAGACCTCGCCACGAGCCCGCGACGAGCTCTGGAAAACCGTCACCGTCGAGATCCGTGATGAGAGCACCCCCGAATCGACTCGCACCGTTCATGTACCCGGCGAAGCCGCCCATCACACTGCCATCGGGCTTGAAGATAATCAACCGCTTGAATGGAGAACCGGGGGGTCCCTCAAAGAAGCGGGTGGACGAAACCACCTCAAGGTCAGACCCACCGTCGACATCTCCTACCACGGGCGAATCCCAGAGAAACTGGATCACAGGATGACGGGTCCACATTGGCGAGTCCGATCCATCGTGGTCGAACACCCTCAGTTCAAGCTGTCCACCGTTGACGAGAATCTCTGGTTGACCATCCCCATCGATGTCAGCGAGAGCCGGAGAATCCCAGATCTTGGACAGGCTCGACAACGGCGCCGTGGGCCAACTTCCACTTGCTGGAGATCCGTCATGATTCCATGCGTAGATCCTGCCATCGTCTGCGCCATGAACGATCTCGAGATCGTGACTCGCATCGTTGTCGATGTCACCTATGGCTGGTGAGCTGATAATCCGGTCGCCAATAGCAACTGGCCAGCTCCCCGCAACGTCTGTCCCATTCTGCTCCCATGCGTAAACAAACCCATCGTGTGAACCGACCACTATCTCTAGGTCGCCGTCACCATCGATGTCAGCCACAGCCGGCGACGTCTGCAGAGCACCAGTTGTCAGTTTCGGCCAGAAGAATCCACCAGACGAGAAGGACGACCCGTCGTGATGGACAATGTAGAGATTTCCGTCATACGAGCCTGCCAAGATCTCGAGATCCCCGTCGCCGTCGAGATCAACCAATGATGCCGAGCTGTCCTGACTGCTGAAGAAGTCAAGCGCGTCGGGTAGCGGGTCACCGTAAGTGAGGTCAATGATCTCGGTGCCGTCGCCAAGCCAAGCTCGTAAGCCCATGTACGTCGACTGCACGATCTCGAGGTCGCCGTCGTTGTCGAGGTCTCCAATCGCTGGGGCGCCGTACGTCCCGCCACCGGTGTCTTTCGGCCACGGCGCAACCACCGACCCATCGTCTTGAAACACGTAAATCTTGTCCCAGGAAGCTGCAACAATCTCCAAGCCCGGCAACGAAGGGTTGATGTCGCCTGCTGCTAGCGGCGAAAGGAAATCACGTGCTGTTTCCTGTGGCCACCCGGGTCGCATCACTCGGTCAATGCTGACCATGACCGCAAAGCTCTTCTCCACGGTGGTCGAATCAGTGACGGTCAGGCGAACGGTGTAGAGACCATCGCTAAAGGTTCCGAGGTTCCAAACCGCGAGGGTTCCGTCGCTGACCTCTCCGGTGCCAGAGCCAATGACCGTCCACACACCCGGCGTCGCGGTTTCGGAGACATCGACGACGTAGTCAAGCAGTGGTGCACTCCCTCCAGCTGCCGTTCCGACAATATTTAACGAGGCGACCGCTGCGGGTGCGATTGTGAGGTCGAGAGGCGGCGGTGAGGCAATCACGGCGATCGGTTCGGATGTGTGCCCAAAGCAGTACGAGTGATAGATTCCATGATCCCCGTAGAAGCTGTCGCAGATACCTTCGATAAATGGGCTCCCGTTGCTCGTGTCGTCATCAGCCAAGGGATGAGGATTGTAGGCCGAGTTGTCATCCTCTTCGATGAATGCAGCGAGGTAGTCGCTGAAGCTCAAAGTCAGGTGTTTCATGGCGCGCATGGCGGTGCCGTCGGCGTCAAAGCTCGGATCCGGCGGTGTCACCAGTAGATCCCAGACGGCGCCGGAGATCATTGTGCTGTCGCTGTGGACCCGGCCCCTCCAATCATCTGGATACCGAGCGTTTGGTGTATCGATATTCCGGCCTGAGTGGCAGCTTTCCCCGTGCCAGGGGTCAGCGGTATAGGAGTTCGAGAAGTAATCCGCCCACGCCTCATTCATGGCTCCAGTCTGCCCTGAGTATGGAAAAAGTAAGGGATCAGAATAGAGCGCGCCTACGATTCGGTGCGCGTACTCGTGATAGATGACATCGGCACATAGAGCAAAATCGTTGCCGCCGCACCATTCGGGGCCATTTCCGAAACGCAGGCCGTCCCAGTTTGCCGATGCGTTGCAGTAGTCTCCGTCGCGAACGTGAACCGGCATCGGATACGGGTTGGGAAGCACATCAAATGGGTCACCTCTCTGGAACCAATTGTGAAACAGATTGATGTGGTAAAAGGCGTTGGTGGCGACGTCAGACGGAGAATCGTCATCTGAATTCCAATTCCAGCTGTGCACTCCGTTGCCCCACATATCCGTCACAAAAGCGCCGGTGTGGGTCGTGTGGAGGCCGATAGCCTCGTTGTTGAAGACAGTGGCGTGGGGACCTTCAAACCTCGCATCCACTAAGTGCACTGCCCCGGGAAGCGAGTCGGGAGGAGAAACCTGCCATAGCCCAGAGCCATTAGTCACATCAGTGTACTGATCAACGCCCGGAATACTCGGATTCACGGACACAGATAGATCCGCAATCGGAAGTGCAATCGGAGCATCACCTGGCGCGAGAGGATGAACCATCCCGGTGACCGTACCGCTCAGATCTCCCGTGATCGCCACGTTGAACCGCTTCACGATGTCGCCGGTGTGGGCATCGATGAAATAGAGCCATTGCACCGGGAGTTTCGCCCTCGCAGAGGTCGAGTCGACGCCTTCGGCTGTATGATGCGTGAAACCAGCAGGTTGGTGCAGGACCGGCATCAAGACCTTCCAGGCCAACCGATATCGAAGGATACTGGTAACAGCTTCGGGGAATACGTTGAGGTCGATGCTGACGGGTTTTCCAGGAGGGCCGATCTGCGGATCGTTCATGGCAATTTTGATTGCGTCCTTTTCGTTTAGCTTTGGCTGCGGATCGACAGTGATTTCTGGGTAGTAATCGGACCCGAAGGACACAACCTTGCGTCCACGAATGACCACACGGACCGAGCTGCCAACTACGGGAATTCCACGGTAGTGTTGGCTAAACTCCACCATCCAAGTCACTTCTCCACGCTTCGTTTGAGGTTTGTCGATGTCGACCTTGACGAGATCCAGACTTTCTACGTCGGTATGGAGTAGTTTTGAGTGACGCTCAAGAAATTTGCGAGAGATGGACTCTACAGTTTTCGCTGACGGCTCCTCTTCAAGCTTTATGAATGAGCCACTGACCCTGCGAGGTGTTCGGGAGAGCGGACTCCACGCGACGTGCCATCGGTTCTTGCTCTGTTCGTTGAAGTCCTTCCACAGCTCAAGCTGCTTCTCTTCGTACTTTGACGGGTCATAGACGCTGAAACCGAGCTTCAGGTCTCGACATGAAGCATTGCTCGCCAAAAGCAAACACACCAGAATCGAGTAAGAAAGGGCAGCAGAGGGACATCTTCCTCGCAAGACGTTCTTCAACATTGTTCTCTCCTTAAAGGTGCCAGATACCTACATGATACTGTTCGGTCGACTGATTCATACCCTCGTGCTTGCTTTGCAGTGCCAGGACCGAAGTCTTTGGCTATCTTTCCCAGGAGCCCGTCCCGAGTAAACCTAGTAGCTCTGTCGGAATCCCTCTCTGCGCCCTCCTGTTCATAAAACTCAAATCCGTCTCGTTCTTGGTAAGTCTGCTACGACCTCGCTATCTACGCTTCCCCTCTTCCCCCGGCTTACCCAAATGCACGCCTGGCGCGTTTATGGCTTCTGCTGGCCAGGTGGGTTCGCGTCCTCGCAGCCCGCGGCGAGGAAGATCCACGCGGCGTCGTCGCCGGTCTCACTGATGGGCGTCTTTGCGCCGTGCAGGAGAAGGGCTTGGAAGAGATCGGCTCCGTTGAGGACATGGACCTCGGTCTGACCGCTGCGGGTGTTCATATCGTATCTCCTGGGCCGATTGTCGGGCCACG
>JAAESQ010001221.1 GCA_024229275.1 bacterium | reverse complement strand
GAAATTCTGACCGCAACGATCCGATGATGAGGGAGCCGAGCTTCGTTTCACGCATCAGTCCTTCCGACACGAGGAAAATTCAAAACAAGTAATCCAGTATCTTAATACTGAATTATACTGTGAGAGTCAAGAAGCGGAGACGATCAGATTGCCGCCTTGAGTGGCGAAAAACCGCAAGTACGCAGGAGGCAAAATGCCCACAATGCTGCGAATCTCAGAAGCTGCCTCATTAGGAATGCACGCTATGGGGCTTATGTCTGCCAGCCAGGATCAACCACTCTCGGCACGGACAATCGCCGAAAAGTTCTCCGTTTCAGAGGCCCATTTGTCGAAAGTACTTCAACGCTTGACGAAAGTCGGACTTCTAGCGTCCACCCGCGGACCAAAGGGAGGATTCTCTCTGACTCGGGATCCAGAGACAGTCACTTTGCTTGAAGTCTTTGAGGCCATCGAAGGTCCAGTCGAGCCGACCGACTGCTTGTTTGGCTCGCCCCTGTGCGACGGCAATGACTGCGTCCTCGGCCGAGTCATCGTCGATGTCAACCGAACACTCTGGGATTATCTCGCCAAGAAGACCCTGAAAGATATTTCCTTGGTTTTCGAACAGCACCGAATTCAGATTCAACCAACAGAGGCTCATACCGATTGACAGGAAGCATGGTGCGGTTTCGAGTTTCGGCCTGCCCTGTCGGCATGAAGTCCTCGAACTCCCGCGCCGATTAACGCTCGCCAAGCCAAAACTCGAAGTCCTCTTTTTGGCGCGTGTTGAGAATGCTCTCACGAGGAACCTCGGCCCGCATCGCGATGGCGCAGGCGTAGGCGTCAAACTCCAAGTGGCGCACGGCATGGGCGTCGGAGGCCAAGATGAACTCGCAGCCACACTCCACGGCCAACCTAGCGAGATCCCAATCAAGATCCTGGCGGCGAGGAAAGCCGTTAATCTCCACCGCGACTCCCTCATCGACACACGCAGCGAATACCTTCTCCCATCGTGCCCGCAATCCTGGACGCTGATGAAAATGCCGACCTCGCGGGTGCGCCAGGACATGAACTCCCGGAGTAGCAACGGCTCGCAGCAAGCGCTCAGTCTGATCCCGGTCGGCGTCAAAGCGGCGATGAACTGCGGCGATGATGCAGTCCACTTCAAGGCGCTCGACGTGTGGCACGTCCATCGTTCCATCCTCAAGGACCTCGACCTCAAGGCCCTGGAAGAGAAAGAGATCATCTTCGGATTGTCGATTCCATCGCTCAACTCGGCGGCGCTGCATCCGAACGCCCTCAACATCCAGCCCGGACGCTACTTCGAGGCCACGCGAATGATCGGACACCATCGCCCAACTCACACCATTCCTCTGGCAGGCGCGTGCCATACTCTCGAGGCTCGACTTGCCGTCTGAGTCGGTCGTGTGCCAGTGCAACGCTCCGCGCATCCTCTCAGGACGAAGCTCCTCCGGTCCTGAAGCCAAGACGTCTCCCATCTCGACACGGGAAAGAAAGTGCTCTCGCGGTCCTCGTCGCCTCGGCTCTTCACCCGACGAAAGACGCTGCACCGCCGCCTCAAGGGCTCCCTCACCCTGGCAGGTCACAAGCTGGGAAACCAACGGCTTCAACCACGGCGGTGCCGTGTCCACAACAACTCTTGCCGCCGATCCCTGGGCATCGAAGGCCGAGTAGCCTGCGCGCAGCAGAGCCAAACGTCGCTCCCCCGGCTCTTCGAACTCCGAAAGAGCGAACAGGGCCTCGGCGAGCGCGGCGTTGGATGGCGTCGCTCGCCGGCGATCAGAATCAGTCCGTTTCGCCATCTTTCAAGGAGAACCGCCACGCACAGTACTTGCCTTCCGGAGCGTCTGGCGGGCAGTGTTCACATCGCACTTCGATTCGAGGATCGACGGTCGTGGCGAAGGACTCGAACTCGACCTCGCCAACGCTGCGGCACGGGAAATCGTCGAGTCCCTTGCGACGCCGTGTCTCCTGTACCCGACACACATCCATCTCGAAACGAAGGGTACGCCGGTCATCGGACCACTCGACGTGCTGCTCGTTGATGAGGGAGTACATGCGATATCCCAACGCTTCTTCGAGGGCGTCCAAGCCACCGTTTTCCTCGATCCCAAAACCGCGCTTGATGCGTCGTGCCTCGGCAAAGGCAAAGCGCTTCCACGCCTTGGCGTCTAGATCAATCGCCTTCTCCAGACCGAGTTTCTCCTCCGCAGCGAGGAACCAACAGCCATCATGCGCCAGCCAGTTCTTGGCAAACATCTCGAGAGCATCGAGAAGCTCCTCGCGGCTCATTTCTGCGTAGGGATTCATCACCCATCCTCCCCGAAGGAGAGTAGCAGTTCCTTCATTTTGTTCTCAGTTGTCTGTAGCTCGCCATCGCCATCGACCGGCCCTTCGCCAAGGTCAACTGATCGGTAGGTTCTCCCAGCACGCTTCCCGTGCATTGCCCGGTACGTAGTTTTGAGGACTCAACGCTCCACATCCCTGATCTGGCTTTGCACCTCAAGAACCACGTACCCGGCACGCGCCGCCAAACGAGAGTTTCTCCCGGTGATCCAGTCCACCGAAGACCGGAGGGTCTTACCAACTGTTGTCTCGTCTTTGTCCGTGTGTCCCAGCCATCACAGCCCAACTTCGTGTGTCCGAATTTCATCTTTCATCTTTTCGCCAAATGCAACACCGCCCCGGCGTTGCCGGGGCGGTAGGAATGAAGTGGAAGTGTGAATGCGATCAGTACCGATCCAGATATCTCTCCAACTCCCAATCGTGGATCTCTTTGATGTACTCGGCCCATTCGGTTCTCTTGTTGTGGAGAAAGTGCTCGAAGATGTGCTCACCGAGAGCATCGCGCATCACGGTGTCCTTCTCGAGGAAGGTCAGCGCGTCGTCCAGGTTGGCCGGAAGCTGCACAATCTTGAGGCGGCGCTTCTCACGCTGGCTCATGACGAAGATGTTCTTGTTGACCGGATCACCGCAGTCAAGGTTTTTTTCGATCCCGTCGAGACCTGCGGCCAGCATTGCCGCAAACGCTAGGTACGGATTGCAGGAGGGATCAGGGACTCTGACTTCACACCGAGTTCCGACTCCGCGCCGTGCCGGCACGCGAATCATCGGTGATCTGTTCTTTTCGGACCACGCCACGTTGATTGGCGCTTCATAGCCCGGAACGAGTCGCTTATATGAGTTGACGAGCGGGTTGGTAATGGCGATGTAGGCGCGTGCGTGCTCGAGCAGGCCACCAATGTAGCCCCGAGCCACCTGCGACAGCTCCCATTCGGCGTTCTCGTCGAAGAACGCGTTCTCGCCGTCCTTTCCGAAGAGCGACTGGTGAACGTGCATGCCCGAGCCGTTGACGCCAGCGAGCGGCTTCGGCATGAAGGTCGCGTGCAAACCATGATTGAGAGCAACTTTCTTGACGACAAATCGAAAGGTCACGATCGCGTCTGCAGTCATCACTGTGTCGCCGTACTTGAAATCGATCTCATGCTGGCCAGGAGCAACCTCGTGATGTGCCGCTTCGACCTCGAATCCCATCGACTCGAGCACGAGGGTGATGTCGCGGCGCGCTTCTTCACCAAGATCCTTGGGCGAGAGGTCGAAGTATCCACCAGTGTCATGGGTTCGTGGAGTGGGGTCGCCATCGTTGTTGCGCTGGAACAGGAAGAATTCGGCTTCCGGCCCGGCCATCATGCGATAGCCCATCTTCGAGGCTTTCGCGACCACCCGCTTCAGAGCCGTTCGCGGGCATCCCTCGAAGGGTGAGCCATCCGGCAGCGCGATGTCACAAATCAGCCGACCCACACTGCCGTACTCCGTTTTCCATGGAAAAACCTGAAAGGTCTCGAGGTCGGGAACGAGGAGCATGTCCGACTCCTCGATTCGCGTGAAGCCTTCGATCGATGACCCGTCAAACATGATCTGTCCGTCGAGAGCCTTCTCGAATTGACTCTTCGGTACCTCAACATTCTTGACAATCCCATCGATATCGGTGAACTGAAGCCGCAGAAAGTGAACGTTCTCCTCGTTCGCCATGGCAAGAATTTCATTGGAGCGAGTTGACATATTGTTCCCTCCTTGTTTGTCGTTGCGCGGATTCTCTGCTCACAACACGACATTGTCAAGCTATATTCTGCAGAATGTCACGAACATTCATCTCATAATGCATAACGGCCTTCATATTCACAGATTGGATACAAAACAAGTTACAGGGGCTCGCTATACTGCTGTCCGAGGAGACGCACATGACCCAACAAATCACTCGCGACGCCGCCTGGATCCTGCTCACTGAATACACCGACAATCCGAGTCTTCTCAAGCATGCTTTGAGTGTCGAAGCGGCAATGAGGGCATATGCCCGGCACTACGGAGAAGACGAGGAGACGTGGGGGATCGTCGGCCTAATTCACGATTTTGACTACCAACAGAATCCGTCCGAGGAGACTCACCTTCACGTCGGCACGAAGATTCTGCGTGAGCACGGCTGGCCCGAAGAGTGGATATTGGCAGTAGCCTCCCACGCCGACTACATGGAAGTGCCCCGCGATACCAAGATGGCCAAGACTCTCTTCGCCGTTGACGAACTCAGCGGATTTCTCACCGCTTGCGCACTGGTGCGACCGGACAAGGCTATCGCCGAAGTCAAAATCAAGTCCGTGAAAAAGAAGCTCAAAGACAAGGCGTTTGCCCGCGGTGTCAATCGAGATGATGTCCGCAACGGCGCCGAGGAACTCGGAGTCGAGCTCGGTGAACACATTGAATTCGTCCGCAATGCTATGGCAACTATCGCTGATCAGCTGGAGTTGCCGCCGGGGTAGCGCGGCCTGCGTCGCTACGTCATCGTCATCGTCATCGTCATCGTCATCGAACGAACCTTCGCCAAGGTTAACTGATCGGCAAGTTCTCCCATCTCGCTTCCCGTGCATTGCCCGGTACGTAGTTTTGAGGACTCAACGCTCCACATCCCTAATCTGGCCTTGCGCCTCAAGAACCACGTACCCGGCACGTGCCGCCGAAGGGGAGATTCTCCGAAGGACTAGGCTACCTCGTTGTTCCCGGCCTCCTGGCTTTGTAGCTGTCCTGCCGCTTTGCCGTTCGTCCCGTATAGCCGTCTGGCCTATTTACCCTCAGGCTCGATGATCTCCCGGCCGCCCATATAGGGTCGCAACACGTCTGGAATCACTACTGATCCATCAGCTTGCTGATAGTTTTCCAGCACCGCGATGAAGGTGCGTCCAATGGCAAGCCCCGATCCGTTCACAGTGTGAATTAGGCGAGGCTTCTTCGCGTCCTGCGGACGATATCGGATATGGGCACGACGAGCCTGAAAATCGGTGAAGTGCGAGCAAGAGGAAATTTCGCGATAGCGTTCTTGTCCCGGCAGCCAGACTTCAAGATCATAGGTACAGGCAGCCGAGAATCCAAGATCTCCACTCGCCAGGGTGACGACTCGGTAGGGTAACTCGAGACCCTGGAGCACCGCCTCTGCATGGCCCGTCAGCTCCTCGAGCTGTTGCCAGGAATTGTCCGGCGCAGCGAACTGAACGAGTTCGACTTTGTGGAACTGATGCTGGCGGATGAGTCCTCGTACATCCTTGCCGTAGGATCCAGCCTCGGCACGGAAGCACGGGGTGAAAGCGCAGTATTTTACGGGCAAGTCTTCTTCGGCAAAGACTTCGTCCCGGTGCAAATTGGTGACCGGAACCTCTGCGGTGGGCACAAGGTGCAAGTCGGATCCTTCAATATGAAAGAGATCCTCGCCAAACTTCGGCAACTGACCGGTGCCTTGCAAAGACGCACTGTTCACAAGATAGGGTGGCAGGATCTCTGTGTAGCCATGCTGCGTTGTGTGCAGATCCAGCATGTAGGCGACGAGCGCTCTCTCCAGCGCTGCACCGGCGCCCTTGAGAACAGCAAAACGAGCACCTGCGATCTTGGAGGCTCGCTCAAAGTCAACGACCCCGAGAGCTGGCCCTTGATCCCAATGCGCCTGAGGCTCGAAGTCGAATGTAGGCGGCTCCCCCCAGCGGCGCTCCTCGCGATTCGCACTTTCGTCGGATCCTATCGGCACCTTTTCTGAGACGAGATTAGGGAACTGA
Organism: bacterium; assembly: GCA_024229275.1. Lineage (GTDB taxonomy): Bacteria > Acidobacteriota > Thermoanaerobaculia > Thermoanaerobaculales > Sulfomarinibacteraceae > JAAESQ01. The sequence continues at coordinate 4,694 of JAAESQ010001221.1, read as the reverse complement.
AGTTCGAGCGACTCGAGTTCGTCTTCCAATTCACGAGATCGAACCTCGAGGCCTTTGATGTCGTCTCCGAGCGCAGACATCTCAGCCTTACGTGCCGCTGCCTCGTCACGGCGGCCGTCGCGATAGAGGTTGCCGATTTCCTTTGACCCGGCGTTGCGCCGCGCTTTGAGTTCTTCGACCTGAACCACTATGCCGCGCCACTCCAGGTCCACTTCCAATAGGCGGTCAAGCGGCGCCTGGGTGCACCTGTTCTCGAGCATCTTTCGAATTCGGTCTGCATCACTCCTGTAGAGCTCACGCGACAGCATGGTCCCTCCTCAGCGCGGATACTATAACCCACGCTTGGCTCTGCAGTCCTGAATTGTGTGGCTTACTCTGCCGAGTCTGCCAATCCGGGCCTTCTCACTTCGCTGATGCGATTGTCCTCATTGACAAGAACAATGCGGGCACGAAAATCTGCCAACTCGCTGCGATCGATTTGGGCGAATGCACAGATGATCACCAGATCGCCAGGCGCCACAAGATGGGCCGCCGCACCGTTGATTTGAACTTCTCCGGAGCCTCGTGGTCCTCGCAAAGCGTAGGTGGTCAGCCGAGCACCGTTGGTGATGTCATAGATCTCCACCTGCTCAAGATGGTCGAGATCGGCGGCATCCATAAGATCAGCATCGATGGACACCGACCCAACGTAGTCGAGATCCGCGGCCGTCACGGTGGCACGGTGAATCTTCGCGCGCAGAAAGGTACGCATGAGCATCAGGTCGTTCCCTCTGCGGTCGCCGAAGGCGTCACGGTTACATTGTCGATCAATCGCGATTTCCCAACCCGCACCGCCACAGCAAGGAGGACAGAGCCCGAGATCATCTCGGTTCTCTCGAGCGTTTCGACATCAACGCACTCGGCGTATTGGAGTTCGAGCAGTTCCTCTGACCGAATACCAGTGATGAGAATACGGCGCACCGCTTCCCCGCAAACCTCGCCGGCTTCGATCGCATCTCGGGCTTTGCACACTGTCGCGTAAATGGTCGACGCTGCTGTACGCTCCTGAGGTGTGAGATATGCGTTGCGCGAACTCATCGCGAGACCATCTGACTCTCGCACGGTAGGTACAACAATGATCTCAACTGGGAAGTGGAGCTCATTGGCCAGGCGACGGATGAGCAACACCTGTTGTGCGTCTTTCTGACCGAAGATCCCGCGATCGGGCTGAATGACGTTGAACAACTGAGAGACGACCAGTCCAACACCGGCAAAATGTGTCGGCCGATCCGTCCCGCACAGCTTTCGCTCCAAACCAGAGAAGCCAATCTGCACAATTGGATCACGCGGGTAAATTTCCTCAGTGGTTGGAGCAAACACGATATCGACGCCCTCGTGAGCGAGGAGCTCGGCGTCCTTTTTAAGCTCTCGGGGATAGCTCTCGAAATCTTCATGCGGCCCAAACTGAGTAGGATTCACAAAGATCGAAACCCACACACTGTCGGCCACTTCACGCGCGCGGCGCACGAGTTCCAGATGACCTTCGTGAAGAAAACCCATCGTCGGCACAAGAGCGACTCGCCGACCAGCCGCGCGATCGCTCAGGCGATGATCGCGGCATTGGGCAATAGTCGTCAGAATCTCCATCACCGGTCCTCAGTTTCCTTCCGCCACTCCTGAACATCCTCTCGCTTAAGGTGATACGACTGTTTGTCGGTTGGAACGTTTCCAGAGCGAACATCGGCTGCCCAAGCGGCAACAGATGCTATCGCCTCTTTCTCGATATCGGCATATCCAGCGACAAAGCGAGGCAGCGGTCCTTCGGACATTCCAAGCAAATCGTGTACTACAAGGACTTGTCCGTCGCAATCAACGCCTGCGCCGATTCCAATGGTCGGAATCGCAAGCGCCTTTGTTACAACGGACGCAACTTCAGCCGGAATTCCCTCCAAAACGATCGAGAAGCACCCGGCTTCCTGCAGCTCTCGCGCGGCAGCTACCAGCTTCTTGGCCGCCTCGATAGTGCGTCCCTGAACCCTGTAACCGCCGAACTGGTGGAACGACTGCGGTGTCAGCCCAAGATGGCCCATGACCGGAATCCCTGCCCGAGTCAGAGCTCGCACCGTCTCCGGCCAGAGACCCTCGAGCTTGACGGCGTGCATTCCGCTTTCTTTGACAAAGCGTGTCGCCGACGCCACCGCCTGTTCGGCCGATCCCTGGTATGAGCCAAAGGGGAGGTCGCCCACCAACAACGCACGCCGAGCCGTCCGGCTGACGGCACGGGCATGGTGGAGCATCTCGTCCAACGTCACGTCGAGAGTCGTGCTGTAGCCCAATACGACCATTGACAGCGAGTCCCCGACAAGGAGGATTTCTGCCCCAGCCCCCTCGCCCCAACGCGTAGTCGGAGCATCGTAGGCTGTGACCATCACGATGCTGCCGCGGCCCTTTTTCTTTGTGATCTCAGGAACAGTTACACGATCCGGCATATGGCACGCTCCGCAGTGCGGCACGCTCTTGCCAACGGAAATCGCTTGAGCCCGGGCTCTTCATCTCTCGGCCTTCCCGGGACTGGCCAGCGTCTCGGTCCGTTGGGATCCGAGCGGCACATAGATTTGTGTTCCCCGACGACATCTCGCGATCTGTTCGATGAATGCCTCGAGGTCGGCGGGATTGTTGACGAAATCGATCTCATCGGTGTTCACGACCAGCAATGGCGTCTCACGATAGTGAAAGAAGTAATACGAGTACGCCTCGCTGAGCCGCTTCAAATAGTCCTTGCTGATTCCTTTTTCGTAGTCACGATTCCGTCTTCGAATACGCTCAAACAAAACGGGTATCGACGCCTGCATATAAATCACCAGATCCGGCCTGGCAACCTCTTGCTCGAGGACTGGATACAGTTTCTCATAAATCTTCAGATCGGCGTCGTCAAGATTCAAGTAAGCAAAGATCCGGTCCTTGGGGAAACTGTAGTCGGCAAGCACCAGGCGCTGAAACAAGTGCATCTGCGCTATCTCTCGCTGCTGCTGGAAGCGCGAAAGGAGGAAATACATCTGAACTTGAAATGCCGAACCCTCCCGACCCTCGTAGAAGGCTTCGAGAAAAGGATTCGTGATGTCCTCCAGCACCATCACTCCCTCGAACCGTTTGCCGAGCAACTCGACCAGCGAAGTCTTGCCCACACCGATGGGGCCTTCAATCGCGATGTGGCGAAATGGAATCCGCTGGGTGTCGTTCATAGGGCGAATGGCATCTTAGCAAACACGAATACCAGCGACATGAGAACGGCCAGCACGCCGTTTGCGGTGAAGAACGCCGCATCCACACGACTCAGATCGTCTGGCGAGACCAGCCGGTGCTGCCAGGCTAGCAGGACTCCACCCGCAATAGCTGCTCCGTACCTGAGCGGACCTCCGCCAGCGAGTGCCGAGAACGCGAGAAAACCAGCGAACGCTATCAGGTGAAAAACCCTTGCAGCGCGGAGTGCAGCGTCGGCCCCCAGTGCCGCCGGCAAAGATCGTAGCTGTACCGAACGATCAAACTCCAGATCCTGTAACGAGTAAATAACGTCGAAGCCAGCAACCCAAAACAGGACTGCAATACCGAGTACGACTGGGGGCCACGCCACCTCGCCTACTGCGGCAACCCAGGCGCCTATCGGAGCCAGCGCGAGCGCTGCACCGAGCCAAATATGGGACCACGATGTGAATCGCTTGGCGAAAGAATAGCCCAGCAGAAACACAAGCGTAGGGACCGAAAGAAGGAGGCACAGACGGTTGAGGAAGCCAGCTGCTAGAACGAACACCACCGCACACACAATAGTGACGATCCACACAAAGGGCCGGCTCAGACGTCCAGCCGGCAGCGATCGTTCCTTGGTTCGCGGGTTCTCACCGTCAATCCTCTGATCTACAAGTCGATTGAAAGACATCGCCGCAGTGCGCGCACTGACCATGGCTACCAGCACCCATAGCCAAACACTCGGCTCGGGCCAAAGCTGGCCAGTCGCGGTAATCAATCCCATGATTGCGAACGGCAATGCAAACACGGTGTGCTGTAGTCTGATCATATCGGCAGTCTCGACGGCCTGGGCGACCAACTGTGGCGGTTTCATCTTCATCCGTTCCACCGAAGGCCGTCACCCGCAGGCTCAATGCCCAGCAGATCGAACAGCCGCAAGCAGTAGTGATCAAGGTACGTCTGGTAGGCCACCTCAGGGTTCGGTCTCAGATAGAAGGCAGGCAAGGGGGGAACAATGTGCGCCCCTGCATAGGCGAGGCGCCTCAGATTGTCGAGAAGAATGGGAGACATCGGTGTCTCGCGGACACCCACGACGAGCGGCCACCTCTGTTTGAGCGCGACGTCTGCCACACGCTGACCGAGCCCCCGTGATATCCCATTCGCGAGAGACCCGACCATTCCGGCAGAGCACGGAAGGATGACGACGCCCGTCATTGGATGAGAACCCGAGGCAATCGGAGCCGTCATTTCGTGATCGGACCATGGGTGCAGGTGTTCGGCTTCGCCCCCATCCTTGAGCAGCTGAGCGCAAAACGCACGCGCCGAGGTCCACTCAGCACCGAGTTCGTGAGCCATGACTTTCACCGACGATGACGTTGCCACAACGTGGAGAGTCACATCGCCCAGCTCAAGCACCTTTCGTGCGAACTGGACCGCCAGTTCCATTCCGGAAGCTCCTGAGAGAACAAGTG